>CAZNTR010000114.1:0-12430 GCA_964575925.1 uncultured Chitinophagales bacterium
ATAAACTGAAAAGATTAAGTGAAATCGAGATAAAAAGTAAAGACAGGGAAATCTTCCAAATAGAAGAAAAGGGTAACAGAATAAAATTGGAACTTTCTGAAAGTCAAGAACTGCTAAATAGTTTAGGTGATAAAGATGTCTCTGAATTTGAGCAAAAAAATCCTACTTTAATGGATATAGACTACGATTCACTTGAGTCTCAACAAAAATTATTTCAGGAAGAAAATACAAAACGAATTAGTGAGCAACGCACAGATAAACAACAAAATGAGCGAGAAGTCATTTTAAAAATAAATGCGTTTAAACAACCTTCTGAAGAAATAACCGCAAAATTTAGAGATTGGCGATCGGATGTAAGCCGTCTTCCAGATTCAACCAACTTAGAATTTATTGGTGAATATGAAATCTTTTTAAAACAATTAGTTGACGATAATTTGCCAAAATTTGAAAAGAAGTTCAATGATTATCTACAAGAAACCATTACGAATAAAGTAGGTAATTTCAGATATTTTTTTGAAAATTGGTCCGATTCACTAAAAGATAATATTCGTCTTTTAAATGAATCCTTAAAAGAAATCGATTTTAGAGAAATGGATTTTAAAACCTATATTCAACTTGTTACACCAAACAGAATTAGCGATGAAGTAAAAGAATTTCGAGCTTTACTTCAAAAAGCTATCCCAAATATTAGAGAAATGGAGACTTCCATTGATGGACGGAAAAATCATTTTTACGCAAATATCGAGCCATTTATTTCGAAATTGGAAAATGCAGATTGGCGAAAAAAAGTAATGAATGTACGGTCTTGGTTTACCTATAAAGCAGAAGAATTTTATAAAGAAACTAACGCAAAATTTAAAACTTACGAGAATATGGGTCAGCTTTCAGGTGGTGAAAAAGCTCAATTGACCTATACTATTTTAGGTTCAGCTATAGCTTATCAATTTGGATTAACTAAAGAAGGATTACAAAGTAATTCGTTTCGTTTTATAGCCATTGATGAAGCATTCAAGGCTCAAGATGAAGATAAAGCAAGATATTTGATTACACTTTGTAAACAATTACATCTTCAATTATTAGTGGTGACACCAAGCGATAATATTCATATTGTAGAAAATGACATTTCATTTGTTCATTTTGTTGAAAGGAAAGATGAAAAATATTCATGGTTATATGATATGCCCATTGAACAATTTAAAGACGAAAAAACTAAGTTCTTAAATAATGATTAGTCCAGCTGAAATAAAAGTAAAAGCAGAGCGAAAATACAATTCGGTCCTGCAAAATCTATTAGATAATATCCCATTTACAAAACTAATTATTCGGGGAGATAAAACATATTCAAAGTCTTCCTTATCTGAATTTGAAAAAGAACTAGAACTGATTTTGAGTCATTCAAAAGAAAAAAGGGCATATGGATATACACTTGATTTTCAAAAAGTAAAAACTAACTATCTAGGAATTCAAGATCTGCCCATTTCAATTTACTTTGAATCAGAAAAAGACTATTTGAAATATTTAGGAAAGGAAAAAGAAGTAGAACAATTAAAAATAAATGCAGAAAATATTTGTTCAGAACTACCTGAATTAAAAGAATGGGTGCTTAAAAATCCATCAAAAATAATTATATACTCTAAGGAATGGGACAATCTTATTTTAGTTTGCCAGTATTTTAAAGATAATCCTAATCCCAACTTATTTGTGAGAGAATTACCAATTGCTGTTCATACCAAATTCATTGAGCTATATCAGAGTATTCTTAAAGATTTATTGAACGTTTTACTTTCAGATTATCTGAATGAAAAAGAGACAAAGTTCGAAAAACGGTTTAATTTGAAATTCGCTGAGCCACAAGTTCGTTTTAAAATTCTCGATAAAGCGATTAGCGCTACATATTTTTCAGGGCTAGATGATTTAGCTATTCTGATAAGTCAATTTGAACAACTAAATTTACCAATTCAACAGGTAATTATTGTTGAAAACAAGACTTCACTTTACACGACATTAACCCTGCCAGAATTGAAGAAAACAATAGCTGTATTTGGAGGTGGTTATGGTGTTATAAATCTAAAAAATGTGGCGTGGTTCAAAAATGTGAACCTTTTTTATTGGGGTGATATTGACGTTCAGGGTTTTGAAATATTATCCCAATTCAGAGGGTATTTCTCACATGTTAAAAGTATGTTAATGGATCAGAAAACGTTTGACTTATTTTTTGAAAATGATGCAGGAACACCGAGTTCGATTTCAATTGGTTTAAATTTACTATCTGATGAGCTAGCTGTTTACAAGCTTTTAAAAACCAATAATTGGCGTCTTGAACAAGAGAAAATTCCATTATCATATGTAAATGAAGCCCTAAGTATGGATGTCTATAAATCATAGCGACAGCGTCCACGCTGGTGTTTAAAAAAAAAGTAAGCGTCTTCGCTTACAACCAAATAAAAAAGAAATGAAGAGCTTAGCAACGCAATGATTTAAAAAAAAGGATGTCAGCGAGGACGCAGGCGCTATTTTATTTTTATGCATCTTATATTTCAATAAAATTGGATTACTTAATTATCGTCATCATGCGAGATTGAGTATGACCATCTGCCGTAAGTTTGTACAAATAAATTCCACTTGACAAATCAGAACCATCAAATTGCATTTGATATTCACCTGCGCCTAAAACAGAACGGGTAAGCGTAGAAATCAATTTCCCATTAATTTCAAAAACAGCTAACTCAACAAAACTTTGTTTTTGTAAAGTGAACGAAATTACAGATGAAGGGTTAAAAGGATTCGGATAATTTTGATTCAAAAACAGGTTAAGACTCGCTTTGGTTTCATTTTCAATGGAAACAGCACTAGTTTCACCCGCAAATGCACCAATGGTTACCGAATTATTTATTACCTGAATGGGATTGCCATAAAGGTCAGTTTCTGGAAATTTGGGCACATTTTCGAAAATTCCATAACCTGCATTTGGAAATGGAATTTTTGAAAAAACTAAACCTTTTTCAAAAGCTGGACTAGATTTATCGAGTTGATACCCATCTGTATGAGTTGCACCAGCATCAACAAAAAGGGGGTCAGCTTGTACTTTTTTTTTATCAAGATTTGAAAATCCAGATCCAATATTCCCAAAAAATAAATTATTCGAAACCATGAGTTCACTACCAGCAGAAATGTCATTTACCCATTCATCTTTTCCAATAGAGCCACCATCAGCTACATAAAATAAATTGTTAAAAATATAGGTGTCTAGACCTCTCAATAATATTCCAGGATTACGATTACTTCCAACAAAAATAGTATTATTGTAAATATAATTGTTATTTGAACGAATGTTTCTACTCGTACCTGCATAATCCGAAATCCAAAGAGAACGTGCATTAGTGCGAATTCCATCATTAACGCTCACATTATATCGATAAACAGAGATATCATTATTTCCTAAAATCTCGATAAAGCCACCTTCACTGTCTTCTGTATAATTATATTGAACAAAAATATTTGTATTAGTATGATCAATATGAATACCATACGTATCGGCAGGGCCTCTTGCGTGTAAGGTTTTATTAAATTGGGCAAGTACATTTTTACAGTTATAAAACCAAGCCCCACTTCCTCGTTTTGCCATTCTTTCATCTGCATCAGATCCAGGATATTCAAACGTATTGCCTTCCATAAGAACATTGTAAGAACTGCCAGGTGTTATGCCAGATCCACCTGTTTTATAGGTATGGTTATTTCTGAAAACAAGATTACTATTTCTATTTAAGGAATCATTACCAACACCAATTGCAGCACCAGCATGTTGCGCCCATATTCCAAATTTTCCTGTTAAGGTTATATAACAATTTTCAACCAATACTGAATTAATGTTTTTAGGTGAATTTGTTCGAGTACTTTGAAAAAAAATCCCTGCAACCTGTAAATCATCGAAATCAACACCAGCCGTAGTAATTGCAAATACTTCACGAACGGTCACATTTCTGATTATCAAGTTTCTCATTGAATAATCGCTGTTATTAAACACATGAATACCAAAAGCTCTTTGATCACTTTGAATAGGTAAGGTATAATCTGCATTCGATGCTGTCCGTTTTACCATTCTATTATTAGTTACTTCAATATCTTGGAAAATAATATTCGACTTATTGCGAATAAGAACAGATGCTTCAAATGAACCACCTTCTGAAGGCGCTGAATTTATAATAGGTTTTTCAGTATCTCCATAACTTGCGTATGTAATTGGTTTTCCATCAGCTCCTGAGACCTTAATGAAAAGCTGACCAATAAACTCATCCCCAGTTTTAAAAAGAATAGAATCTCCAGGGGCAAAATCAAACGTATTTACTTTTGAAAGTGTTTTCCATGCTAATGAAGAACTCAAACCTGAATTTTCATCATTTCCATCAGATGAACTTATATAATAGTTTGTTTGTTTGAATAAGAGTAATGAGATTATAAATAGAAGCATACCAAACGCTAGATTAGGTGATTCAAAAGTAAGGCTGAATTGAAAGCATATCGACTCAATCAACTTCGCCTAGTTATATGTTAACGATAACATTTTTAGTTATCAAAACCAATTACTCTATAAAATAAAGTGGAAATGGTTGATTACAGACTAATTAAACAAGAAAGAGAATGGATGGAATCCGCAATTAAAAGTCAAGAAGTTGATTTATAAATGGAAACAACAAAAACAGGTTCTCCACATATAATACGAATTTTTAAAACTCAACAATCGTATATATAACAACTACTTCTGTGGGAAGAAGATGTTCAATTATTAAAAAAGTTTATGTAATGGACTTTTCTTTAAATAATAGAGCTTACTAATTTTATAAAGTGATATGAAATTAAATAAAATCATTAAAAACAGAAGATGAGTTTGAATGTTGAAATCAGTTTAGTATCTATCTTAACTTGATTGCGTTTCAATGAATACTTTAGAGGTGATTTGATTTTCAATTTGCACCACTTTTACTGATAATTTATAAGCTAGCCTAACTTTTAAATCGAATAGTAACGTTAAAGTCACTAAGAAAATTAATTCAAATACAATTGGTAAAAACACAAGACCTTTGTGGATGGAAAAGATTATAATGGATGATAGAATAAATAACTTAAATAGTAGCAAATTGGGTGCTCAAATTAAATCTGCTTTAAAAAAACTATTTTTATCCCTTAGTTTATTTACGTTAAAATAATTGAGTTAAAAGATTTTAAATCTCTAATAATAGTATAGTAAATAGCATATTTTTATAGTATATTATAAAACTTTCTAAGACAGTTCAAAATTTGATCTAAAGTATTCTGTTTATTAGTTGATAATGAGAGCGTCATTGAGTAACTAATTTCTAAAATCATTGAATAAAAATGAAAGTTATCACTTTATTTCTATCCATCTTAAGTAGTTTTATATTTTTGTTTTCTGATGTAAAAGGGCAGGAAATATGGTATAGCTATCAAACAGGAGAGTGGGGCGATTCAAATACATGGACACTAGATGGAGCAACCGCACCAGCGTTTGTAAATCCATCATCGTTAATACCTGGTGTTTTAGACAATGTAATCATTCGAAATGCTCATTCTGTTTCAATGTTAGATGGCAGTTCTGTAATTCTTAATTCAATAACAATTGCTTCTTTAACAATTAGAACAGGTTCTAGTGTAGATTTATTATCAAGTTCGGGGCACAATTTTACTGATATTTCGGGAGGTGGAACCTTATTTATGACTGGGGTAAGAAATGAAAATGGAGATGGTATTGGAACAAATGATGTCTTTGAAGAAAATTTACCAGATGGAAATTACGTTGACTTTGCAGATCCTTTGCTTGGTGGGACGATTGAGATAAATACAGGTTCGAATAATATTCCGTTTTTATTTAGTGATAATTTTACTGGCATTACAGCTACCGCTTCTGGAGGGATTTCCAAGAACTTACAAATCAATATGGGCGATACGGATGACAGAGCTATTCTTCAAAGAGATATAGCTCAAACCGGTGATCTTATTGTGACAAGAGGGAATTTCCAAATTCATTCAGATAATGCAGAAACATTTGAAGGAGGAACATTTGGGAATGTTTCCAATACAAATCTTGATTTGTTAATTAATGGAGATGTAAATATCAATATTAATGGTCAAATCACTACTGGTACTGCAAATCAAAGACATCAATTTCAGATTGATGGAGATTTCATCAATAATGGTTCCAACATTACATCATTCACCCAAAGAGTAACACAAACAGTTAACTCAGAAGCCACAGATGGTATAGTAGATCTCATTTTTTTGAATACAGTAGATGCTCAAAGTATCATTTGTAATGGACCGACCAATTTTTATCGAATTGAAATCGACAAAGGTAATCAGGCTATAGAACTTAGTATAGAAGCATCAGTAAATGGAAATTTTAAATTATTGGGCTTTGCTAATCAGGGACATGGATTTACATCGCAATTAGTAACGAATACCAATGCTTTGGGCTTGATATCAGGTGCTGTAAGACTAGGACTATATTGTAATGTGGAGCCTATAAACGGTGGGGCAGGAAACTACAATATTTCAGAAAATGCGGCACTTATTATAGATGGAGCTTTTGTTGGAAAGCAAACTGGACCTGCAATTGTACCTTATGGTTTAATCCTTGTTGAATCTGGAACCTTAGTTTCTCAACCAGGAAGTGGAATAACGACAAGAGATAACGGAACGTTACGAACAAATGGAGGAACAGTTTATATTTCACAATTCCGCACCTCGGTTGATGGAGCATCGGCAGTTGGTGGTTATGAACAAAATGGAGGCGAAGTAACCGTAGGTGATTTTTCAGGTATTCTAGGTCCTAGTGGAATTACCTACAACAATACCAATCCAAACGCTAATTATTACACGTTTTCATTAACTTATACTGGGAATGTATTCGTAATGTCAGGTGGAGTTTTACATGTTACAGAGCCTTCAGATAATGATCAAGGATCGATTTTTATCAATTCTACTCCAGATAATTATAGCGTAACAGGAGGAACAGTAAATGTAACTTCCACAAATGACGGAGAAGCACGAATTACATCTCGAGCACCATTCTTTAACATGAATTTAACGAATGCTACAAATTCGACTGCAAGTACAGCTATAATCTCAGTACGTTCAGGTACAAGTGCAGTAGGAAGTGATCCACAAACGATCACAGATCCTGATCTTGTTATTCTAAACGACCTCATCATTGAAACTGGGACATTACGAACAAGTGGTAATGATACCTATGGAACTTTTTTAGATTTATCTCCAGCTGGGGTTAGTGCTAATCTTGTAGTTGGGAGAAATCTTACAATAAAAAACAGTACAGTTCTTGATGTCTTTAGTGGAAACGCAGATAACGCTGGAAGTTCAAAAATTACTTTTAATGGAACCTTAGCTTCTACACTTACTATCGGTGATATAACAACGTATGATTTAAGCTTAACAGGTTATATAGACCCAGAAGGAGATACGCCTTATACCAATTGGGAGCTTCCTTTGTATGATTTAACCATAGATAAATCTGGTGAAATTCTAACTCTTGCCGCTACTGGAACTTCCTATGATGCTGGCAGTACCGCTTTAATTTCTGATGGAGCAGGAAACAAAAATATCAACGACACAAGAAATAATATCCTTAAAGTCGCTAATAATTTTGTACTTGAGGAGGGTTCTGTTGATTTAACTCAATATAGTCTTCGACTTTATGGTGAAGTAACCAATAAAGGCATTCTAGGTGTTGATGCAGATCCAATTAACGCCGAAGTTAAGATGCGTGAAGAAACAACTGGAGCAACTAGGACGATTACGACTATAGATGGAGCCGAATTTGGAAATCTAAGAGTTAATTCTGGCAATGGTCTTATTGCCTTCACAAGTGATGTCTATGTAAAAAGGCTTCATTACAAATACGGAAGAATTAACATAGGCTCAAACAATTTAAAAGTTGACAAGCTCGTGTTCTCATTGAATTCAGCTGAGGTTGTCGCTGATGATTTTAGTGTTGAAGATATGATTATTATGGATGGTAATCCTTCTGATGGTGGATTATCGCTTTATGTTCCTGCTGCAAATAATCCCGGACTAGCAGATACTGATGCAGGTAATCCAACGTTCAATTCAAATGTATATTTTTTCCCAATAGGAACTGGCACAACGAATGCGTACCCTGGCTCGCAATATTCACCAATGAATATCCGCTTAGCCGCAGGTGGCTTTACAGATGATGGTTATATCACAGTAAATGTGGTTAATAGTCAATTGCAAACAGCTGGGCCACACCCCTTAGGAAACGATGTATTGAATCGTTATTTCAGAGTACGCCACGAAGGGTTTGGAACCGTTCCCAAAGTGGAACGATTCCGTGCAACAGTAACTGAAATAGATATTCCAGATGGTTCCAACGATGTAGAGATGATAGATAATGATGCACAAATATGGAATCCAGCTTGGATTTTAGATTCTTCTCCTTACACTCGAAATTATGAGCTAAAAACTGGTGCGCTAGAAAGTTCTGGTTTTCGAAATAATGGAGCACAAGATATTGAAATATTCTTCTGGGGAAATATTTGGAACGGTTCTAGCTTTGACGCAAATCCAGCAGGTGGATTCGATTTAGTAGAAGCAAATTATTCAGCAGGGGTTCTCACTAAATTTGAAGGTGAACCAAAAGTTTATTATACCAGACGTCCAGGAGACGGATTTACGATAAAGTGGAATAATGGCAATAACTGGACATTTGCTCCAAGCGATATCGATGGTAACACTACAATTGATGATTATGAGCTTCATGATACAAGACAACCTGTCGCTGGAAGTTTTCCTCAAGCAGGTGATATTGCCGTTATTGGCTGGGTTCCATTTGGTGATCCTGGAGGTACTGATGGCGCCCCTCATGGTATAGCTGTTGACGGCATTAGTGTTGATTTTGCCGAAATTCGTTTTAATCAGATGAAAGATGCATCGGGAAATCCAACAGCTAGACAATACGCCTATAATTTCCAATTCAGACCAACACTTGTAATCAATGATGCTGGAGCTCAACTTAATGGAAGTGTTGTTTCGGGTGAAGGTATTATTTGGATGAGATGGGGAGGAAGTAAAGCTGATCCCGATTTATCGACAATTGACATTGGAGATTTTGTTCGTCAAGATTCTTCTTATTTCCTATATGAAACAAAAAGTGGTGTGTACAATAATGTTCCAAGTAAAGTACCGAATCTATTAATTTCAGCTGATGGATGGGGAGGAAAAGATCGGAATTATGAATTATCAACAAATTTAACCGTACGACAAGATTTTGAGCTTCTTGGTGATATCAATCTTATTCTGAGTTCTGGAGCGACTGGAGACATAACTGTTAACCGAGATTTGAAAATTTTCAGAAGTAATGTACATGGTAACGATAGTGGTGGTAATGGGAGAATTGACTATCCAAACAACGCTTCAAGAACCATTGAAATCCTTGGGAATTTAAGGCTAGAGAATGCACAGGCGATTGTTAGAGTGGCAAACCCTAATACAACGCAAAATAAGAGTGATTTAATAGTTTATGGGAATATTACTCAAGATGTAGGTTCTGGTGGAGGTCTTCAATTGTATTCAGCAGATAATAAAGATTATGTAGAACTCACTCTAAAAGGGGCAGGGACTCACCGCTTTGAACCTGTATCTGGTGCCGATCCAACATTATATAGCTTGGTCATAGATAAAGGAACCTCAATTAGTTCAACTTTTGAATTTGCGACCGATGTTTCTTTTCCTAATCCATCAGGAATCGGTCAACAACCTGTTGAATTAGTAAATGGACTTCTAATTTTAAACGATCCAGGAATATCAATTATCCTTTCCGATGCTTCAACTGGTAATTTCAGCATTCCAAACACTTCAAACCCAAGAAGTTCATCAGGTTCGGCAGGACTAGAAGTTAAACAAGGTATAGTCTCTGTAACCGGAGCCAATACAGGAATAGAACTAGATGGTCCATTAATTCTTTCTGGTGGCGATGCAGATTTTGCAGACGGAACTAACAATAATTTTATACAATATTCAGTTGGAGGTTCAGCTACAATTACAATTAAAAATGCCGCGTCTGAGCTAAGAGTTGGAACTCAAATAAGAAGGACCACTTTCTCTTCATCTGGTATTCTGAATTTACAGGTAACAGCAGGAAATCTATTTATTGGAGAAGGATCGGGTGGAGAACCTTCGCGTGGAGTTTTAGAGATTTTAAATTCAGGAAGCTCTTTTACTCATACAGGTGGAACAATTACCCTTCTTAGTGATAATAACTATGGTACTGCTCCAACGATAGCATCTCTACTCTTAGAACCGACTTCATCAAACTTGAGCGGTTCAACTATTATTGTTAATCTAACCAATAACGATAAGGATTTTAGCATTAATAGTACCATAGCATTAAATAATGTTACTCTTCAAAGTACAGCAGGAGTTGGAAGTGAAACTGTAGAGTTACAAACCAGACCTCTTACAATTAATGGAGATTTATTAGTTCAAAATGATATTGAATTCCAATCAAATAATCTAAATTTGACCTTATTGGGAGATTTTATTTTAACAGGTACTTCGAGTTATACCCCTAGTCTTAACACAACAACGTTTACAGTTGCAAATTCACAAACCAATACATTAAGTGGTACCACAACAGTTCCATTTTTCAATTTTACTAAAAATGGTTTGGGAACACTGGAATTAGGAAGTGATATTTTAGTGAGTGGAGCCAAGTTTGATTTATTAGCAGGAACATTGAATGACGCTGGAAATATAAGCAGCTTTACTGGTCAGCAATTTACAAATAATGGAACGCATGCTTCTCCTTCTAATTCAAACATAAATGGTGTCTTATTTAACGGATCTTCACAACAACTATTAAAAACAGATGGTAATGCTGTATTTGGCAATATTATAATAGATAATGCTTCTGGAGTTGCGCTACCAGATGTGAGTCAGGAGTTTCGTTTAAACAATCGCCTGGTTTTAGACAATGGGGTAATTGATATTGGACCAGCTTTATTCGTGTTTTCGCCAAATAGTGAAATAGTTGGTGATGCTGCATCTGAAGGTGTATTTGGGTCAGAATTTGCTAATTTTAGTGAAACCAATCAGATACAAACGAATAGTTCTATCATCGATTTTGGTGTTGAAAAGGAATTTAATGCAAGTACAACTACTGATTTTACCTTTCCTGTTGGTGAAGAAACACGATATACACCAGCTAAAATCAGTTTTTCAACAGCTGCAAGTGGAACTTCTGGCTCAACTAGTGGCTCTGTTCGTGTGCGACCTAGAAACTCCGTTGCTCCAATTATGTTATCAGAAAGCCCAGCTGTTCAGAATGCTATTTTGCAATACTATTGGCTTGTGAATTCCTCAGATTTAACAGGATTCGAAGCAGATCTTATTTTTAATTATGATGATGAAGTAATTGGAACCGATCCAGAATCGAGTTATTTGGGAGCACTTGCTTTTTTTGCTGACTCAGATAATGGCGTTAGTGATGGAATCGGTACAGTAAATACTGGTACAAATTTAATCACCATTCCCATTAATATGCCAATTTCTGTGCCTGTAGATTCATTAACAAATGATGAAAACTTCTCAGGTGAGTATTTTGCTGGTGATCCTGCCACAATTCCAGATGAATTTGTGGCCATTTTATATGATAATAACACGGGCAATGGTAATGTGAACGATCCTGCCAATTATTGTTTTGATTCTAATGGGGACGGAAGTTGTGATGGTGAAATTCGTCCCACAGATTATAGTGCTGAAATTACCGGAGGTCTTATCACTTTAGAAGATGCATCAACATTAACTTTAAATGTTTCTAATGTAACGTTCTCAAGAACAACAATTCCTTCTAATGCCACTATATTTGTTGCGGCTGGTACTAACGGTCATAGTTTAGGTCAAGTTAGCGGATCGGGCACAATTCGAATTAATAGCAATTCAACCAATGCTGCATTACCTGTAGGTGATTATGCAAGCTTTTTTACATCTTGTGTTAGTGGTGGAGGGGCATTAGAATATGGTGGAACAGGAAATTACACCGTTTTAAATGAAACCAACTTGGTTCGTAATTTGCTTTTAAATGGAATTGGATCAAAAACAATGGTATCAAATAATGTGAATATTTGTGAAGATATTAGAATAGAAGATGGTTCACTTACATTTGCAAATGGATTCACTGTTACAATAAATAGAGATTTTATCCTAACCGATGGTACTGTAAATTTAGCTCAAAATGGAACCGTAACGGTTTCAAATGACTTAACATTAAATGCGGGTACCTTGAATGGAGCAACCAATACAACTTTGAAATTACAGGGAGATATGAATCGTGTAGGTACAAGTGTAGATTTTGGAACATCGACTGTACTTGAAATAAATG
>CAZNTR010000115.1:0-12334 GCA_964575925.1 uncultured Chitinophagales bacterium
AAAAAAAACTTGACTATTAACGGTATAACTTCGATTCGTTTGCATTTCTTGCTTTTGTATCTAAGATTTGGGCTTATCTTCGGTCGATATAACATTTTAACATTCAAAATTACTCCATCATTTCTTTTTACATCACAAAAAAAAGGCTGAAAAGTTTTCTTTTCAGCCAAAATCTGATTAATAATTAACCAGTCAAGACAACTATGCTGATTGTTATCAACACTACAATCTTGATGAGGGTTGCTTTATGTTTTAGCATATCAGCCTACCTAACCTAACATCCAAAAGTTAATGGATAATTTATGTGAACTAAGCCATTTTTAATGACTTATGATTGCCTATTCAAATATTATGCCGTCTGAAGCAACTATTGAATTTGACTCTATGAATGCACTTTTATTAAATTATTTTAATTATCGGAATTTTTTACATGTAATACAAGGAATTTTTTGTACTTGTGGATAAACAGTTATTTTTCATAGATAAGTGAATCAAAGTAATGTACAGTAACACCTTTTTTGCATAATAACAAGTAAGCTTTAGGGGATTTTTACATTGCTAGTGTACTCTCAACAAATTAATTAAATCTTTAATTGTACAAAGAGAGTTCAACATGATTCCATTTCGTTTTATTCAGATAGTATCCCTTATCAGTTTAATAATATTCATGACTTCATGTGATAATCATGAGCAGTCAGTAGATCAAGAACCCATGGTTTCTACTAATTTAAATTATAACCCTGTTCTTCCATCTTACTTTCTAACTAATGACGGAGGTCCGCTACCAACTAGAATAACTGATCACGATAATACACCTGTATCTAATCCTGTAACCAATGCAGGGGCGGCTTTAGGAAGAGTTTTATTTTATGACAAAAATTTAAGTCGAAATAGAACAGTAGCTTGTGGTAATTGTCATAAAGCAGAAAATGGGTTTTCAGATTCACGAGTATTAAGTAAAGGTTTTGAACACGGAAATACTCGCAGACATTCAATGAGCTTAATATTTGCCCGCTATTATAATCGTGGACGTTTTTTTTGGGATGAACGAGCAGCTACACTTGAAGAACAAGTTTTAAAACCTATTCAGGATGAAACAGAAATGGGATTAACAGCTGCTGAAATTTCTTCACGAGTGCAAGCAGAAACCTATTATGAAGTTTTATTTAAACAAGCTTTTGGTGATTCCGAAGTAAGCAATGAACGAATTGCAAATGCATTAGCCCAATTTGTACGCAGTATGGTCAGTTTCAATTCCAAATACGATGTAGGACGTGCCCAAGTAACAAGCATGGGAGCTGATTTTCCAAACTTTACAGCCCAAGAAAATTTAGGGAAACAACTATTCATAAGATCAGTAACGAATGGCGGTGGTGGATGTTTTGGCTGCCATACTACAGAAGCATTTATTAATCCAGCTCCAGGGGCTACCAATAATGGGCTAGATGCTTTATCAACGTCAGATTTGGGAGTGTATGAGGCTATACCCAACAACAAATTTTTAGGAGCATTTAAAGTTCCCTCTTTACGAAATATTGCAGATCGAGCTACATTTATGCATGATGGCCGTTTTAGTACCTTAACAGAAGTTGTGGAACATTATAACTCTGGTGTTAAAAATCACCCAAATCTAGCTCCCGCCTTAAGAAGTGGCAATGGAACTCCTATTCGTTTAAACTTTTCCTCTGATCAGATTCAGGCAATTGTAGCGTTTCTGAAAACTTTGAGTGATGAAAGTATAGCAACGGATGAACGTTGGTCAGATCCGTTTAAGTGAGAATTTTCTAAGAACCAGAGTTCGGATAAAAGTTTAATAGAATTATCAAAACCCTAAATAAACACTGTAGAATGTGATTTGGTTTCGCCATGATACCAAAGGCAATGTGAAACGATTTGGAAAATCATGATATGCTATCTCGAATTTAATATAATTATATGCAGAGATTCTGGGTCAGAGCCCAGCATGACATAATTTATTTTTACCTGTTTTTATTTTAATTTCTTATCCCGATCTCGGGTTATCTGCGTTTCCAAAGATAATTTCTTGATAATTCAATTTAGAAAATGCAAGCAGCCATTGCTACAAATTTAAATCAGCATCAGATTAATAGACGACCTACTTTTTAATCTACTAAATAGCGTTTTGTTAAATCAGAAAAAGCATCAATTCTTCTATCTCTAAAAAAAGGCCACATTCTGCGTTGATTATCCATTTTTGCTAAATCAATTTCCGAAATTAAAATCTCTTCACTTTCTCCTGCTTGAGCAATAATTTCACCAAAAGGAGCCGAAACGAATGAATGCCCCCAAAACTTTGTGCCATTTTCAACACCTACTCTGTTTACGCTTGCAACATAACAACCATTTGCAACACTATGAGAGCGTTGAATTGTTTGCCAAGCATCTCTAAATGTTTGTTTTTCTTTTTCCGATTCGTGTTCAAGAGTGCCAATAGCAGTTGGATAAAAAAGGATTTCAGCACCTTTCATTGCTGTTAACCTCGCGGCTTCTGGAAACCATTGATCCCAACAAATTAAAACCCCGATTATCGCATATTTTGTTTTAAAAACTTTGAAACCATTATCTCCAGGAGTAAAATAGAATTTTTCATAAAACCCGGGATCATCGGGAATGTGCATTTTTCGGTATTTCCCCAAATACGATCCATCAGCATCGATTACAGCTGCGGTATTATGATAAATGCCAGGTACTCTTTTTTCAAAATAGGGCACAATAAGAACAACACCAAGTTCTTTCGCAATTTCTTGCATTTTCTCACTAGTTGATCCTGGAATGGACTCGGCAAAAGTAAAATAGTCTTCATTCTCTTCATGGCAAAAATAAATAGTTGTAAACATTTCTTGAAGACAAATAATCTGTGCGCCTTTTGCGGCAGCTTCTCGAATAAGTTTAAGATGATTTTCTACATTTTTTTGAGGTTCAACAAAACCAGAAGTTTGAATTAAACCGAGTTGTACTGTTGCCATGTTTGAACGCCTAAAATTTAATGTTAAGTCTATTCTATTTACTTTTCGAGTCAAAAATAATGATAATTAAAGCAGAAAAGGAAAATTTGAGAAAACGGATACTCGATTTTTTCACAACATTCCGAACTAACATCACACTCAAAAATGAATTTAATCTTGAAATTGAACTAGAATTGAAGGGAGACCTCGAGGGTGGTCTATTGACAATCAACTTAAGTATTTATTATTTAATGATGTATTTCCTCATTGATGGCATCTATTATAGAATTAGTATCTCAACTTTCGGACTTAGACCTTTTGTAAAGTTTATTAAATTTTAATAAGGTTGAATTTTGCAAGAAAAATAAATAAAAACAATAACCTATTCGCAAAAAAATGTTATTATTTCATATACGTCATTTCGTAAGGCTAAGCCCCGACCCAGCATCTCAGCCTTAGAACTTAACCTATATAAAAGAAGTGCTTATGGCGTAAAAAGATAATAAAGCGAGTAAGTACTACGAGGTTCTTCGAATTGTTATGGGGAACAAATGATTTTTTTTGCAAAAACCAGTGAAGTTTGTTTCGAAACGAAGTCCAAAAGTAGAATCTGTATCTTGTAATACTCCTTAATCTGTGAAATGCATTACTTTAAAACCTAGACTAATTAAAAAATCATTTCATTTTGAGTCATATTCTTCTTTTCCTTATAGAGAATCCCCATCAACTTCTATAATTAGCTTTGCACTTCTATGTACAAAATCAACACTATGATTCCCTATTGGTTTCTGCCTTTTATAAGAATAAACTCATTGATTATTGTGCTTTTGACTCCAAAGTGCTAGTACAGTCAGAGCCATATTCTTCCAATTGTATCAGGCTATTTGAAGTAAATCTCTACAAAACTGAATCGTGATGGGAATTTATGAAAAAAAATACCTCTTTGTTTCCACCCTCTATATCGCTCTCTGAAAGAACACGTGAACTTTGAATAAGATTTATCTCGAAGTTATACCACAAACTCAACCTAATTGCGGAACAAACTTCGAGGCAGAATCGAATTCCAAGGGAAAACATGTTCTCACAAAGAAAGGTGAATACCTTGACTATTAAATTCTATTTTTAATCTAAAAGGGAGCATTTTACAGTTATGTGGCAGTTCAGAATACGAACAAATCTCAAAAACTCTCAGAAATACTTTTTTAAACAGATTATTTTATAAGAATATCTTTTTTAAGTTTATTTGCATTGAATTATCCCTTAAATTTGACTGGAAAAACGCTTTCAGAGAAAGCAAGTACATTTAAATAGTTTTTGTAACATTCTTCTCATTTTTAAAGGTTAATAAATGGATTAACAAATTAAAGCAAAGTATTGTAAGATATTAGCATTAACATCTCTTAAAAAAAACGCCTATTCTTAGTAATAAGCCTTTTTATAATTTTTCTGGAAACGCTTACAACGATTTTAGCCTTATTTTTATATAATACACTATAATTAAGAGTACGATGTCTTAAATTAGCGATGTAAGAAAAATTAATCCAACCTAACCCTTAATACATTTTAGAATTATGTTAAAATCAAAAAAAATACCTGAAGTTACCATGATTAAAGAAATCAATAAACCTGCCCATTTAAACAATGAAGATCTTGAAAATTGGGTTCTAGAAGTCGCTGAAAAAACTACACCTGAAGCAATTTACTGGTGTGATGGTTCAGATGAAGAATATGCACAACTTTGCCAAAAATTAGTTGACAAAGGCACTTTCATAAAATTAAACGAAGAAAAACGTCCAAACAGTTTTGCTTGTTTTTCAGATCCATCAGACGTAGCTCGTGTTGAAGACAAAACCTATATTTGTTCACTTCGCAAAACCGATGCAGGCCCTACCAATAACTGGATGGATCCTAAAGAAATGAAAGAGATTCTAGATGGTCTTTTAGCAGGTTGTATGAAAGGACGAACTTTGTATGTTATTCCATACAGCATGGGTCCGGTTGGTTCTGATATTGCACAAATCGGGGTTGAAATTACCGACTCTGAATATGTAGTTACCAATATGAAAATTATGACCCGTATGGGTGTGAAAGTGCTTGAAGTGCTTGGCGATGGCGAATATGTAAAATGTTTACATACCGTTGGTGCGCCTGTAGTTCCTGGAGTTGAAGACGCAAAATGGCCCTGTAATGCAAAAACAAAATACATTACCCACTTCCCTGAAGAAAAATTGATTATATCTTATGGTTCTGGTTACGGTGGTAATGCTCTTTTAGGAAAAAAATGTTTCGCCCTTCGTATTGCTTCCACAATGGCTCGCGACGAAGGATGGTTAGCAGAACACATGCTCATTCTAGGTGCAGAAAGTCCAGAAGGCGAAAAAACGTATGTAGCTGCTGCGTTCCCATCTGCTTGTGGTAAAACTAATTTTTCCATGTTAATTCCACCAGATTCATTTGATGGATGGAAAATAACTACAGTTGGAGATGATATTGCATGGATTAAACCTAAAAAAGATGGTGTGTATGCAATTAATCCTGAGGCTGGTTATTTTGGTGTTGCTCCAGGAACGAATTATAAATCCAATCCCAATGCAATGGAATCGTGTAAAAAAGATACCATTTTTACCAACTGTGGAGTTACTCCAGATGGTGATGTTTGGTGGGAAGGCATGACAAAAACTGCTCCTGAAGGCGTAACAAACTGGAAAGGTCAAGTTCATGATCCTGCAAGTGGTCAACCTGTTGCTCACCCAAATGGTCGTTTTACAGCTCCTTCAATAAATAATCCTGTAATTGATTCCGAAGTTGATAATCCAGAAGGTGTACCAATTCGTGCATTCATTTTCGGTGGTCGTCGTTCTACCATGGTTCCATTGGTTTACCAATCGTCTAACTGGAATTTCGGCGTTTATATGGCTGCAACCCTGAGTTCAGAAATGACCGCAGCTGCTTTTGGTGATATTGGCGCTGTTCGTCGTGATCCATTTGCCATGCTTCCTTTCTGCGGTTATCACATGGCAGATTATTTCAATCATTGGTTACAATTCGGTCGTAATATTGCTAATCCTCCTCGTATTTTTGGTGTAAACTGGTTCCGTAAAGACAAAGATGGAACCTTCTTATGGCCTGGATTTGGTGATAACATGCGCGTTTTAAAATGGATTATTGATCGTGTTAAAGGGCGTACATCAGCGGTTGAAAGCCCACTTGGTTGGATGCCAAGATACAAAGATATTGATTGGACAGGTCTAGACTTCAGTGAAGAAGACTTCAATAAATTGATGGCTATTGATCGTGAACAATGGAAAAAAGAAATTCTTTCGCATGAAGAATTATTTGAAAAATTATATGATAAACTTCCTAAAGAGTTCTTCTTTATGCGCGAGTTAATGCTTTCTAGTATGTGGCGTTCACCAGAACAATGGTCACTTGCTGAAGAACGCTAGATTCGACACATAGAATCGACTTTTATTAGTTAGTTAGTTAGAGCGTGGTGCGAAAGCATCACGCTTTTTTTGTGTTTAGTAGCACTAATTTAACACCCTACGCCTCCCTTCGATTGATTAATCGAACTTTTAAAATTTCAAATCCACCGAAGGGAGAGATACCGAGTTATGCCTAGGTTCATTCTTTTCGCAAAACTCGGAACTAACCTCTCCCTCCAAGATGAAATTAGTTTAAAAAACTGAACTCAAATTGGAGGGAGACCGAGAGGTGGTCGATTACTAAAAATGTTAAAAAAACAAGAGTTTACCACCCTCTTAATAATTTAGACTAAAGTTCAATTAGTACCGAATACTGTCACACTCAGCCCTTCGATTGAACACTCAATTTTCGAATTTCATTGATCACGAAGGGTGAGATTTTAAAAGCGTCGTTACTAGCTAAATTTCTCAGAAATCCGAAGTTTGCTTCTCAATACTTTATTTCGTAACGGCCTAGTTTATGATCTAACCAGAATTTTGGGCGTAATAGACGTTCAGTGAAATTCGGACCGATTAATTGTTCTAGTGCATTATAAAATTCGTTTTGTTCTAAACGAATCAGTTTACCATAATCTGAATAAGCTAAATGAATGAGGCTATCGATTTCAGACATTGGCAATAAATATCTGTTTTTATTACGCGCTAACATACGTATCGAAGTTCTAGTTAACTCTTCATATTTCCGACCTTTGAAATAATAGAGTACTTTCGCATGAATTGATACAGACAGCGCATTAAAGTTAGCAACAATTGATTGCTGAGATGCAATTGTTGACGTTTCATGTCGCCTGTAAAAAGATAAACATCCTGGTAAATAATCAACCTTACAACCACTTAGTAGAGCTCTAATCCAGAGTTCACGATCTTGTGATGTTGGTAATCTCTCATCCATTAAGCCTGCTTTTTCAAAATACGATCGGCGAAATAAAAAACTATGAAGAGCATAAATATTCTTCTGAATTAACTGCCCTAACATATCAGGGACGTGATTATACGTTAAAATTGGACGAAACTCTTTTCCAAGTGGTGTTACAATAAAATGCTGTAAATCGCCATAAACGGCATCAGTTTGTGGATGTTGAATCAGATAGTCTAGCTGAACACTTGTTTTTTCTGGAGCGATTAAATCATCGGCATCAATGAGTTGAATAAATGGAGCTTCTGAGGATGTAATTCCAAGATTTCTAGAATAGGATTTCCCTTTATTTCTTCCATTTTTTATAAGGGTAACTTGCTCAAATTTAGCGGCTTTTTCTGCTGTTTTATCTGAGCTTCCATCATCAATAATCCAAATTGTCTTCGGAGGTAAATCGGCTTTTAACAAATTTTGAATGGTTTCCTCAATAAACTGTTCCATGTCTTTAACACAGATTACAGCATCATAATAGGGTTTCTCTTTCTTGTCTTTTTCTTTTAAAACTGTTTCCATTTCTTATTAATCTCTATAAAATCGATCGAAGATTAATTTAGGTCTTTTTTGTTTAGAATCGAAGAGATTTCCCCATTTATGCTGAGGAATGCTAAATCCCCGTTTTCCTCGTTTAGTAATTTCATCGGGAAAAACATCGGCATAGGCTTCTCTAAGAATTCCTTTTAGCATATTATTTTGAAATCTAACATTTTCAGGAAGACTGAAGGCAAAGTTAATAATTGATTTAGTAAGAAAAGGAACTCGAGCTTCTAAACTATTAGCCATACTAGTTCTATCTACCTTCTTTAAAATATCATCTATTAAATAAGTGTTGAAATCTATCCATTGAAATCTAGTACGTATTGGTAAATCAGGTTCATCAAATTGCTTGATGTACCAATACGGATCATAATCTTTTGGTATGGCTAAAATGGAATTATATTCGTCTAATTCAGAATGAATTAGACCGTTCATGAGTTCAACATAAAACTCATATTCATTTCTAAAAAACGGATATAGACGACGTGCAATTTTACCTATAAAATTAGCATCTTTTTTATGGGAAATAGCCCATTTTTTAAAACTGTTATATGGTAATGGTTGTTTAAAATCACTGTAAAAGTGCTGATACCAATTATATCCCCCAAATAATTCATCTCCTCCATCACCAGTTAATACAACAGTTGAATTCTGTTTTGCAAATTGTGAAACAATATAAGTTGGCATTGCTGAGGTATCTGAAAATGGTTCATCAAACCAAGTTGGGAATAAGTTGATTAAATCAAGTGCATCTTTTTCAGAAACAATTTTCTCATGGTGATTTGATTTAATTTGTTCTGCAATAATTCGAGCAAATACAGTTTCACTATATTCTGAAACATCAAATCCAATAGAGTATGTGTCAAGAGGTTGTCTGAATTTGGAAGCTTCATAGGTAATAATGGAAGAATCTATTCCACCACTTAAAAAAAACCCAACGGGAACATCACTAATTAACTGTTCTTCAACACTTTTGCTAATTAAACGTTTAAATTCAAATTGAGCATCTTCATTTGAAATACTTTTTTGAATCTCAAATGGGGTAAATGAATAATATTTTACTGATTTCGGGTTCTCAAGATCGTTAAAAGACCAATGCATATATGAAGCCGGCTCAACTTGTTTGATCTCTTTATAATAGGATTTAGGACGAGGGATGTAACCATAAGTAAGAAAATCATAGACAGCTGTATTGTCTATAGTAAGTTGATTTTCATAGGCTTTTAATGATTTTATCTCAGAGCCCCACATAAGTTGTCCATTCTTTTGTAAGAAATATAATGGCTTTATTCCGTTTAGATCTCTCACTAAGAAAACCTCATGCTTTTCTAAATCGATAATTGAAAAAGCATAAATACCATTAATTATATTTACCAAATAATCGATTCCCCAATGAATAAACCCTGCAATTAGAATTTCGGTATCGCTATTTCCTTTAAAATTGTATTGATTTTGTAATCGTTTTTTTAAATCAGGATAATTATATATTTCACCATTAAATATTACACCATATCTGCCAGATTTATCGAACATGGGTTGGTGTCCAAGTGGAGAGGTATCCAAAATACTAAGTCTACGATGACCAAGAGCTATGGGATTGTTTTTGTCAAAATAATAGCCAGAGTCATCTAGACCTCGGTGAGAAAGGCTGTCCGTTGCAGTTTTAAATAATTTTCTATCGATAGGTTGATTGAAATCAATAAGGCCGAATATTCCACACATATCAGCTAATGATACGTTTTAATGCGCCCCAAAAAAACCGTTTCTTAATAATACTAGGAGCTAAATATAGACTTGTGAACCATTTAGACAAACTTTTAGTTTCAGGAGAAAGCTTTACATCAGACTCAGCATGTAAATAGTTCAACTTAGTTATTACTCTCTTTTTCTCTTTTTTTGAAATGTTCTGTTCAAATACATTTAAGAAGGATCTTTGCTCTTCTAAAAAAGGAACTCTAGATGTCATTGTTTTACTAGCATCGTGTAAACGAAAATGGGCAATTACACTATTTAAGTGATAGAATCGAGTCTTATGATTAGTTAGTCGAATCCAAAACTCTGTATCAAATACATATTGATAAGTGGAATCTAAATATCCGACAGTATCATGAAGTTCTCGCTTCCAGAAACTTCCGGGCTGAGGAGTAGAAGCTGTATAATCGATCCAATCCGCTATGGTCGTTTTCTCAGAAAATTCTGCAAACTTAATATTAAACTTTGCGGTCTCATTAAAAAATTGAATTCCAGCACAAATCCATTGAGCATCAGGGTTTTGAATGGCTACTGTTGCAATTTTATGCAAAGCATTATCAACATACAAATCATCGGAGTTTAAAAAAGCAACCCATTCTCCTGTTGCTCGTTTTAAACCTTTGTTAATAGCGTCAGACTGACCATTATCAGGGCTCGATTCCCAATAATGAATTTTGTCAGCATATTTTTTTATTATTTCTACACTCTTATCAGTTGACCCTCCATCAATAACGATATACTCCAAATTTGGATAATTTTGATCTAAAACAGAACGAATTGTTTCTTCTAGATACGTTTCACCATTAAAATTGGGTGTTATTATCGAGATTTTAGGATATTTTGAGCTCATGCTTAAAGATACACTACGAATATTATACATTACAACGTTTTATCCGAGTTTGGATAGACCTCATCATGGAATTTTTTTTCGCGATCATGCAGAGGCTTTAGCAAAAAACTACTCAACAGCAGTTTTAAATTGTTCTGTTTTGAGCCTTAAAGAAAAAAGGATCCGCTTTCAAAAAGATGGATTGTTTCTAAAAAATGATGTGTTTACTTTATTTCAATCAAGCACGACTTTATCTCATCGCTTTAAGAAGTTTAATTCAAAGAAATTAGAAACCGTAGCTATTAGGGGATTAAAACAATTAGAAAATGATTGGGGAAAACCAGATTTAATCATTGCTCAATGTTCACTTCCTGCTGGTGAATTAGCGCTAAAGATTTCCGATCAAAAAAGAATTCCATTTGGAATTATTGAACATTTTTCTTTTTTATCTGAACAAATAAAGCATGAAAAAAATCGAATGGCTCCTATTTACAATAAAGCAGCTTTTTTATGTTCAGTAAATTCAAGGTTGAAAGTGTTAATGGAAGAAAACTTTAAGAAAAATGTTATCAAAATTGATAATGTTATTTCTAGTGAGTTTTCTTTACGGTCAAATAATTTAAATCCGTCGCCTTTTCGATGGCTTCATATTGGCTATGATGATCCCAAAAAAGGAGCCGATTTGATTAGAGGTTTATTAGATCTGCGCCCAAATTTACATTTAACAGTTGTTGGTTCTGGTTTAGAGAAGTATATTAAGGTTTCAAATACAAATGTAAGATATATTCCTACAGCCAAAAGAGATGAAATAATTAAGCTTATGCATCAACATCATGCTTTTCTTTCGGTTAGTAGAACGGAAACGTTTGGAATGGCCATAGTTGAATCGCTAGCAACGGGAATGCCTGCTGTAGTTACAAAATCTGGTGGCCCTGAATCTTATTTTTCTAATGATTATGGATTCATTTGTAATCAAAATGCTGAAGAAATAAACACTTCTATGTTAAAATTAGAAGAACAGTATGCTCAGTTTGATTCAAGCAAGATAAGTTCCTCAATTTTAAGTAAATTTGGCGCTGCGAATTACATTGCTCAACTTGAGCAAATCATTCAAATCGTTTTATGAAAATCTTCTCTTATTTATTGTGTATTCTATTTCTGATGGCTTCTTGTGCGAAAGAACCTCAACTCGCTCCTATTTATGAAGGTATACTTCATTCTGATGGTGGTAACAATCGGTTCCCCATTTATATTGAACAGAATTCTAATAATCCCTCTGTTTTTTCTGCTTATGTGGTAAATGGATTAGATACGGCGCGTTTTACTCGTTGTAATTTTTTAAGCCCTACAACCGTTTTGTTTTCTTTCGAACATTATGATTCACACATTTTAGCTGACATTCAAGCTGATGGTAGTTTAAAAGGAACTTGGAAAAAACGTTTGAGTGGCGGTGATTACGAACCTATGGAATTCTCTGCTAAGCCCGTTTCAAACTTTGTTCGTTACCCAAATCTTACTCACAATTCAGAGTCGAGTGTTTTCAATGGTGAGTGGCAAGTCACTTTTATGGAAGAAGACGGAAGTTCTTATCCTGCAACTGGAGTTTTTCATTCTGCTAAAAATGGTTTTTTTGGAACGTTTTTAACCGAGACTGGAGATTATCGTTTTTTAGAAGGTTCGGCTAACGATACGAGTTTTATTATTTCAGATTTTGATGGTGGTCATGCTTTCCGATTTAATGCCACTCTTCAAGAAGATGGAAGCTTAAAAGGAGATTTTTGGAGTAGAAAATCATATCATGAAACATTCACGGCTATTCGAGGAGAAAATAAATTAGCAGATGCCTATTCTC
>CAZNTR010000116.1:0-12326 GCA_964575925.1 uncultured Chitinophagales bacterium
ACGATAAGCTAAAATACGTGTTTTATTTGTAATTATATATTAGACTTTATATAACAATGGATGAAATAGTCGAATATAATCATCCCTATATAAATCTGCAGAAAGATGTTCATAGTGGAAACCAAAATAATTATAAAAAGTAGCGTAAAAGCGCAAATTAAAGTTAATGAAGGGGGTTTGATATTCTTTAGGCTGCTTAAATCTAAAAGGGGTGATTAATGAATCTAAACTGCCACTTCAGTAACCCATTCCAAAGCCTAAATCAATAGTTATATTTTTACTTGAATCTACAGTTTGGAAAAGATGTAACTCTACTCAGTTTTTTACTGTTTTTAGTAGTGATTTTGGTGATTTGAAGAATTCATAAAATTGATAATGTGGTGCTACGGTTGTCCCATTTGTGTTATTGGCATTAGATTGTTCGACTTTAGTTTGCATTTTATTTTGGGTTATATCAGGTTCTTTAGACTTAAAAGGAATACTTGTATGATCAAATTCTGTAAGAAACTCATTGAGCAAACTTAAATCATGCTTACTCAAATCAGATGCAAATTTTTTAATTGTTTTTAATTGATTGAGAATTTGAACACGTCTGTGAGGAAGTGTTTCATAAGAATAACTTGGTATAGAGCCGTTTACGTATTGTGTGTAAAGCCAATCATATACTGGGTGGTAACTTGGAACGATGGATTGCTGTGCTTGTGTATTCTCAAAGAGTGTTATACATGAAAATACCAGAAAGAGGAATATGGCTTTACCCAACTTAAACCGATGAGCGTTGTTTAACATTCGTACAATTTATAAAATTACTTATAATTAGGTTTTCAAGGAAGATAACTACTTTTTTAGCAAATACTATCACAATAATTAGAGCTTGATTCTTTGTAAGTCAGGTTTACTTTTTACGTTATAAATCTAGAAAATCACATAGTTGTTATCTCTTTTTATTATAAAATCCCAATGTCTCGTGTCTCATTTTTCCGTTTTGGGTTCTTTTCAAAACTATTGAATCTCTCTGTTTTTTTGTATTCACCTATTATTCAAATCATGAAAGACCATGAATACTTGTATATTTCCGCATGGATTTTTCTAAAACTATATTTGTTACAGGAGGTGCTGGATCAATTTCTGGTATGTTTATTCGCTCAGTAATCCAATATTTTCAAGATGTATCGTTTCAAATTATAGCCTTAGATAATGATGATACGGATTTGTATCGCTTTAAACAGCAATTTGAGGGTGGAAATCATTCTTTAAGATGTATTTTAGACGATATTATTTCTTTTTCCACTATTGAAAAACATTTAGATACGTTTAAGCCTGATTTTATATTTCATTCAGCAGCTCATAAGCAAGTTAGTTTAGTAGAAGAGTTTCCTGATCGAACGTTTTTGGTGAATACTGAAGCAAGTTTACGTCTTTTTTTAGCGGCCAAAAAGAGAGCTATCCCTGTGGTGTTTCTATCTTCAGATAAAGCTGTTGAGCCAAATGGTTTACTTGGGGCATCAAAATGGTTCGCAGAATGTGCTTTTTTGAAATGGCAAATTCCAGGCTGTGTGCTTCGCTTGCCGAATATATGGGATTCAAGAGGGGCATTCTTTCTAGAATTTTCTGAGATTTTTAGAAAAAAGGGGTTTATTCCCTTAACGGATAGAAATGCTTCGCGCTATTTGTTATCAGAAAGTACGATATCAACTGCTTTTGTGGAATTAATTCAAGATTTAAACCTGTTTGATGGTGCTATTATCGTTCCTAATTCAGTTCCTAAACGAAATGTGTATGAGTTTCTATTAGAGTTGATGAAGGAGCATGATTTATCAGAATCTGATATTGTAGTTTCTGGACTTCGTGATGGCGAGAAGCTGCATGAAAAATTGTATTGGGATGAGGAGAGGATGGAAAGAGTCGCAGGATCTAATTTTGTTGCTAGTTATGATACGGTTATGAAATGGAAAAATGTCGATTTAGAAAGAGTGTTGAATGTAAATGGGAATTATGAAAAGCAGATTGTAAAATTGAGAGAACTATTTTTAAAATTTTAAATTCTTAGAGTCTCTTTTTTACCCTAATTGTCTTAGAAATAATTCATCCCAATTGTTACAATAAACTCACCGAACCAATAGTTTGAAATTCTGTTTCCTTCATGTGTCCATTGTCTTTGAATACGAGATTTTAATTGAATGGAACAATAGGGTTCAATGATATAGTCAAGGGTGAAATTTGAATACTTTTGTAAGTCGCCCGCCAAGAAATGAGTGAATTCTCGATTTACTAAATAGGAGATATTGGCATTTGCTCCCACATTTACAAGCGTTCCTTCGTCATCTTTATAGTTTAGAGCTTGTCGAATGTAAGCATATTGAAATCGAATTTGACTTCGATTCTTCAGCCATTTTCTTGTTTCGAATGTCCATTTGTCAGCATTAGGTCCCAATTGACTTCCTAATAAAACTCCTTTTTCAATATGTGCATTATACACATTTTTATGGGTGAACACTTCTTGATCGATTCTTGTGTAATCTATATTCATTAAAAAGAGAGAACTTTTGGAGTAGGTAATTCCCAGTCGTCTTCCGAACTTGTTATTAATCCTATTCCGGTTTTTCCCAAAGTTAAATACATCTTTTACGGCTCCTTCACTCAAATCATCTACAAGTAGTTCCGCATAGAGTTCGACACCTTTAATGGGTCTAAGTAATACATCAAGACCAACCCAGCCATTATCTCTATCCATATTCTCAAATTCCATAAAAAACATTCTATTTGAAATGTTTAAATAGGACAAGTCCATAGAGCGTTCACTATAATTAATGAGTTCAAACCAGCCTAATTGCATCCATTTAAATGGGCGAAATTCAAACCGTTGATAAACAACCCAACGAGAAGGGGATGTTTTAGTTTGATTATAATTGGGATTGGAATCATTTCCACCTGTATTGGTATTCGTTACAGGCCATGTTAAGGAACCGTGCATGTGCATGGCTGTGAACCAGGAATTGGAGTATTTTAATCGCAACCAGTTAAAGGCAATTCCCTCTCTTGAAAACACAAGATTATTATCTAAACCAACTCCCACTTTTTGTAATCCTCGGCCTAAGGTCAATTCGGCATTCAAATTTCCAAATGTGGTATATCCTTCTGTGTGATAAGATTGTTTACTTGCATCGGTTGCACGTAATCCTTTTGCATTTTTTATGAGAAGTGGGTGGAATAGTCTGATATATTCATCATTATATAAGTCGGCAGAAAGGTGTTCGTAATGAAATCCGAAATATTTATAAAAGGTACCGTAAAGCCGAAAGTTAAAATTAATGTAGGGTGTTTGATAGCTAGTAGGCTGTTTAAATCTAAAGGGCGTTCTGAGCGTATCAATGTCACCTTTCCAATACCCCATTCCAAAGCCGGCATCGATGGTAATGTTTTTACTTTCATCTGATGTTTGATAAACATGGGCTTCTTTTCGTTCTTCTAAAGAAGTGAAAAGCGATTTGGGTTTTTTGATTAAGTTTGATAATTGAAAATGTGGGTGATCTGTTAGTGGTTTTAGGTCTTCAGAAGGAAGTTTTTGTTCTGAATAGGTAAAATCATCTTTGTCGGAATAGGGTTTCTTGATGATTAGTTTGTGATCAAATTCGTTTAAAAATTCTTGGAGTAAGCTTTGATCATGTGAGCTTAATTCAGTTTTGTATTTCTCAAGTGTTTTTAATTGTTTTACGATTTGAATTCGTCTATGTGGAAGGGATTCATACGAATAGGTAGGGATAAAGCCGTTAACACGCTGAGCATACAACCAATCATAAACGGGATGATAGCTTGGAACGATGGATTGTTGAGCCCTAAGATTTGATAGGCCAATGCTTAGTAGAATAAAAAAGCTAGTAAAGAGTAGTTTTTTCATGCAAAAAAAGATTTCAGAGTAATATTTTAGCAATTTGCTTCTAGTTTAATCGTGGATGAATGTTCCCATTAAATCAGTCTAAATGAATAGATTTAGGCTCTAAGTCAGGATTATGATTTTTAGTGTTTGTTGAATAAGTGAAATTTGCCATTATAACGTGTGATAAGTTACCAATTTCTTTAATCTCGAATGGTAAATTTTGAGATGAGCGCAACGCACAGGACAAAAATCCCCCTTATGCCGATTGCTTCGAGTACGATGATGAAGATCATCGAAGGGGGTTGGTGGGATGTCAAGAAAAAATGAGGAATGTGAAATGAGGAATGATGAATTGGGAGTTTGGAGCGGAGCGCTTGTTTTTAGTGCGGAGATTTGGTTTTTGTGGTGTAGCGCGATGTGTTTTCAAGTGCAGAGCACAAGGCAAAAATCCCCCTTATGCTGAGGACTTCGAGTACGATGATGAAGATCATCGAAGGGGGTTTGGGGGGATGTCAAGAAAAAATGAGGAATGTGAAATGAGGAATGATGAATTGGGAGTTTGGAGCGGAGCGCTGGCTTTCTTTGGGAGCTTTGGTTTAATAGTGCAGAGCTATATACAATTAGCAATTAGCAATTAACAATTGATAATTGTTAATTGATTCGCTTTATTTTTGATCTGTTGAGAAGGA
Organism: uncultured Chitinophagales bacterium; assembly: GCA_964575925.1. Classification (GTDB taxonomy): domain Bacteria; phylum Bacteroidota; class Rhodothermia; order Balneolales; family M1805; genus M1805. Next base: position 4,567 of record CAZNTR010000116.1, read on the forward strand.
CCAGGTATCAGATAAATCTTTTGTTTCTCTTTTTTTGTCTTTTAACCAAACTACTTGGTCAAATCCGAATGATTGCATTCTAACTGTTGCTACTTCAATTGACCTAACATCGTCATATTGTTTTTGACTTCTTGATACAGATGCGACCGTTGGCATTTGAAACTCAAAACCTTCATTGGTCACTTCTAATCCATAAGGTCCTATGTTTAAGCCTTTCACTTTAGGGAGTTTAGCTGGTTTTCCATGAATAACCAAAAAATGATCATATTGGTTTTGCATCATTTTAAAGCGTCTTAAAAAGAATATTGGATACCATTGCACACCTTTACGAACATATCCAAATCGGTAGAATTCTTCATCGGTAACACCCATATATCGAGCTAGGTTTTCGTGCCAAATGGACTCAGACATCACGTTAAATTCTATTTTGGGTTTAAGACTTTCTTTTTCTTGCTTGTCTTTTTTCCAAAATGCTAATTTTGACCAAAAGCTTTTTTTCTTTTTTTGAACAGGTTCTTCGGCTTCCATATCTGAAGCATCATCAGCGTAATTTGGTGTTTCTTCTGGTTGATATTCAGTTTGTTCTGGTGTTTCGGGCGTATCTTGCGCATGAGCTTGTGTCTGTCCCAAAATGAAAATCAGAACAAGAAGTGAAAGTGTGCTCGATAAATGAAAGATTTTTTTCATAAGTATGTGATTTTATCTCAGCTTTAGATCGAAAGTGTCATCAAAAACTATGCTAAATTTACTGATTCTTTAAGAAATAGTGTAAAAGATTGATTTACTTTAATGTTTAATGCAGCTTTTTTGCAAAGTAATCTATGTTTTTAAATGACCACCCTCTTGTTCTCCCACCTGATAGGGTGCAGTTTTTTTTGAATGAGTTTGATTAGGAGGTAGAGACTTGCTAAGATGGTTTTGAGTTGATTGCTCTCCCTTCGAGATGGATTTGTTAATTTCATCGTTGTTGAATCGGAGGGAGTCGGAGGGTGGTAAGTTGTTAATTATGTTTGTGATATGAAGATGTTTTTTTGCTTGACCACCCTCATGTTCTCCCACCTGATAGGGTGCAGTTTTTTTTGAATGAGTTTGATTAGGAGGGAGAGACGTGCTAAGTTCGCTTGTCTTGTTAACTCTCTTTCTTAACCAGAACTATGGTGATATACATTTTTAAATGGTATTTAATAAATGATTCAATTTATACAGTAAACGTAAAATACTTATCTTTCATTCTCACAGGTTGTTAGTAGCGTTTATGCTGAGTGATACATATCAGCACAATTTTAAATAATTATAGTAGATATTCATGAAAACTCATGTTTTTTCTGGCTTTTCTGTAGCCGTTGTTACTCCATTCAATTCAGATTTTTCCATTGATAAGGAATCTTATACCAAACATCTTCATTTCTTATTAGATAATGGTGTAGATCATCTTGTAATCTCTGGCACAACAGGCGAAAGTCCATCGTTTACGGATGATGAGTTTTTCTATTTGGTAAAAACAGCTGTTGAAATTACCAAAGTAAAAGGTAAAGGGGATGTAATTGCTGGTTCCGGCTCAAATGATACAGAAAAGACAATTCGTAAATCAAAATTAGCTGAAGAAGCAGGTGCAACCGGTTTACTTATGGTAACTCCGTATTATAACAAACCTATGCAAAAAGCACTAATTGCGCATTTTACTGCCATTGCAGATTCGGTCACCATTCCAATAATGCTTTACAATGTACCGGGTAGAACAAATGTAAATATGTTACCTGAGACAACTTTAGCGCTATCAGCGCACAAGAATATTGTGGCGATTAAAGAAGCGAGTAATGATTTACAACAGATTATGAAAGTAATTGAACTTGTAGCCTCTGATTTTGCTGTTTTAGCAGGAGATGATGCCTTAACCTTACCTATTATAGCTGCTGGAGGAGCAGGTTTGGTTTCTGTTGTTGGGAATGAAATCCCTAAATTAACGGCTGAATACGTTAAAACGTGTCTTTCAGGAGATTTTGCAGCTGCAAGAAAGATACATTATAGACTTCAACCTTTGATGGGTTTTAATTTTGTAGAAACAAATCCGATACCTGTTAAAGCGGCTCTTGCTTTAATGGGAAGAATGAAAAACGTGTTGAGATTGCCATTGATTCCAATGGATAAAAAGTATGAAGCTGAACTTGAAAGACATTTGCGCGATTTAGGAGCGATTTAAAAAATGATGAATGAGCAATGAGAAATTATGAAAAATTATGAGTTTCTTGCTTTGATTTAATAGTGCGGAGCTTTGGTTTTAGAGTGCGGAGCGCTGGGCCTAAAAACTCCCCTTTTAACCGATTGCATCGAGTTTTGTTTCCGAGTTTACATCCCCCCAACCCCCTTCAAGTTCGGTTTGTCTTTTTGGCATAAATGGTCGGCGTAAGGGGGAGTTTGGATCGGAGCGCTGGTTTTTATTGCAGAGCTTTGGTTTTCGAGTGCGGAGCACAAGGCAAAAATCCCCCTTATGCCGAGGACTTCGAGTACGATGATGAAGATCATCGAAGGGGGCTTGGGGGCTAGATGCGAATGAGCATCTGGTACTAATAAAACTTTAGACATTGATGTGAAGAATAATGATGTAATGAGTAATGAGAAATTGACTTTTGCCAAATTCTGTGTTATTTGCATCGAGTGTTGTTTTCGAGTTTACATCCCCCATCCCCCTTCAAGTTCGGTTTGTCTTTTTGGCTTAATTGGTCGGCTTAAGGGGGAGTTTAGTTTCTTGCTTTGATTAATTAATACGGAGCTTTGTTTTTATTTCTCATTGCTCATTTCTCATTGCTCATTTCACAGTCATTGCTCATTTTTTTTGCGTTTATTCACCATTTATTGTTTAGATTCCATTCTTATCAAATTATTATAGCTCTAAAATTTATATTATGATTCGAAAACTTTGCGGTTTATTATTAATTCTTGGCAGTTCTACTTTACAGATTACTACTGCACAACAATTATCTTCGCCTTCAGAATTTCTTGGGTATCCACTTGGTACTCAATTTACTTTTCATCATCAGATTCTTGAATATGTAAATTACATTGCAGAAAACTCTGATCGAGTTTCACTAAAAAAGATAGGTAAATCGTATGAAGGCAGAGACTTGGTTCTGTTATTTATAAGCACCGAAAAGAATCAATCTCAATTAGAAACAATTCGCATCAATAATTTAAAAAGAGCAAAACTTGTAGATGGAAATGCCGATGCAACTATGCCAATAATTGTTTGGCTAAGTTACAATGTGCATGGAAATGAAGCTGTAAGTAGTGAAGCTGCTCTACAAACCTTGTATGAATTAGTAAGCACCCAAGACCCCGTAAAATTACAGTGGTTGAGCGAAACTCTTGTCGTTATGGATCCTTGTTTAAATCCTGATGGAAGAGATCGATATGTTACGTGGTATAAACAAACAAAAGGAATAGAGTCCAATTTAGACCCGAATTCACGAGAGCATGATTATCAGTGGGCTTCGGGCAGAACGAATCATTATTATTTTGATTTAAATAGAGATTGGGCATGGATGACTCAAATAGAAACTCAAGCTCGCATTGAGAACTACTCTGAATGGATGCCCCAAGTACATGTCGATTTTCATGAACAAGGATATAATGAGCCGTACTATTTTGCCCCAGCAGCTGAACCCATACACCCAGTAGTAACTGGTTTTCAGAAAACCTTTCAAGCAGAAATTGGCGCCAATCATGCACGTTATTTTGATGAGAAATCATGGCTATTTTTTACACGTCAACGGTTTGATTTGTTTTATCCTAGTTATGGCGACTCATGGCCAACCTTCAATGGCTCTATTGGAATGACCTATGAACAGGGGGGTATCAATGCGGGATTGCAAGTTATTAAGGAAACGAGTGACACCCTTCGTTTAACAAATAGAATTGAACATCATTATACAACTGGAATTTCTACAATCGAAGCAGCGGTAAAAGGAAAGCAAGAATTAGAGAAACAGTTTACTGATTATTTTAAGAAATCTGTTGAAAAACCGGGTGGAGAATATAAATCCTATATCTTAAAAAATACGGGGTCTGAATCCCTTCAAGAATTAATGTCTTTTCTTAAAAAACAAGGCATAAGCTGTGAGAAAGCGCCAAATGGGAAATCTGTTACTGGGTATAGTTACTTTTCAGATAAGAACGAAACGTATAAGATTCAGACCGGTGATATTTTAGTTTCAGCTTATCAAGCTAAATCAAATTTGCTAACGGTTTTGTTTGATCCCAAGCCTAGTCTTAGTGATTCTGTAACGTATGATATAACAAGTTGGGCGCTTCCATGGGTTTTCGGAGTTGAGACAATCGCTAGCAATCAAAAATTGAATGGTGATGGCGAAGTAACTCAAACTGAAAGAAGTGCGAGTCCAGTAAAAAACGCTCAAGCATATATCTTCTCATGGGATTCATTTACCGATGCAAAGTTCTTGGCAGATTTGTACAAGCATGATTTCAGAATAAGACAAACTGAAATCACGATGCAAATTAATGGGCAAGATTTTAAACCCGGTGCAATTTTAGTCTTGAAAGCTGATAATATGAATCAAAATCCAAATTATGATTCAGAATTATTTGCGATAGCAGAAAAGTTCGGTGTTGAACTCCATGCAATTTCATCAGGTTATGTTGAAAAAGGAGTCGATTTAGGATCATCAGATATCAAATTTCTTAAAAAACCAAGTATCGCAGTCTGTAGTAGCGATGATATAAATTCATCCTCAGTTGGTGAAGTGTGGCATTATTTTGATCAATTATTAGGCTATCCAATTAGTATCATAGAAGCCTCATCGATAAATAGAATGAATATTACAATGTACGATGTATTGATTTTACCTTCTGGAAGTTATAATGAAGTGTTAAATGATAAAGTTGTTGCAAAGCTAAAAGAATGGGTAACAAATGGAGGAACTTTAATCGCCTTAAATTCCGCCAATAATTGGATGTCTAAATTAGGTGATTTGAGTACGTTAAAACGCAGTGAATCAAATAATGTTGATTCAAATGCAGTACCAGGAATGTATGCTGACCGTGAGAGAAATTATATTTCAGCAAGTAGTCCAGGTGCTTATTTTAGTACAAAAACGGATGCAACTCATCCCTTGGCTTACGGCTATTCAAAAGGTCTTTTTAGCTTGCGATTAAACGAACAATTGTACGAACCTCTAAAAGATGGCTGGAATGTTAGTACAATATCTAAAGAAAATCATATTTCTGGTTTTATCGGGTCTGTATTGAAGAAAAATATGAAGACGAATTTAATTGCTGGAAATGAAAAAGCTGGTAAGGGAAACCTCGTATATATCACAGAAAACATCTTGTTTAGAGCGTTTCTGTATCATAATCAATTAATGATGGCAAATGCGGTGTTTTTTGTAGGGCAAACACGATAAATCAGGTTTTGGTAAAAAGCAAGAAGTCCTTATATTTCGACTCATTTTAAAAATTATTGAATTATGTTATACACTATTATTGTTGTTTTAATTGCACTTATCTGTTTGTTTTTAACTCTTGCTGTTTTGCTTCAAAGCGGTGATGGAAACGGAATGTCTACTATGGCGGGTGGTTCTTCTTCCCAAATGATGGGTTCTCGAAGAACTTCTGATATTTTATCAAAATCCACAACGGTATTAGGCGCTGCTTTTTTAATACTTTGTGTAGTTGCAAATTTTGCGATAGATAAAAAAAGCGTTGGTAGAAGTGCTGTACAATCTACAATGCCTGCAATGAATACTGCTCCTGCTGATATTACAGCACCATCACAGTCTGAATCTGCATTACCTGCCGAAAATGGTAATAAGGAATCAAGCGATAATTAATAGAATTAAGATTATCCTTTTTCCTTTGTTTTTGTTTTCATAATAGAAAAGGCCCCATGCTCGACGGTGTGGGGTTTTTTTATTGTGGGTAGGTTAATTTCCCATTTCTGGCGCGAGTATTTCTACTCGTGCCATGTGGCAAAAAGGAGAGTATACTCTCCATTCTCGCTTTAAGGCACGAGTAAATATACTCGCGCCAAAGATTGGAATTATAGAATCAAATTAAATTATCATGAAGTCCAAAATATTCGTTCATACACTTGGCTGTTCAAAAAACTCCGTAGATTCTGAGGTGCTAGTGGCACAAGCTCGCGCAAATTCGTTAGGAATTGCAGACTCAGCAGAAACAGCAGATATTTTGATTATAAATACCTGTGGATTCATCGAAGCTGCCAAACAAGAATCAATTGACCATATTTTGCAAGGTATAGAGTTGAAAAAATCGGGCAAATTGCAAAAAGTGATGGTAATGGGCTGTCTTTCAGAGCGTTATGCTGATGATTTGAAAATCGAAATTCCAGAAGTGGATGCGTATTACGGAACAACTCATTTGCCAGAAATTCTTGCAGATTTAGGGGGATCTTACAAATATGATTTAATTGGTGAGCGTGAATTAAGTACACCTAAACATTTCGCTTATCTCAAAATTTCTGAAGGTTGCGATAACCCTTGTTCTTTTTGTGCAATTCCATTAATGCGTGGTGGACATAAATCAAAATCAACACCTGATATTTTAATTGAAGCTATGGCGCTTAAGGCCAAAGGTGTCCGTGAGTTAATTCTTATCGGTCAGGATTTAACCTATTATGGCTTAGATTTATATGGGAAAAGAACTTTAGATGATTTATTAAAGCGATTATCTGATATCGGTTTTGATTGGATTCGTCTTTTATACGCCTATCCTGCAAAATTCCCAAAAGAAATATTGCCAGTAATTCGTGATCGTGAAAATATTTGTAAGTATTTGGATATGCCGATTCAGCATACCGATACTGAGGTTTTAAAACACATGAGACGTGGTGTTACTCAAAATAAATTAAGAGATTTAGTGGCTGAAATAAGAACTGAAGTGCCAGGAATTCGTCTTAGAACTACTTTAATAGTTGGGTATCCTACGGAAACTAAAGATCAATTTAATGGCATGTTATCCTTTTTGGAAGAGACAAAATTTGATCGCTTAGGCGTTTTCCCTTATTCACAAGAAGACGATACGTTTGCTTTTGATTTAGGCGATAAAATTAGCACTAAAGAGAAGCAAAAACGTGTGAAAACTGTTATGGAATTGCAAGAAAATATTTCATTATTCAAAAATATGGATATGATTGGTAAAACTATTCCCGTTTTAATTGATAATGTAGATAATGGTGTTGCTTATGGTAGAACCGAGTTTGATTGCCCTGAAGTAGATAATGAAGTAATTATTGATGCTGCAAGTAATGGATTTGAAGTTTCAGAATTAATGCCAGGGCAATTTTATCAAGTTGAAATTGGTGATGTTCAACCATTTGATTTATTCGGTAAAGTTGTTGCAGGTGGTAAATAAGTGGTTTTAACTTAGGTTTTACTTTGGCAAAGTTTTAAACTTTGCCAAAGTAAAACCTAAGTTAAAAAGAATAAATCTTAGTATATTTTTAGTATTCGGGATGTAGCGCAGCCTGGTAGCGCACTTGCATGGGGTGCAAGGGGTCGCAAGTTCAAATCTTGTCATCCCGACTGAATTAAAGCCCTAAATAGTTAGATTTTGAAGTGATTCAAGTCGAATTTTTTAGGGCTTTTTTGTGTTTAGGAGATAGTGTGTGAAATCTTCATGACATCCCCCATGCCCCCTTCGATGATCTAGTATACTCGTAGCCAAGGACTTAGGCAAAAGGGACTATGTTTAAAAGTAAAAGGAGTGCATAGGCAAAATATGTACAT
>CAZNTR010000117.1:0-12304 GCA_964575925.1 uncultured Chitinophagales bacterium
TTGAAGTTGGAAGTTGGAAGCTTGAAGTTGGAAGTTGGAAGCTTGAAGTTGGAAGCTTGAAGTTGGAAGTTGGAAGCTTGAAGTTGGAAGTTGGAAGCTTGAAGCTAGAAGCTAGAAGCCCTTCAAGCCTCAAGCCTCAAGCATAATTAACAAAAATATGAATGAAGACAGACCTGAATTTGGATTTAAAAACTTAAAAGTTTGGCAAAAAGCAATCGAATTTGTTGATCTGAGCTTAGGTATTATTGAAAATCTAAATTCAAACACACGGCATTTTCGATTAATAGAGCAATATGAGTCGGCTGTTACATCTGTTGCCAATAATATCGCTGAAGGCAAAGGACGTAATTCAACTAAAGAATTTATTCGATTTCTTTATATTTCACGCGGTTCACTTTATGAAGTGATAACATTGACGGAAATATTTTATCGTAGAAAATGGATATCTGAAGAAAATTATCTTCTATTAGAACAAAAAGCATTCGAATTAGCATCGATGTTAAAAGCATTTATAAATGCACTAAGTAATCAGAAAAGCTAGAGGCTAGAAGCTTGAAGCCTCTAGCCTCTAGCCTCAGGTTTCAAACATCAAACATCAAACTTTTAACAAATTAATTATGTCACAAAAAGTAGCACTAATAACCGGAGTAACTGGACAAGATGGATCCTATCTAGCAGAATTATTGTTAGAAAAAGGGTATCAAGTACATGGGATTAAACGAAGAGCTTCATCATTCAATACTCAAAGAATTGATCACTTATATAAAGATCAACATGAACATAGTGTGAATTTTAAATTGCATTATGGTGATTTGACTGATTCAACTAATTTAATTCGAATTATTCAAGAGATTCAACCTGATGAAATATACAATTTAGGGGCAATGTCTCATGTAAAAGTATCGTTCGATTCTCCTGAGTATGTTGCAAATGTGGATGGTATTGGAACATTGAGAATATTGGAAGCTGTACGAATCTTGGGTTTAGAAAAGAAAACTCGTATTTATCAAGCATCTACCTCTGAGTTGTACGGTGGTTTGGCAGAAAACAAAAACGAAAAAGGGTTTTATGATGAAAACTCGCCCTTCTATCCACGTTCACCTTATGGAGCTGCAAAAATTTACGGGTATTGGATTACAAAAAATTATCGTGAAGCCTACAACATGTTTGCTTGCAATGGAATTCTCTTTAACCATGAATCACCACGAAGAGGAGAAACCTTTGTAACACGGAAAATTACGATGGCAACAGCTGCAATCGCTTTAGGCAAACAAGACTGTTTGTACTTAGGCAATTTGAATTCTCAAAGAGATTGGGGGCACGCCAAAGATTATGTGGAAGCTATGTGGAGAATTCTACAACAAGAAACAGCCGAAGACTATGTAATTGCCACAGGTGTAACTACGTATATACGAGATTTCGTAATCATGGCATTTCATGAAATCGGTGTTGAGTTGGCATTTGAAGGGCAAAATGAACATGAAATAGCGAAAGTTGTTGAGTGTACAAATCCATTATACCAACTACCCAAAGGAAAAGTAGTTGTTCGCGTTGACCCACAATATTACAGGCCAACCGAAGTTGACATCTTAATCGGCGATCCTACAAAGTCTAAAACAAAATTAGGATGGAAACCTGAACATGATTTAGCTAGCCTGGTTAAAGATATGGTTCAAAGTGATTTAAAAGCCCTTAATAGTTAAATGTGAAGTTTTTTGGCATTCAGATTCAATCAGTTTCTGATTCTGAGTTAATAGAGAGCATTGAGCAAATAGCTTGTGCTTCAAAGAGTGCGTTAATTACGTATGTGAATGTACATGTATTAAATCAAGCTTATGAAAGCCAAAAATTAAAATCAATACTACAGTCCTCTACGTTCATAATAAATGATAGTGGAGGATTGTCACTTTTATCAAAATTTAGAGGGGAATTTCTTAGAAAACATACCTTAACCGATTTAAAAGATATTTTTTTTAAAGTTTTTGAGAGAAATAATAAATCAGTTTATTTTTTGGGGAATGAAGAACAGGTATTGAAAAAAATGATTGGTAAGTTAGAAAATGAGTATCCAAAGTTAAAAATAGCAGGTTATCATCATGGTTTCTTCGATATACATGGACAAGAAAACGATTTGATTCTTGAAGATATAAATAAGTCAAATGCAGCAATTGTATTGGTTGGGATGGGAGTGCCGATGCAAGAATCTTGGTATGTAGAAAATAAAGAACAGCTAAATGGGAAAGTAGTAATAACAGGTGGTAATTGTTTTGGTTATTGGTCAGGAAATACAAAAAGGGCTCCTGAGTGGATGATAAGAATGTATTTAGAATGGTTTTATCGGTTACTTGCAGAGCCAAAGCGAATGTTTAAACGATATGTAATTGGTAACCCATTGTTTATTATACGCTATATTTTGTCATTATTTTAAATAATAGTAATGTTAAAAAAGAGGCTTGTTATTTCTTGTTATGTAACAACATCATTAAAAACGGGTGTTGGTAGATATCTTGTAGATTGCATAGAACATGAACTCAATAAGGGCAATTCTGAACTAACTTTATTGATTTCAAAGAAATTATGGGAAGAATTAGATGTTAGCCTGACATCAAAAGTAAAACGAATTGATTTAGGAGTTACAGAACAAAATCGATTTTTAAGCCGCATTCATTATTATTGGAAGCAATGGCGTTTTCAAAACGAGTCCAAAAATTGTAGAGATTATGATGAGTTATGGATTCCAAACACAGTACCTATTTTTAAAGGTAAATTAGCAACAAAAGTTACGATTCATGATTTAGCAGAATTTGATACGAAAACGTATGGTTTTTGGAATGGGTTAGTTAGGAAATTATTTGTGTATTCGATAGTTAAAAATGCAACTTTAATTTCAGTAGTTTCTGAGTTTACAAAACAGCGTTTACTTATACATACAGGGGTTAATGAAGATAAAATTGTAATTGAAAAGCCATTATTTAGCTATTTAAAACGCTTTAAATCATCTAATAAGGAAATTGACTTTCAACCTAAAACATATTTTTTATATGTCGGAAGATTTAGTAAAAATAAAAACATTACGATATTGCTAAACGTGTATGAGTTAGCAAGAAAAATAAATGTTAGGTTATTCCCCATTCTATTAATTGGTCCAAATTCTAAAGAAAGTGAATTAGTAAAACGTGAACTGAAGACTAAACATTTGTTATCAGATTTTCATTTTAAACATTCGGTAAATGACGATGAATTAGCTAATTATTATAAACATGCGAAAGCATTTATCTATCCGAGTACCTATGAAGGATATGGTCTTCCACCACAAGAGGCCTTAAACATGGGGACTTCTTTAATTTTAGCTAGAATTCCAGCCCTAATCGAGAATTATTCAGGAAAAGGTGTATTTTTTAAAGAGGATTCAGAAGAAGAGTTGTTAACTATTTTATTAACACATTGTAAAGAATTAAACTAAATAGCCTTATTCTGAAAGCATTTCCATAAAAAAGTGTTTAACCTAAAATATTATTGTTTATTTTCCTTTGAACTTAAAAAATCGTTTATTAATATTGGAACCGATAGTAAAAGTTTTAGTTATACCTAAAGTCTAATAATGGGCAAACGGTAATTTTTAGTAATTATGCATACACAGATACAAGATAGAGTGGGATTATTAACGAGTAGTCAAAATGTAGCAGTTGAGGATTCTCTATATAATTCCGAAAATTTATTGAAGTTACAGGGGAGATTAGCGAGAACAAGTAAAAGTAAACGCTTAGCTGATGTTATTTTATCATTAGTAGGCTTATTTTTACTTGGAATGGTTTTTCCATTCATTGCGTTAATTATCAAAATATCATCTAGAGGTCCTGTGGTATTTAAACAGGATAGAGTGGGATATAACGGTTCTATTTTTCAAGTTTATAAATTTAGAACTATGCATGTGGTTCAAAGTATACATGAAACAGATGGCAGTAAACCAATTGTTACTCAAGTAGGTGACAAACGTTTATTTGCATTTGGAACATTATTACGCAAATTAAATTTGGATGAACTACCACAATTGTTAAATGTACTTAGAGGTGAGATGTCTTTAGTTGGTCCAAGGCCATATCCGGTTGAAGAAGCTAGTTATTGGACCGAGCATATTGAGAAGTTTCAGCAGCGTCATTTTGTAAAACCAGGTATTACAGGTCTTTCTCAAGTGACAGGTTATAGAGGTGGTACTCATGATATTGAACACATGACAGAACGTTTAAGACGTGACCTACGCTATATTGAACGCTTCTCTATCACAACCGATTTAAAAATAGTGTGGAAAACAATACTCCAAATGCTACATTTGAATACTGGAGCGCACTAAATTTACTAAAACACATTAAAAAAGCCTGTTTCTTCTTGGAACAAGCTTTTTTATTAGAAATACTTGATTATTTAATTTATGACAAAAAAACGCATTTTAATAACAGGTGGATCTGGGTTTTTAGGATCTCATCTTTGTGAAAAATATCTAGAACATAACTGGGAAGTTATTGCGATGGATAATTTAAAAACGGGCAATATTGAGAATATAGCACATCTATTTGGTAGAGATGATTTTCAATTCATTAAACACGATGTGACCGAATATATTCATGTTACAGGTAATTTAGATTTAATATTACATTTTGCTTCGCCAGCATCGCCTATAGATTATTTAAGAATGCCCATTCAGACACTTAAAGTAGGTTCATTGGGAACACATAAAGCTCTTGGTTTAGCAAAAGCAAAAGGAGCTCGGTTTTTAATTGCATCAACGTCAGAAGTTTATGGTGATCCGCTTGAGCATCCTCAAAAAGAGACCTATTGGGGTAATGTTAACTCAATAGGTAGTAGAGGGGTTTATGATGAAGCTAAACGGTTTTCTGAAGCTATGACAATGGGTTACCATCGTTATCATGGGCTTGATACAAGAATTGTTCGCATTTTTAATACGTATGGGCCAAGAATGCGTTTAGATGATGGTCGTGCATTGCCAACATTTATAGATCAAGCATTAAAAGGAGAAGATATCACTGTTTTTGGAGATGGTTCTCAAACGCGTTCATTTTGTTATGTAGATGATTTAGTAGAAGGAATCTATCGTCTTTCTCAATCAGATTATGTCTATCCTGTTAATATTGGAAATCAGGATGAAATTACTATTATGGATTTTGCTAAAGAAGTTGTAGAACTTACTGGCACTAAGTCAAAAATTATTAATAAACCTTTACCTGAGGATGATCCTAAAATTCGACAGCCCGATACTTCTGTTGCCCAAAAAGTTTTAAACTGGAGTGCAAAGGTTGCTAGGAAAGAAGGTTTGGAAAAAACGTTAGCTTTCTTTCAAGGGAAAGTCTAATTACTAAAAGCCAGATTTCTGGCTTTTTTTTGAATTGGTTATGCTGTTGTAAAACAGGGTCTTTGAGAGTTCAGATTTTATTTGGGAACGAGAGCAAGTGATTATGGCTTTCGCCATAATGACGGTACGTTAAAACAGGATCTCGGTCAAATTGGGAGTTTTGAACAAAGTTTAGGAACGAGAGCAAGAGATTATGGCTTTCGCCATAATGACGATACGTTAAAACAGGATCTCGGTCAAATTGGGAGTTTTGAACAAGGTTTTGGAGCGAGAGCATGAGATTATGGCTTTCGCCATAATGACGGTACGTTAAAACAGAATCTCGGTCAAATTGGGAGTTTTGAACAAAGTTTAGGAACGAGAGCAAGAGATTATGGCTTTCGCCATAATGACGATACGTTAAAACAGGATCTCAGTCAAATTGGGAGTGTTGAACAAGGTTTTGGAGCGAGAGTATTAGATTATGGCTTTCGCCATAATGACAAAAAATGATTTTTTCCTATTCGAAAAAGTCTCCAGTAATTCCTTAATTTCCATATCAGTTCGAAATCAAAAAAAGAATAATTTTGTCAGTAGCTCCGAGTTTAAAACAAATTACAGAAGCCATTTTATTTGCTGGGCAAGCACCTGTGAGTATTGATCAAATCATTGAAGTGCTAATTACTGTGCAGCCTTCAATTCATGCTCTTGAGCAAGAAATTATTCAAATAATTGATGAACTGAACGAAGAATATGAAGAACAGGGAAGAGTATTTAGAATTGAACGACTCGGAAATGCCTATACGTTCAAAACCTCTCCAGAAACTCATAAATGGCTCAAACATATTCAACATGAAAATTTGAATCGTAAGCTTACGCAATCTGCTGTTGAAACCCTAGCTATTATCGCGTATAAACAACCTGTTACAAAGCCAATAATAGACTCAATTCGTGGAGTTGATTCGGGTCACATGGTTCGCCAATTAATGGAAAAGGGTTTAATTGATGTTTCTGGAAGAGCTGATACCGCAGGTCGCCCACTTTTGTATAAAACAAGTCCTGTTTTTTTGAATCATTTTGGCTTACAAGATTTATCAGAACTGCCAAAACCGCGTGAAATTGATGAAATTATACGTGATGATGATATGGCTGAGCACCGCCAACTCATGATGGAATTGAAAGCAGATCTTACACGAAAACAATAATCTAAAAGCGGTGAAGAAAACTCGTATCTTTAGTGTTCAAATAGTTTTTGATTGAACGTTTGCAAGACAAAATTGCAGAAAATCCGACTTAGAACTAGTGCATCTGAATTTACCATCAACCAACAACAAAACATTGTGATGTTGATTTAAAATTCTAGCTTAATGTTTATAGTAATTTATTCAAATCATATTTGAGTATCCAATTCCGATGAAGCCGAGATTCTAATCAAGCTTCCTCATTTATTTTCTCATTGATTTCCTTATCATACCCATTTTTATATGTCATACCGTCCAAAATTAAGTTCCACATCGCCAGAGCGTTCGGGAGAAAAAGAAAAACAAAAAAAACGCGCAAAAGCAGCAAAAAGAGTCTTAACAGGCAAAGCCTCAGAATCTGTTTCTGAGAATGAAACCATTCGTCTAAATAAATATATCTCCAGAAGTGGAATTTGTAGTCGTAGAGATGCAGATGAACTTATTAAAGAGGGAAAAGTTAAAGTAAACGGTATCGTTGTAACCGAAATGGGTCATCAAGTTTTACCAACGGATAAGGTTCAAGTAAATGAAAATTATGTTCAACTAGAAAACTTTGTTTATGTGTTATTGAATAAACCAACGAATACTATAACAACTACGGAAGATGAAAAAGGTAGAAATACGGTTATGGATTTGGTTGAAGAATACACAGGTCACCGTTTGTATCCTGTTGGGCGTTTAGATAGAAATACAACAGGTTTGTTATTACTTACCAATGATGGCGATTTAGCGAACAGATTAATGCATCCGAGTTATTCCGTAACAAAAGTATATGAAGCTACCTGCGATAGAATTTTTTCTGATGATGAGTTAAAACAATTGGTAAAAGGTGTTGAATTAGAAGATGGAATGGCAAAAGCTGTAAAAGCTGAGCGCCACGAAGATCATCCCAATATTGTAATCTTATCTGTTCACGAGGGCCGAAATCATTTAGTAAAACGCATGATTGCAGCTCTAGGAGCAGAAGTGATTCGTCTTAAACGCACTCAATATGCTATTCTTTATATTGATAAATTGAGAAGTGGTAGATGGCGTTATTTAAAAGCGTTTGAAGTAAATAAACTTCGAACAAGTGTTAAATTACCTGAAATGAAATTTACCAAAGGGTAAAATATTAGATTCAATTCTGAAAAATCACCTGAGTTCGGGATTAGAAAGAATTATGAAAACTGGTAAAAATAAATATCGTCATTCTACTGAAAAGTAGAATCTTTGCCGAATTGGGAGCTAAATTCGATATTCCACTGTCGCTTCGCAGCACTTTGAAAGTGTTAGTGGAATGACGTTTTCATTAGTTTTTTCTTATAGGATGCTAAAAGCTTGACACTATACTTTTCCCGAACGCAGGTTATTTCATAAAAAAGAGCCCAAGGATGTAAACATCTTTGGGCTTTTTTGTGATCAAAACGTTTTATGAATTAAAGCTCGTCGGCAGAAAGTTCATGTTCGTTATCTTCTGATCCATGAGTTAAAATTTCCAGTTTCTTTCTGAAAATCAAAACGATCAAACCAAATAAAACTGAGAAAACTGCAATTCCTGTAAATACGGTTAATTCACCTAAGCCTTCAGCGGATTCGCCTAGAAGACCTGCTATTTTATTTCCAAAGCCAGTCATAGCAAAATAAACACCCATCATTAGTGAACCATATTTAACAGGCGCTAATTTAGTGATGTAAGATAAAGCCACAGGTGAAATACTTAACTCGCCAACAGTATGGAATAAATAGGCGAGAACTAACCAATACATTGCCGATGAACCTGAGGTTTCGAACTCTAAGGCTGCAGCCGTCATAAAGAAGAATCCCATCCCCATTACAACAAGACCCACAATCATTTTGAAAAGAGAAGTCGAAACTTTGTTGTGTAGTTTTCTTTTAGCCCAATAAGCAGCAACTGACGTTCCAAGGAAAATAATAAACATTGCGTTAAGAGATTGAAACCATGAGGCAGGAATTTCCCAACCTAATAACAAACGATTAGTATTTTCTTTAGCATAAATATTCATCAAACCACCAGCTTGCTCAAATGCGCCCCAAAATACAATTACTAATAAGAAAGAGACGAATAACACGATAACTCTATCTTTTTCAATTTTTGTTAATGGTTGCTTTAACGCATCTTTATCTAATTGATTATCAGAGTCTCCAATAAAATTACCAACCGAAGCTAAATGTTTCTGACCTAAAACATATTGAATGAGACCTAAAGTCATCCCAATTCCAGCAAGTCCGAAACCATAATGCCAACCGTGAACTTCGCCTACATAACCAACTATTAAACTAGATAGAAATGCACCTAAATTAATACCGATATAAAAAATAGTGAAGCCTTTATCTCGGCGAATATCACCTTGTTTATACAATCCACCAACCATTGTTGAAATATTAGGTTTAAGCATTCCTACGCCAAGAATAATTAAACCAAGACCAGAATAAAATGCCCACATTTGCTCAACAGCAAGAATAGAGTGCCCAGCTACTAATAAAATACCGCCATATAAAACCGATTTTTTTTGACCTAGAAAGCGGTCAGCTATCCATCCACCAGGGATTGACATAACATAAACTAACATGGTGTAGGTTCCATAAAGTGATAAAGCATCACCATTAGACCAACCAAGTCCAGCATTATTACTTTTTACTTCTGCAACAAGATACAACACCAAAATAGCACGCATTCCATAATAGGAAAAGCGCTCCCACATTTCGGTGAAAAATAAAATGTAAAGCCCCTTTGGATGGCCAAATAGTTCGGAAGAATCCGACTTTGCAACATGATTCATAGACGTAAATACTTAAATATTAGAAGTGAATTCAAGAGATTAAAAACACGTAGAATGGCAAGTTATTTTTAATCAACTTCGGAAAGTAACAAAATGTTAGCATAAACGCATCTTTAACAAGTAATTTGTTATAAAATTAAAAGATTTGTACACGTAAATGTGCGTTTAATGATTCTAGGTAAATAATTGAGTTGCTAAAATTGGTTTAAATTCGAATTGCTTGAAAAAATGCTTAATGAATTTTGCTAGTGAATAATACACCTGAAAAATTAGCTGAAAACTCAAATACGGACTTCATTTCATAACAAACTTCACTGGTTTTTGCAAAAAAAAGTCAACCAGTGCCCCGACATGATTCGAAGAACCACGAAGTGCTATCTCTGTCAAAATTTTTTTTAGACCATAAGCTATTTCTTTTGAATAGGTTAAGTTCTAAGACTGAGATGCTGGATCGGGTTCCAGCATGACGAAATGACGTATGTGAAATAAGAACTATATGTTGCGATTATGTTATTGGTATTATTTTTTTACAAAGATGAACCTTTTTAAAAATTAATACACTTTACAAAAGATCCAAGTCCGAATTTGAGTTTTCTAAGTGTTCGTTTCTTAATCAGCTTTTTTATAGTTTTTCCATTCTTGAGAAATCAAAAAAGCCATTTCTAAACTTTGTTCGTAGTTCAGTCTTGGGTCACAATAACTTTCATAGTGAGCTTTGAGGCCCTCAGCATCTAAACCTGTGGCTCCACCGACACATTCTGTTACATTATTTCCAGTTAGTTCTAAGTGAACACCTTTTAAACGAGAAGATTCAGCTTTATGAATTTGAAAGGTTTGCTTAATCTCATCAATAATGTCATCAAAGTTTCTTGTTTTGATGGAGTCGTCTGTAGAGAACGTGTTTCCATGCATCGGGTCACAAGTCCAAATGACATGTTGTCCTGTTTTCTGAACTTCACGAATCATTTTTGGTAACATATCACCAATTTTTGAACGACCATAACGAGAAATTAAAACAATTTTACCTTCTTCATTTTTAGGGTTCAATGTTTCAATAAGTTTAAGAATTTCGTCTATTTCGTAAGGAGGTCCGACTTTAATACCAATTGGATTTTGAATGCCTTTTAAATATTCAACATGACCGCTTTTTAAATCTCGTGTTCTATTTCCAAGCCAAACCATGTGAGCCGATAAATTGAAGAATCCATCTCTATGAGGAACTTTACGCGTTTGTGCCGCTTCATAGTATAAATTCAAGGCTTCGTGTGAAGTATAAAAGTTCACTTGTTTGAGCGATAAAATTCTATTTGGAGAAATACTTTCAACGAATTTAATGGAACGAGTTATGGAATCAATAAGCTCTTTATATTCTTGATAATAGTTGTTTTGTCGCATGAAATCCAATTCCCAATATTCTGGGTGATGTAAATCTGCAAAACCACTAGACTCTGTTAAAGAACGAATGAAATTAAGCGTTAAACCAGAGCGTTGATAACCTTCAATTAATCTGTTAGGATCGGGTTGACGAGCTTCCATAGTTGGCTCAAAGCCATTAATTAAATCACCACGATAGGTTGGAAGTTCAACACCATCAACTATTTCGGTATCGTTTGAACGAGGTTTAGCGTATTGACCTGCTAAACGTGCAATACGAACTAATGGAATATCCATTTCGTGAATCATAACCAAACTCATTTGAAGCATGACTTTTAATGAGTTCACAATTACAGAATCGGTACATCGGTCAAATGATTCGGCGCAATCGCCACCTTGTAAAATAAAGGCTTCACCACGTCCAACTTGTGTTAACTTCTCTCTGAGTTGTTCAATTTCCCAAGAAGTTACTAAAGGTGGTAATGATTTTAGTTCGATAAATTTTTGGTCTAATAAATTCTGATCAGGATAGCTTGGCAATTGCTGTACGGGTCTATCCTTCCACGATAAGGGGTGCCACTGTTGCTGTGTTTTTTCTGACATGGTTTCTGGTTGATATAACTGATTTTAACAAAGAAAAATACAATACGAGTAGAGAATAGAAAAAGCAAGTATAAATCTCATATTTCCCAAGTGTTTTTGGCATAAAAAAAGCCCTAAGTGAAAACTTAGGGCTCTTGTTGGAGTGAAATCTTTTTATTATTTCACTAACATCATTGTTTTAACAGAAGTAAACCCATTTGATGTTTGCATTCTGTATAAATACATACCTGTAGATAATCTACTTGCATCAAAAGTAAACGAGTGATTTCCAGGGTTCATTGAACGATTGTTAATCAATACGCCTACTCTTCTTCCAAGAGCATCATATACTTCAAGATTTACAGTTGTTGATGCATTTAAGCCAAAAGCAATCGTAGTACTTGGGTTAAATGGATTAGGATAATTTTGATTTAAGCTGATTTCGGTTGGGATTGCAGCTAAAGCATCACTTTCTGCACTAGTTGTGATTTTGTTATCAACATCATCAAAGTAATAGGTCGATGCGGCTGTTCCATCACCAATTGTTCCTAAATCAAAAATCAGAACAACATTTTGATATGCGAACTCTTTGTTAGCTTCACTCATATCAAAGTTTACACTAGTCCATGCATTAGCAACACCAACTACCATTTCTTTTTCGAAATTTTCGCTAGCATTGGCAGGATTTTCGAATTTTAGCAAGATTTTGGTTGCATCACTTGGAGCCCAAACTTTTACGGAGAAGTCTGTACTAACTTCCATATCGATAGGTTTTGTCATGCTGAAATAAGCACCGCCCCAAGGTTGACCACCGTCTTTAACCATTTTCACGACTTTGTCGCTCATGTTGGCTTCAGATTTATCAGGATTGTCAATGACTTCTGCACTACCACCATCAAAACCAGTAAAAGCTTCTGCCCAATTAATATCTGGATTTTCGAAACCTACAGGGAACATAATTTCTGCTTCCATTGGCA
>CAZNTR010000118.1:0-12254 GCA_964575925.1 uncultured Chitinophagales bacterium
GCGATTCGCGAATTGCAAATATTTAATGTATAAAAAATGGATAAAACAGTCAATTAAAGAAAAGAGAGTTAGACAAATTTCGTTTTAAATAATTCTAACTTTTAGAAGAAGGAATCTCGCAAGAAGAAGTTCCGCAACTTCCGCAACAAGACCTACCAGAAATGCCTTGAAAAAGAGTCAATGCTCCAAAAAAACCAATCAGGTTATCTTTTTCCTGAACAGCTGTAATCAATAAAATAACCCCGATAGCTAAACGAAACCAACGGGGTCTAATCCAATTTATGATGGATTTAATTGTATTCATGGTATTAATCGTTGAACTTTCATCCATCCGCCACCATTAAGTACTTCCGTATAACCGGCCGATTTAATAATAGATTTGGCAACTCGACTTCTATTTCCTGTTGCACAACATGTAATAATAGGTCGGTCTTTTTTAGGTCTAAGTTTTTTTATTTCTTTTTGAAGTTGATCTAGTGGGATATTTATACTTCTATCCACATGTGCCGATTTAAATTCACCTTTTGTACGCACATCAACTATAAGAGCGCCGTTATGAATTAAATCACTTAAGTCAACTTTGGGTCCTAAGCCGAATAATTCTTTAATAAACTGAATCATGCAGCTTCTTCGTCTTCGTTTGATAAAGATTTCAAGTAATTAACATCTAGCCATCCGCCACCATTGTGACAATCAAACCCTTGCTGACGCAAATAATAAGCCGCTTGCCCACTTCTATTTCCACTAGCACAGCAAAAAATTAAAGGCATAGGATATTCTTGAAGTTCGTCAATTCTAGCTGGAATTTCGTGTAAAGGAATGTTTTTAGAACCGGCAACATGTCCGCCTAAAAATTCACCGTAAGTACGCACATCGATAATAGTACCTTTATTTTGTCTAATTAAATCTTCAACTGTTTGCATGGGTTTATTTTTTTGAATATTGATGTATTTGTTAAAAAAGATGGTTCAATTACAACTCGTTGGTTTTGATTCTTGTTTAATAGGTTCTTTTTTGAATAAATTAAATGCAAGTCCGCCCATTAAAGCTCCGTAAAGAGTTGAGTTGTAGGGATTAGATGTAATGGCGCAGGTTCCAGAAACACAACCGATTTGTTGCCAATAAAAAAAACCTGCAATTCCACCAAGTAAAGCGCCTAAAACGTAAAACAAATTCTTTTTGATAAAGGATAGAATCATAATAATTAATTAGTCTTTTTTACAAGTTGATAGCCCAAAAGGCAAATACAAAGGGCAAAATGTGATAATGGAAGTTACTAAAAATATAGCAGCTAAAGCTAAAAGCACATAGCCAACAGTGCCTGTTACTGTTTTAGTGAAAAATAAAACTGCAAATACTACAGCAAGAATAACTCTGATAATTCTATCAGCCGTTCCAACATTTTTTTTCATTTTGAGTACACTTATTTTTTACGTTGGGCAAACTTATCAGTTAAACAGCGTCTTTTCAGTAACATAAGTTGCATAAGCTCTTTATAAATTCTATTGGTTTTCTCTATTGAAATTTGAAAAGTAACTTAAGTTCAAGATAAGGTAGAAAACTCCCTTTTTTACCTCGGACTTTGAGTGTGATGTGACGGAAGAACAACAAAGTGCAGAGAAGATTTCAAGAAGAACTAGTGGCGAGAAGTTGAGTTCGGCCTAAATCCCGTTTCGGAGTAAGAGATCACCACATCACTGAAATTTAAAAGCTACCATTGCAAACCATTCCCAATGAATGCTCCACAATCAAAGCATTTCCTTATCTTTATCCAATGAGTTCAGCAAAATATATAGCAAATCGAATTCGTCTTTTAATTGCAACCAAACAATTTCAAGTAGAAGAAACACTCCCATCAACACGAGAATTGGGAAAACAATTAAGTGTGAGTTTTCACACTGTAAGAAAAGCATACCAACAATTACAGGAAGAAGGTTTAGTATCCTCGGCAGGTGGGCGCGGATTTGTTGTTAAAATGCAACATACTTCATTAAATAAGGAAGCCCGATTAGAATATGGTGCTGAACGTATGAAAGCCGTTTTAGAAGAACTTATAGGTTACGGATTAAGTGAAGATGAAATTGAAATGGCTTTCGAAGAGCAGCTCACTTATATGGAATGGCCCAATAAATTTGAATCCTGCGCCTCAATTGGAATAAATGCCGAACATGCTCAAATGATTTCAGGAGCTATTAAACGCGCTATTGGTGTGAAAAGCGAGGCGGTTGCATGGAATGATCCAAATGTAATGATAGATCATGATGCCCTTTTTGTCCCCATTACTTATTTAAGATATTTTAAAACCGAAGTTGAGGATATTCATATTATTCCTGTAGTGTATCAATTTAACCCTCAGTTACTCATAGATTTAGGAAATAAATTTGAGCTAACAGGTTTAGGATTGGTAACACAAAGTGAAGAAACCATTCCGTTTTTGTTAGATGAATTAAAGTCTGCACTAAAACCAACAACTTCCATTATAGCAGGAACTATTTACGGAAAATCGTTGCCATTATTTGTTCGTGATGTTGATGTAGTTTTATATCCATCAACCACAGCTAATCTTGTTGAACGTCAGATGCCAGAAAAAAAACGACTTGCCTTAGACTATTCCATAGCAGAAATATCTTTAAATCTTATTCGTTCAGAACTATGGGATCAGTAACACAAATTCGGACTTCGTTTCTAAACAAACTTCACTGGTTTTGCAAAAAAAAATATCCCATGCCCCGACACGATTCAAAGAACCACGAAGTGCTATCTCTGTCCAAATTTTTTCTAGACCATAAGCTACTTCTTTTAAATAGGTTAAGTTCTAAGACTGAGATGCTGGATCGGGGTCCAGCATGAATTGATACAGGATAAAATCATGCTATAATTTTTACTTAGACGAGTAATTATGCGCCTGTATCAATCGGTAAACGGTGCGCTTTTTTAAGTCCTTACTTTCTAGCAAAAACCTTTCCAAAACGCTTTATTAAACCTAAGGGACGAAATGACGTATGTGAGATAAGAACTATATTTTGCGCTTATGTTATTGTTTTTATTATTTGAAAAATTGAACCTTTTAAAAAATTAATAAACTTTACAAAAGGTTTAAGTCCGAATTTGAGTCAGTAATATTAATCTCAAAATTTTAGAAAAAAAGCTTCTCATTGTTTCTGAATCCTTCAATTCCTATTATTCAACCTATTCATCCTAATTAAAATAGTGTGTATTGTATGAAAATTGTAGCAACACTTTTTCTTTTTTTATTATTAAACTCTTCTACTCTATATTCGCAACCGGATAAAGATTATTGGCAACAGGAAGTGTATTATCAAATGAATATTGATTTGAATGCAGAAGCAAATCAGTTTACTGGAACTCAAAATCTTATTTACACTAATAATTCACCCGATACCTTAAACAAAGTGTTCTATCATTTGTATTTCAATGCGTTTCAACCTGGTTCTATGATGGATGAGCGTTCAAGAACGATTCTAGATCCTGACAGAAGAGTTCGTGACCGAATTAGTAAACTAAATGAAAAAGAAATCGGTTACCACCACATTCTATCTTTAAAACAAGGTGGGCAAAATGTAGATTTTACCATTGAACAAACAACTATGGAAGTTCAATTGGCAAAGCCTATTTTACCGGGCGAACAAGTACTTTTCGATATGGAATTTGAATCACAAGTTCCGCTTCAAATTCGTCGTTCAGGTCGTGATAATGCAGAGGGAATTCGTTTTTCCATGACTCAATGGTATCCTAAAATGGCTGAATACGATAAAGATGGTTGGCACACAAGTACTTACATAGCACGTGAGTTTTATGCTCCTTATGGAACTTTCGATGTAAAAGTGACCATTGATTCTGCTTTCACTTTAGGCGGAACGGGCGTATTACAAAATCCAGAAGAAATTGGTCACGGTTATAATGTGAGTGGAGTCCTAAATCGTCCTGAAAATCAAGATAGACTAACTTGGCATTTCATCGCAGAAAATGTTCATGATTTTGGTTTTGTAGCCGATCCCGATATGAAACATTATATTCGAAAAACAGCGAATAATAAAGATGTTCATGTAATCTATAAAGCAGAACAAAATGAGAAAAACTGGGAAAAACTAGGAGCATATACAGCCACTGCAATTGATTATTTAAGTGAAAATTTTGGAGAATATCAATGGCCGCAATTTACCGTTATTCAAGGCGGAGATGGCGGAATGGAATATCCGATGGCAACGTTGATTACTGGTAAAAGAAGTCTGGGCTCTTTAGTCGGAGTTACGGCTCATGAATTAACGCATATGTGGTATTACGGTCAACTGGGCTTTAACGAAAGTTACTATTTTTGGATGGACGAAGGGTTTACAGAATATGCATCAAACGAAGCAGCTGCTTATGTATTAAAACAAGCAGGTGACCCTCAAATGGGCGCTTATGGTGGTTATTTATACTTAAAATATCGAGGCATTGAAGAACCATTAAGTACGCATGCTGATGAGTTTGATACCAATGCTGCTTATGGTACAGCTGCTTATAACATGGGAAATATTTTTCTACACCAATTAGGATATATAGTTGGAAACGATGTGATGAGAAAAGCATTATTTCGTTTTTTCAATGAATGGAAATTCAAACATCCGAAACCAGAGGACTTTATTCATATAGTTGAAAAAGAATCTGGTCTCGTTTTAGATTGGTACTTAAATCATTGGATAAAATCGACTAATACAATAGATTATGCGCTCAAAAAAATCAAAAAACAAGACGGTAAAGCAATAATAACATTAGAACGTAAAGGTGATTTTCCTATGCCAATTGATGTTTTTGTAGAATTTGATGATGAAACGAGTATTGTTTATACTATTCCCCTAGTTCAAATGCGAGGCGAAAAGAAAATTGAAGGTAGTTATGTCTATGAAGTTGCAAAAGATTGGCAGTGGACTCACTCAACGTATGATTTAGAGGTTTCAACAAAAGGGAAAAAAATTAAGCGTGTAGAAATTGATCCAACACTAAGAATGGCTGATGTAAATCGATTAAACAATACCTGGCCTTTCCCCAATGATAAACAATTCATGCAACCGGCTAAAGCCTATTGGAATACCTATGGCTCAAGTTGGCGTCCAACTCTTTGGTATGGTGAAAATTCAGGCATAATGGCAGGTTTTCACTCGTATGGTAACTATATTTTTGATCAATATGCCTATGTAGCATCAATGCGCTTAACAAGTGGAAATTTAGAAAACTATGATGTAAAACGAACCGATGTTGATTACACCTTTAGTTTGACCTTACCCGCAAACTATTCTGGAAAAAGTGCAACCATACATTTTGAAGCTATGCGCTATTATGGCGTATTTCAAAACCAATTGATTTTTAAAAAATACATTGGTAAATACGGACAATGGTCACCCAAACGAAGAGTATTTACGTTTTCATTATTCCATCAAGAAAAAACAGCCAATAGAATGATTGATGTATTTGATTCATGGGATCGTTATGCAGTGGTTGGTTCTCGAATTACTTATGAAATGGGCGATCCATCAAGAAATGGAATTGGTTTAACTACACAAATGGCAAGTTCTGGTAAATGGTATAGCGCAAGTTATGGAACGCTCACAGCAAACAAAACGTTCGATTGGACTAATTCCCTATCCTCAAGATTTGGAATGTATGTAGCAACAGGATCATTAGATTTGCCAAACCAATATCGAATTACAGCTGCTGGGCCAACGTTAGAAGGAGCATGGAAAAATCATACTTGGTTTGAATTTGCGAATATTAGGAAAGAATTTACAAACTATGCTCATTTTTCTCCAATGGGTGGAAATGGATTGTTAGGCTATGGCGTTCAAGGAATTGGAAGCCCTGATGTTGCAGGAAATAATCATACAAGTTTTGTTATTTGGAACGAATGGAGGCCGTTTAAAAATAAATGGTTAAGACCAACCATTCTAGAATTTGTTTCAGGAATTGGAACTAGTTGGAATGGTAATTTCTGGAGTGATAATCCATTTACTAACGACTCAGAAAGACCTGTATTAAGTTCAATGTTTGTTGGTCTTTCCTATAATGCCTCAGATTTGAGTTTATTAAATCGTTGGAGACCACAAAGTGAAGTAATACGCAATCTACAATTTATTTTAAGAATGCCTTTTTTCATGAATAATCTAACAGGAAGAGGCGACTGGAATACGTTGTTAGTCTTCGGAGTAAGCAACAGATTTTAATAAGAGTCATCCGGTGCGAAGACCCGGAATCTCGGCCAAGTCCAAAAGTAAGTTCTATTAAACCGTCATCCTGGGCTCCGACTCAGGATCTCGGCCAAAGAATAAAATCACTTTCAAAACACCAAAAGAATCTTCAAAAAAACATTAACCTGAATCACAATTCAGAATCTCAACCAAGAACACAAAAACTCCAAACCAAGCAAAAGAGCAAATTAAAAATTCAAAACGAAGAATTAGAAAATGAGTACTCCCGGAAAAGTTAATCCATTAGTAATACGGCTAGACACAGCAGGTCGACGAGGCAAACCTGTAACCATGATTATGAATATTCCTCATAACCCACAAGTAATAGAAGAATTAGCCAAAGGCTTAAAGAAAATATGCGGAGCTGGTGGAACAACCTATGGGAAAACAATAGAAGTACAGGGGAATCACGTAGAAAAAGCAAAAAAATTCTTCGCCGAAAAAGGAATGATTGCAAAATAAAAAAATCGTCATCTCGACCGGAGATGAGCCTAAGAATTACGCCCAAAGCAAGAAACCCGAACGAGTCGTAGCGGAGTGATCTTCGAAACAAAATGAGAACTGAGTAAAGAGCAATGATGAAAAAATCACAGCGCAGAGTTCATGAATATTGACTCCAAAATCATAAAACGGAAGATTCTTCGGCTACGCTCGGGATGAATTTTTATAAAACACTTATCAGTAACTCAGTGTAAATCTCAAACAAAAGCCCGCATCGCGAAAATCATACAAAACTTGGCACAGGTTTAGCATATGAACGTCTAAATTTGGAAGTTCCATTTCAAAATACACCATAAAGCTCTATTCAAAACATTTCTAAATAGACACAAACTCAAAAAAAACAGTATATTTTGCCTTTGTATCATTTTCAAATTCACCTGTTTTGCGCTATTTATTACTTCTACTTTCTTTACTGATTTTCACTGGAAAATCCTTCGCACAGCAGGGAAGAGGGTTGTTTTTTTCCACATTTGGCCGTGATGCTTCATTAAGTAATGGAGATTTTAATAATCTTCAAGCTGTTTATTACGATATCCCATTAGATGAAAAAAAGCAGATTCATTTAAGAGTATTCGATCCCGATGTCAGCGGAATGTACGATGAAAAACATGGAGCATTTGATACAGAAACCAGGTTTATCGTTTTGGGAGGGGGTTCTGCAAATAAAATTTATGGTGGTCAAATTGAAAAAACGCAGCCTGAATTAAAATATGATAAAAATGATGTCATTTTAGATCGCTATTTTGGTTCAAATGGCGCGGGAAATGCACGTTGGTACACTTTATTAGAATTAAAAAGAGGGTCTGGATACAATTTAGGAAATGGATTTGAACGTTTTGTGTTATTAGTTCTTGGCGGAAAAGGTAACGATGGGAATTTTTACGATTTAGCGCTTTCTCATTCACGAACTGAAAAAATTAATCCCACTACAACAAGATCGTTTGTTTACGATTTATCGCTTCGAATCCCTTCTTTAGTAGATTACAATTGGACTGAATTTCAGGGTGCAATTACTTTAAATACTGAAGGTGTTACTCAGCTTTATGCAAATACGTTCGACATGGACGATATGCCCATTTCGCTCACAGTTCCATTTAAAGGAGATATTCCTTTGAGTTCTTCAAGTGATGGAAATTGGGTTGAAAATATCGTTCCTCTGAGCAGTTTCGGAAATGTTTCGGAAGTTCGATTTAATTTCTTTGGTAATGATTTTAATAACACGGTTGGTTTGCATTTTAGAGATCAAGAAAATTTTTTAATTCCAATTGAGCTGCCAATCAAAAATTACGTTGAACCCAATTATCCCGTTGCTGAATACAAAACAAGTTATTCAGGCGATGACTGTAATACCATCACGTTTGAAACGATTATAACTAATCAGGAGATGCTGAGTAATCTGGAAACGAAATGGATTTTTGGAACAGAAGTAATCACAGGAAATGAAATTACCAAACGCTTTGAAGGCAAGGGTTATAAACCATTTACTTGGGAAGTTAGCGCATTGGTTGAAAGTCATGAACAAAAGTATGAGATTCAAGATTCGGTGATTTTAAATATTCCGCCAGTTGCTTGGGCTGGTGGTGACAGAGCAAATATTGTTAATAATAATATGGCTTTCGATGGTACAATTTCGCACGATCCTGATGGTAAAATTATGTCCTATCATTGGGATTTTGGTGATGGAACAAGTGCTTATGGAGCTCGTGTCGATAAAAAGTACACGAAAAACGGGATTTATGAAGTTATTTTAACCGTAAAAGACGATTCTGATAGTGAATGTGGAACGGCAACATCAAGCATAAAAGTGAAAATTAATCGTCCTCCAGTTGCGAATATTATTGCTCCTGATGTAGTTCAAATTGGCGAATTATTTACACTAGACGCATCACAATCTCAGGACCCCGATGGAGAATTGATTGAGTACGCTTGGCAAATCGGAAACGACACTCTAATTGAAGGTTCGGTTGTTCGTTATGCTTTAAACTCAGATAATTTTACGAAAGTAATTTTGCAAGTTTTGGATGATGCACGAACGTACAATTCAAAAGATAGAAGTTATGTAAATATTCGAGTAAATAAGCGACCCATAGCATCGGCAGGTTCCGACAAAATTGTTTCTCCAAATAGGCCAGCATCATTTAGTGGGAAATTTTCGCGAGATCCCGATGGAAAAATCATAGATTACGAATGGTATTTTCCTGATGGTTCTATTCAAAAAGGTGTGGATATAAAACATGTTTTTCAAAAGCCTGGTACCTACTATGTAAAAATGAAAGTAACCGACGATTCTCAAAAAGGTTTTGGTATAGATTCTATTCAAGTTACAGTAAATGCACCTCCAGTTGCAGTTTTACCAGAAAACTTAGTGTTTAACAGCGGAAGAGTTATTTTAGATGCATCAGAAAGTTACGATCCTGATGGCGAAATAATTGATATGTTCTGGATTGTAAATGGAAACACAGTAAACGGTTCAAAATTAAATACAGCATTTAAAGCACCTGGAAAATATTCCATTCAGCATACCATGATTGACAATTCGGGGACTTATTCTGCTGTTCAATCAAAAGATATTGAAGTTACGGTGAACGATTTACCAGTGCCTGTAATCAATGCATCTGAACATACTTCACCCGGTTCGCCAGTTCTATTCTCAGGTGTAAACTCAACAGATTCTGATGGCGAAATTATTCGCTATTTCTGGGATTTTGGAGATGGAACAGTTTCTTTAGGCAAAGAAGTAACACATGAATTTATGAGCCCAGGTACTTATCAAGTAAGTTTAAGTGTACAAGATGATTTGGGTGGAGAAGGCTCAAACGTAATTGCCAACACGGAAATTAAAGTGAATGCGCCACCGGTTGTTAAGTATAATTTCCCCAAACGAATTATTTCTGGCCAAGAAGTTACACTTGATTTATCTCCCTCTTATGATCCTGATGGACAAATTGCAGAATATTTGTATTTCGTTGGAGATGAATGGATTATGGGGAAAGAAAAACAAACGTTTGTCTTATCTGGAAGCGTAAGTCACATAAAAGTTGCGGTTCGAGATAGAGTTGATCAAGCAAATAGTGAAACCCAAGCATTAATTCCAGTCGCATTTAATCAAGCACCCGTTGCAGTTGTAGCTCAAAATGAAATTCGTTCAGCAACACCTTTAGCTTATTTTGATGGTTCCAAAAGTTACGACTCCGATGGCGATCAGCTAAAATATTTCTGGAGTTTTGGTGATGGTGGATATTCAGAAGGAGCAATGGCTTTTCATAAATATGTTTATGGCGGAACGTATAAAGCTGTTTTAACGGTTGATGATCAGCAAGGATTAGATAATTCATTAAGCAGCGATACGGTGAACGTTTTCATAAATCGTCCACCAGAAGTTTATGTAGAGTTGCCAGTTTCTATTTGTACCGATGACGAATTTATATTTGACGCTTCAAAATCGTACGATCCCGATGAAAAAGAGATTTCATACACTTGGGACTTTGGAGATGGCGGCAGTGCAAATCAAGCTAAAGGTTCGTACACCTTTCAAAATGAAGGCACGTATCAAATTGAATTAACGGTAAATGATAATGAAGGTTTAGAGAATTCCATTACAAGAATGGCTCAAACCGTAATCGTTGTTGGTGCTCCAAAAGCTTTTGCGGGCCTCGATATTACAGCCTGTGAAGGAGAGTTTGTAAGTTTTGATGGAACCGAATCCAAAACAGGTGATTTATTTAATACTAATTTTAGTTGGGATTTTGGAGATGGAGACAAAGCAAGTGGAAGCAAAGTAAATCATAATTTTGAAAAAGCAGGAAGCTATAAAGTTACCTTAACGGTTACTACTGAAATGCCAGGAGCGTGTAGAAATACTGATTCTGATAGTATTGTTGTAACAATTACCCCAAAACCAAAAGCAGAATTTTCTATTCCTAAAACTATTCGAACAGGAGAGGCAGTACGCTTCGATCCAAGTACTTCCTTAGTTGATGGTGTAGAAATTAACAAATTAACTTGGAAAATTGGTTCGGTAGAAACCATCAGTTATCAAAAAGCGACCAATAGTGTTGGCGAAAAACGCTGGATTGTAACAACTAGTGCGGTGGCAGGTGTTAGTGAACTAGCTGATGAATCTAAATTTGGTAAGCTTCCAAAATTTGAACGCTTGCTAGAAAAAGGAGATTACACAATAGTTTTATTAGTTGAAGTAGAAACAAAAGCAGGCTGTAAAACTTCCGAAAAAACGATGTATCTCACCGTACAGGATACTCCCATTTTATCTATTCAAGATATGCCTGTTTTAGTTCCAAATGTTCCATTCCAATTCTCTGGTTCAAAAGACGTTAAAGATCAACAGGTGATAAAAGCTGCTTATTGGAAAATGGGTGACGGAACAGATAAACAAGGTTTATTTGTAACGCATTCGTATGCAAAACCAGGTGTATACACAGTAGAACTTTTAGCAGATGATGGTGGCGGTGGAGCTTCGGCTGTAAGTAGAACAAAAAAGGATGTTATTGTAAATGCTCCTCCAATTGTAGCTTTTGATGCCCCAGACAAAGCCTTACCGGGTGATGCTCTAGAATTTAACGCCACAAATAGTTATGATCCTGATGGTGAAATTGATTCTTATAACTGGTTTGTTTCCGATGGAATGCGCCTTAAAGGTAAAAAAGTAACGCACAAATTTAACAAAGAAGGCACGTTTACAATTACACTAACAGTCACCGATAACTCACATGTTGCAAATTCAACAGTAAGTGAATCTAGAACTATTCGGATAAATGAATTGCGAAATATGGCGATTGAACTTCCTGAGATAATTTGTATTGATCAACCCATTGACATTTTAGAATCACTAACATTCCCTACAAATGATTCTACTAGAGTTCAAGTTTTTATTGGAAGTAAACGTATTTCCTATTCAGAAGCTAAAAATCTGAAATTCAGCTTTGCAGGAACGTATAACATTCGTGTGATGTATGTAACTGGAACCAATGCAGGTACAACAGCATTAAAACACACTGTTATAGTGAATGGGCCACCAGAAATTATTGCAAGCGTTCCGGATGTAATTAGCATTGGCGCAGTAAACGAATTAACTGTATTCGATGCTTCAAAAAGCTTCGATCCAAATAACGATTTAGTTCGAGTTGAATGGGATTTTGGAGATGGGAAAATTGCCTTTGGTAAAATAGTTCAATATCAATATTCAAAACCTGGAAACTACAAAGTCCGCTTAACCATTATTGATGACAAAGGAACAGAATGTAGCACAGTTCAAAAAACCTACGAAGTAAAAGTCATTAGAAAGTAAAAAAGTCTTCCCGTACACCGATACGGGATTTCGGTCAAGCGATAGATTGTTCCAAAATTCAAAATTCCGCATTACTCGAAAGCAAAAACTTCCCCTTTTGCCAAAATAACATGCAAAAAAATCGGCAAGAAAATCAAAGGGGGCAGGTGGGCTGAATGCGAATGAGCATTCGGTACTAATAAAACTTTAGACATTGATTTCAC
>CAZNTR010000119.1:0-12195 GCA_964575925.1 uncultured Chitinophagales bacterium
ACGTTCCGCATTCAATGCAATCTTCAAACTGAAAATGTACCTGTTGCATTTCATCAAGTGTATAACAATTTGCTGGACAAACCAAAGTCGTACATTTATGCTGACAGGTTGTGTTGCAAATATCCGTTTTCACTTCAATATGAGCTTTTGCCTTTGTTTTACTTTGATTTCTGTATCGAACTAAACCCAAGCGCTCTGAAATAGTTAGTTGTTTCATCTCAAATTTCCTTTTTTAAAACTTTTTGTGGTTTCTCAATCTTACAATTAAAGCGCTTTCGCTCCTTTGATACCAATTTTGATTAAATCTAACCAAGAACTATGTTTAGCTACGGCTTTTCCAAAAATCTTGCGTGTTGCTTGCATTGGTTCATTTTTAATCGTGAAAAAGTTTTTAGCAAAATCACAAACTAGGTTTGGTACATCATTCATCAAGGTTTTATCATGTAACAAATGAACTGCTCCTTGAAGATTGTTCATATCTTTCATCACATAACTATTTTCGAGTTTTGTGCGATAGCTTTTCATACTTGATGCGGAAAAATCACCTTTTTCTTTCGCTTCTATCACGGTTTCTGCGGCTAAAATTCCAGAATGCATCGCATAATCCATTCCTTGAATTGCTTTTCCGGAGTTCATCAATAAATTAGCTGCCTCACCTGCAATTAAGACTCCATCAGCGTATAATTCTTTTGGCATTACTCTTTTGTCTCCCATTGAAACAACGTGAGCTGAGTATTCTACCACTTCGCCCCCTTTAATCATATCTTTGATAATTGGATGCGCTTTAAAATCATTCAATACATCATAAATGCTTTTTCCTGATTTTTTAAGCTTCTCGCGCATGTCTTTGATACTCAAGACCAAACCGATGGAAATACTCTCTTTGTTGGTGTATAAAAAACCACCGCCTTCTATTCCTGAAGTTACAGAATCACCAACAAATTCATTCGACATTCCACTTAATCCATCTAACTGAAAACGATCTTCAAGCACTTTTTGATCAAATCGTATAACTTCTTTAATTCCAGTTGCTAAATAATCCGCTGAAACATAATCGTCTTGTAAACCGATTTGACGAGTTAATAGATTGTTTACGCCTTCTGCAAGAATTACGGAATCAGCATGAAAAACATCTTCACCGGCACGAATTCCGATTATTTTTCCATTTTCTTTTACAATTTCTTCTACAAGAATATTGGTTGCGACTAAACTGTCTTCTGAAAAATCACTTTCTGCGATGGCTTCTTCAACTTTTCCGGCTAACCAATTATCAAATTTAGAACGAAGAACAACTAAACCCGCATACGGTGGAGTTTCATAATGCGCTGATTTAAAATCGAGTGAAAAACCAGATTCATGATCGGCAAAAGTGAGTTTACGGTGTTTAATGAATCGTTCAAATCCCGCATTTTCAGCTTCCCAATAATTAGGAACAAGCCTGTTTAAATCGGTTCCCCAAAGAACACCACCTGAAACATTTTTCGCACCACTGAATTCACCTCGTTCGATTAGCAAGAATTTTTTATTAGCTTTTGCAAGCGTTAAAGCGGCACTTAAACCAGCAATTCCACCTCCAACAATGATACAATCGAATTTATCTTCTTCCATATCTTTAATTATTTTGTCTTTAGCCTGACAGAAAAACAGGTTCGAGATGTTTATGATTTCTAACCTGTTGTTTTTTTTTGAAATTTGAACTCAAATTCAAGATTCGAGATAAGAATTGAAAGTACTCCAATAAGACGATTTTATTGGTTCAGCCCATTTTAAATCGTTTTAGCTCAGATTAATTTATTGAACTAAACTTTTTGGAGTACGCTCAGAATTGAATTTAATTTTCATGGAGTTTATTCCATCTGAAAATTAAAACTGAATTATTTCAATTTCTTTACTTCTTCGATAAGTAGAGGCATAATTTTATACAAGTCGCCAACAATACCATAGGTAGCATATTGGAAAATCGCGGCATCTGCATCTTTATTAATAGCAACAATTACTTTTGAGTTCGACATTCCTGCTACGTGCTGAATTGCGCCTGAAATTCCAACAGCAAAATACAATTCTGGAGAAACGACTTTTCCTGTTTGTCCAATTTGAACTGTTGCTGGGAATAATCCACTTTCTGTAACGGCACGAGAAGCACCAACGGCTCCATTCATTAATTCAGCTAAATCTTCAAGCATTTTACGACCTTCAGCATCTTTGATTCCGCGACCTCCTGCTACCACAACATTTGCTTCAGATAAATCGACACCACCAGCACTTGCTTTAATAATTTCACGCAAATACGCTTTTATGGAATTGGTATCAGGTTCGAAGTTTAATGCATTTGCATAAGCTACAACTGGATCAGTAATGGCATCATAAGAACCGGAACGAACACTTACAAGAATCAACGATCCTGTTGCTTTCACTTTCTGCAAAACTTTCGCAGCCATCACAGGACGTAAAGCGACTACGCTATGTTCTGCAATTTCAAATGACGCAACATCAGGTAAAACACCTGCATTTAAACGAGCTGCCAAAGCGCCCATAATATCTTTTGTAGCTTCCATAGATGGAGTTACAAAATAATTGGCGCCACTAGATTTTATAGCCGTTTCTAATGCTTGAATTAAAGGGGCATTCAAATGTTGATTGAACATCGGATTTTTTACCGTGTGAACAACTTGAGCGCCATATTCAGCTGCTTTTTCTGTGAAATTTTCAGGATTAGCATCAACGACAAGGGCATGAACAGCTAAATTATTTTTTTTTGCTTCGTTTCTTGCTTGTGTTAACACTTCTAATGCGGAACGTTTAATATTTCCGTCAGCGGTTGGTAAATAGACTAAAATTGTACTCATAGCATTCCTCAAATCACCTTTGCTTCATTTTGTAATGCATTCATCAAGGTTGAAACTAAATCTGTAGCGTCGCCTTCAAATTTTTTCCCAGCCTCACGAGTTGTAAGTGATTCATAACTAAGAATTTCAGTCATCATTGATGCGCTTAAATCAGCTGCATTTAGACCTAAATCTTCTAAAGTCTTGGTATCAACAGGTTTCTTTTTGGAAGACATAATTCCTTTCAAAGATGGAATTCTTGGGTCGTTCATATCATTTGAACACGTAACTAAACAAGGAATAGGCAATTCAATCATTTCTTGCCCAGAATCACCTTGCCGTTTCACGATTACTTTTTTTCCATCTGCGTCAGCTTCGAGGCCGACAGCATTGGTTGCGTAAGGTAAACCTAAAAGCTCGGCTAACATTCCGCCAGTAAGTCCGGCGTCTGTATCTTGAGATTGTTTACCTACTGCGATAACATCAAAAGTAGAAGTTTTATAAAATGCCGCTAAAATTTTTGCATAACTAAGAGAGTCGAAAGAAACGCCTTCGTCTGTTGAGATGTGTACTGCAGTTCCTGCGCCCATGGCTAAGGCTTTACGAATAGTTTCTTTTACTTTTTCTGGCCCAACAGATACCACATCAACTTCACCACCGACATTTCCGGTAATTACTAAAGATTCTTCAATAGCTGAGGCTGAATAGGCATCGAGAACTAAACGGTCGGCGTCTTGATGAACCTGTCCGTCTTTTATATGAATCGGGGCAGAAACATCAGGAACCTGCTTAATGCAAACACTGATTTTCATGATAAAATAGATTAAAACGATGTCTTGATTTCGGATCCAGAAAAAATGAAAAATTGCAACTCTGGAACCGCTTTTTTCGTGCGAAATATACAGAAATTGGCAATTTAATTTTTCTAAAATCTCATTTTTATTGCCTTATGGAATAAATCATCCTATTTTGATAGTCATTTTAATAAAGACATTTTTGAGTCCACTCCTGAAATTCAATCTTCTCGATTTCTACCTAATCTAATAGTGTAGTAACGATGTTTTTTGTTTAAAATTATTTTTTGGTGTAGGCTCATTTTTTGGATTTTAATTTTCACTCACCATTTCATTTAATGCTTATGAAACAAATTCTTTTAATTGGTTGTGGTTGGTATGGTTGGCCTTTAGCCGAATACTTAACGGATAAAGGGTACATAGTTCATGGAAGTACTACTACTGAAGAAAAAGTTTCTCTTCTTAAAAAGAATAAAATCAATGGTTTTCTATTTCGACTTACCAACAATTTGGAAGTTATTCCAGCAGATGCCGTTAAATCAGATTATTTAATTTTTAACATTCCACCAGGTTCCAATGCTGAGGAAGATTTTAATTTCAGTTTCGAAGTTCGTCGTTTAATTCAATATTTATTCTTAAAAAATCCTAGAATTAAGATCATTTTTATCAGTTCAACATCTGTTTTAGATGATTATAGTGGCGAAGTAGATGAAGATTCTCCAAGTATTGTAAAACAAGGAAATGGGGCTTTATTAGCTCAGCTCGAAAAATGGATTCTAACGATGTTACCAAACACAACTATTCTGCGTTTTGCCGGACTTTATGGTGATGGAAGGCATCCTGCAAAATATCTAACAGGTCGAAAAGGCTTAAGAAACGGAGCAATGCGAGTGAATTTAACGCATATTGATGACGCATTAGGCTCCACAATTCACGTTTTAAAAAATCAGATTGAAGGAGAAATCATTCACGTTTGCGCAAGCGATCATCCCACAAGAAAACAGTATTACACAAAAGCCTGTGAGCAGTTAAAACTAGAAGCACCCGAATTTTTACCCGATGATGAAGAGAATACCGGAAAGATTATAGATAACACGAAATTGACTAAAAAACTAGAATACAAATTAATTCGCCCAAGTTGTTTTATGGGAATTGATTGATTCAACTGTTCTAAATATGAAAGAAACTTCCTTTTTTTACGCAAAACTAAACTGCAAATAAGGAAGTAAGATCTTTAAAAGGAGCAGGGTGGATTTCAAGATGAAACACTATGTGTTTTTACTCTTATCTAATTGTTTTGAATCACCATAAAGCTAAATCTTGTTTTTATTTATCTCAGATGAGAAGCTAAGAAAACCATCGGATTTCTGAAGGTTGCACCCTCTTTGAATAGCCGATTTATGCAGTTTAAACCCTTCCGAATCCTGTAAATTTGCCGCTTATTTTATTAAAAACTACTTTTTGGAGTAAGCTCAAGATTAGAACTCTCTTTTTTTTTAACCTAGTTCAAATTTCAATTTCAAGAACAAGCCAACATTTTGTTTCGTTCTTGTTGCACAAAGCCTTATTTTTTGCGCTTAAGCAAACACCTATTTTCTACAATTCATCAACTGTATTTTTCAGCTCCTTTTAGATAAGGAATTTATTCTGTTTATTGATTTTGTGTGTCAAGAATTAATATTCTATTAGAATCTAACCCATTATATTTATTAAATGAAGAACGCTTTACATTTCTTCGAGCTTTCGGATAAAGTTGACTATAAAACAGAGATTTTATCAGGTTTAACTGTTGCTCTTGCCCTTGTTCCTGAAGCCGTAGCTTTTGCTTTGATTGCTGGTTTATCACCGCTAACAGGTTTATACGCCGCCATTGTTGTTGGTTTTGTCACTTCCGTTTTGGGCGGACGTCCTGGAATGATTAGTGGTGCAACAGGTGCAATTGCTGTTGTTTTAGTTGTCTTGGCAAAATCACACGGTGTAGAATACATTTTTGCAACCGTTGTTCTTGCAGGGTTTATTCAGCTTTCTGTGGGATTATTACGATTGGGGCAGTTAATTCGATTTGTTCCTCATCCCGTTATTTTCGGTTTTGTGAATGGACTAGCGATTATCATTTTCATGTCGCAACTCGATCAATTCAAAGATGTTAGCGGAAATTGGTTAACAGGAACAGCATTATATAGTTTGCTTGGTTTAGTTGTTTTAACCATGCTCATTATTTGGGGTTTACCCAAATTAACTAAAGTCATTCCTGCTTCATTAACCGCTATTTTGGTCGTTTTTGGCATCGTTTTCATCTTCGGCATTGAAACCAAAACTGTGGGTGACATTGCCTCAATTCAAGGTGGATTTCCTCCTTTTCATATTCCAGTAATTGATTTCAGCTTTGAAACGCTAGCTCTTATTTTACCTTATTCCTTTATCGTGGCCGGTGTCGGTTTAATTGAAAGCTTACTAACGCTGAATATTGTGGACGAAATTACTGAAACTCGTGGGCGCGGAAACAAAGAAGCCGTAGCACAAGGTGCTGCAAACATTCTATCTGGAGTCTTCTCAGGAATGGGAGGTTGCGCTATGATTGGACAAAGTTTAATCAATGTTTCTAACGGTGCTAGAACTCGATTATCTGGAATTATTGCTTCTGTAATGTTGCTCGTTTTTGTGATGTTTGGTTCTAATTTGATAAAAAAAGTTCCGATGGGCGCTTAAACCGGTCTTATGATTATGGTTTCTGTTGGAACGTTTGAATGGGCAAGTTTAAGAACCTTCACGAAATTCCCAATGTCCGATATTTTTGTCATGGTTTTAGTAACTCTTGTTACGGTATTCCTTCACAATTTAGCTCTTGCTGTTATCATTGGGGTGATTATATCCGCTTTAGTTTTTGCATGGGACAATGCAAAACGAATTCGTGCGCGGAAATTTATTGATGAAAATGGCATTAAACATTATGAAATTTATGGTCCTCTTTTCTTCGCTTCCGTTACTGCTTTTAACGAAAAATTTGATATTCAAAATGACCCTGATGAAGTAATTATTGACTTTGCTGAAAGTCGTGTTGTAGATATGTCGGCCATTGAAGCCTTAAATAAAATTACTGAACGCTACTTAAAAGTCGGCAAGAAAGTTCATCTAAAACATTTATCTCCCGATTGTCGTCAATTGTTGAGAAATGCTGATAAAATTATTGATGTGAACATTATTGAAGATCCGACTTATAAAGTTCTTTCTGGGGATTTGTAATTTATAGTTGAGCTAAGACAAAAAAATGTTTTATCAGCAAAATAAAAACGATTTCGCACTATTTGAATGAATACAATCTAAGAAAATCGACTTTTAAATTATTTAACTCAAATTCGGACTTCGTTTCTAAACAAACTTCATTGGGTTTTGCAAAAAAAAGGTCATCCCGTGCCCCGACACGGGATCTCGGTCAACTTACTTTTTACGCCATAAGCAGTTCTTTTGTATAGTTTAGTTCTACGGCTGAGATGCTGGGTCGGAGCCCAGCATGACGAAATAACGTATATTAAATAAAAACAAATTTTTACAAATAGGTTATTGTTTTTATTTATCAATTTGTAAAATTGAACCTTTTTTAAAAAATAATAAACTTTACAAAAGGTCTAAGTCCGAAAGTTAATTATTTAAGCGGTAACCCAATCCAAAACGAATAATTCTAGAATACACTTTTTTGTTACCGCCACAAAGCATTCCCTCATGGAAATTTTTTATCCCTTGAGAATAACCTACATAGAAATTATACATTTTGTAATTAATAGATACACGAAGTCCAGGTCTTTGATCCATAATTTCATCGTCTCGATCTCTCCTTATTGAGTATGTTTTTCCGTCTTCGCCCTCCACATCTGCTTTGTCATAACGTTTTTGAATCATTGCGAATTCGAACACTGCATCTATATCTAAGGACATGTTTTTAATAGGAATACGATAACCTATTTTTGGTGTTGCTTGCAAAAAATGGTGTATAAAATAGGAACTTCCATTTGCTGAAATGGAATTAGAAGTAAACACATTTTCGATTTCAATTCTACTTTGCATGTATTCGTAGCCCGCTTCAATTCCAATTCTAACCTTAGATTCGATTGGCAGAAAGAGAAATTCCAATTCCAGGAGCAAATTGTGAACCATAAGGATTATTTGAATAGCCGGTCTCCTTTTCAACGATATAATTTAGTGAGGTTTTCGCCTCAACTCCACTTCCCATATAAGAGAATAGTCCAGAATTCAACTGAATTGAATATTCAGCAGATTGTGCTTGTGCAAATTGAGTAATTAGTAAAGAGAGCAATAGAAAACAATTAAAATTCACAATCTTAAAATCCCTGATAATTCAATACAATTCCTATTTTTATTATATCCTAGTAATATAAGACAATTTAGAATGTATTAATTACTAAATTTCATTCTAAATTTTAATCTATAATTTCATGAATTACTTCTGAAAACAGATTATCCGGAGGATTATACTGGCGTTAAGATTCTCGTAATGAAACGGTATTCTAACACAAAGATTTGTGTTTAATGAACAAAGCAAATTCAATTGATATTTCTTTAAATCTTAGTAAATAACTGATAATACAATACCTTCTTTGCGATTTTACTTAATAAAATGAAGATTTATTTCCCGTTATTAGTGGAAAAATCTATTTTCTTTAAAATAAGTGGTTATCTAAACCCCATAATTCAAAGAATATCAACTCTAGAATCATTATTTACTCAATCCTTCTAAATCCATATAAAAACTAGGGTAACTTATACTTGCCGCATCTGCATTTAAGATTTCCGATTCTGAATCTGATTTTAAAGACATAATCGCCGCAGACATCGCAATTCTATGATCATGCCAAGTTTCGTAAGTCGCTGATTTCGCTACATGTTCAGGATCGCCATGAATCGTTAATCCATCTTTTTGTTCAATAAAAAGAACTCCTGCATTTTCCAACAATTTGGAGACTGCCATAATTCGATCACATTCTTTAAAACGCAATTCTTCGGCTCCCGTAAAAGAAGAAATTCCATCAGCGAAACTCATGGCTACCGATAAAATGGGCAATTCATCAATACAATTAGGAACTTCTGTTTCTTCGATTACCGTTGCTTTAAGTGGAGAATAACGAACGACTAAATCTGCGACTGGCTCTCCTCCACCGACTTCACGTTCATTGGTAACTTGAATCTCTGCGCCCATTCTTTTCAAAATATGCAAGGCAGCGGTTCTTGATGCATTCATCCCAACGTTAGGAATTTCAATAAAAGAACCTTTAACAATGCTTCCTGCAACCATCCAAAAAGTAGCTGCTGAAAAATCTCCAGGAACAGAATAATTTTGCGCTGGAATTACAATATTTCTGTTCGAAGAAATAACCGTTGCGCCATCTTCACGTTTAGTTTGCGGTAATTTTAATAAGCGTTCGGTATGATCGCGAGTTGGAATTCGTTCAATAACTTGCGTTTCTCCTTCAGCAAAAAGTCCGGCTAATAAAACGCATGATTTTACCTGAGCACTTGCAACGGGCAAATCATAAACCATTGATTTTAATCCATTATTCGCATGAATAATAAATGGAGGATAGTTTTCTTCTCTAGCTGTGAAATCAGCTCCCATTTCTTTTAGAGGATTCATAATTCGCTTCATTGGGCGTCCACTTAATGAGGCATCACCAAATAAAGTTGCTTCAATTCCTGCTCCAGAAATTATTCCAGAAAGCAAACGCATTGTTGTTCCTGAATTCCCACAATCCACATGATCTGATGGAGTTTTGAATCCATTTCTTCCAACTCCTTTAACAGTAACTGTAGTTCCATCTTGCGAAATATCGACACCTAATTGTTTCAAACAAGAAATTGTTGATTGAGGATCGGCCGCATTTGAATAATTATGAATTACTGAAGTTTCTTCACTTAGTGAAGCAAATAATGCAGAACGGTGCGCAATAGATTTATCAGGTGGAAGATTTACGTTTCCTTCTAAAGTTGATACAGGAGTGATTTTCATGGTAAAAATGTTGTAAACAGGTTGAATTCGTAATCAAGAATACTGAATAATTTTGAAATTAGATTTTCTAATCACTAGAATGTTACCTGAGGAGATTGATTTATTATTTTCATTTTTTATAATTTAAAGGGATCATTACACCAACCATAGGTGAGATATAATAGCCATTACTCATTTTGAATATAGAACATTCGCAATAATATAAATTCCTTGGTGTCCAAAAAGTATTGGTTGATAAATTTTGTGAGGTTACCCCAGCGGTAAGCCCATAAGACCAACGCTCATCCCAAATTAAAATATTATTGTATATGATTTTTGGACTCAAATAAACATATTTATATCCTGTTGACATTTCGCTATAAAACGATTGAAAGATTTTATTTGGTTTTAATGTCAAAATTTTTTGAAATAAAATAGTAGATCCGTAAGATACTGTAACGGGTATTTTGCCCGTTAAAACTTGTTTCTTTAATGTAATTGTAGAAAATGCAGATCCTAAAACTTGAATTTGTAGTTCGTTATTATAGTCTAATCCATAACTATATGAAAAATTGACCGATGGGTAAACCGATAATTTTATTTTTTCAGACTCTTCTACATATAATGTTCTATAATTTTCTGGGAGTCTAATGAGTTCAGCATTAATTCCACCATACGAACTACCTTTTTCGACAACTTTGGGAAAACTAATTCGACTTGTAGGCATGCAAGCTGATAAAGCAAAAATAGAACATGCCATCAAAAAGAAGTATTTCTTTTCACTACTCATTTTTAAATTTTGACCAAACATATAAACTTGAAAATTAGCTTACTACCGTTTTGAAATGAATTTTAATCACCTATTAAATTATCTAGGCGAATGAATACAATTTAACTCAAATTCGGACTTGGATCTTTTGTAAAGTTTATTAATTTTTAAAAAGGTTCAATTTTAAAAATAATAAAACCAATAACATAATCGCAACATATAGTTCTTATTTCACATACGTCATTTCGTCATACTGGACTCCGATTCAGCATCTTAGTCTTAGAACTAATCTAATCAAAAAAAACTAGCTTATGTCCTAAAAATATTTTGGACAGAGATAGCACTTCGTGGTTCTGCGAATCGTGTCGGGCTACGGGATGACCTTTATTTTGCAAAAACCAGTGAAGTTTGCTTAGAAACGAAGTCCGAATTTGAGAAATATAATCAGTTTAATTACAACTATTCCATTTTGATCCAATTCATTAAAAAAACTTTTTTATATTAATTTGCAATTCAAAACTGAATTTTAGTCCACAGGTAACGAACCATGAAAATATCCGCTTAAAGATACTTCACGTTTTAAGGAAATCACTTTTACGATTTTCATTTTAAAACGAATTAACAATGACAGCCTAGTCTTTGTTTAAGTATCTATTCCCACAATCACTCCTTAACGAGCGGATTAGTTTAGCATTTCAAACACATTGTTGATTTTATGCAAACTCGAATTGCTTCTACTTTCCGCAAGTCCTTTTTTACGTTTATTTATTTTTCTAATGCGAATTCGAGAAGTTTTTTCTTTATTCAAACAATCATTTTCAGATTCAATTGTCGATTACACCGAAATTTCAGTGAAAAAAGCTGTGTTTCTTTTGGCAATTCCCATGATTCTAGAACTCAGTCTAGAAAGTG
This sequence comes from uncultured Chitinophagales bacterium, assembly GCA_964575925.1. Taxonomy (GTDB): domain Bacteria; phylum Bacteroidota; class Rhodothermia; order Balneolales; family M1805; genus M1805. Next base: position 11,299 of record CAZNTR010000119.1, read on the forward strand.
TTTTTGCCCTTGTTGACATCTTTTTTGTTGCAAAATTAGGTCAAAATGCAATTGCTGCTGTTGGCCTAACTGAATCTGTAGTTTCCTTAATTTATGGCGTTGCCATTGGTTTAAGTATTTCAGCAACAGCAATGGTTGCGCGAAGAATTGGCGAAAAAGATCATGAAGGCGCCTCAAAAGCAACGGCTCAAGTTCTTCTTCTTTCCATCTTCATCGTCTTAATTATCAGCTTTATTGGTTCCTATTATTCGGAAGAAATTCTTGGATTAATGGGCGCAAGTGCTGAAGTAATTGCTGAAGGCGCTATTTACACCCGAATCATGTTCGGTGGAAGCATTTCAATCATTCTGTTATTCCTGATTAACGGGATTTTCAGAGGTGCAGGAAATGCTTCAATGGCCATGCGAAGTCTTTGGATTGCAAGTATCATCAACATTATTTTAGATCCCATTTTGATTCATTACATGGGAATTAAAGGAGCAGCAATTGCAACCGTAATTGGTAGAAGTGCAGGTGTTGTTTATCAATGTTATTACCTGTTTTTCAAAAGCAAACAACTCACATTCAAACCAAGTTTTTTCAAACCCGATTCAACATTATTGAAATCATTGATTGAAATTTCTTGGCCTGCAACAATTCAGTTTTTAGTCGCAACAGGAAGTTGGGTCATTCTAGCCAAATTAGTTGCAGAAACTGGAGGAACAGCAGCGACAGCAGGATATCAAATCGCTATTCGGAATATGATCTTTTTCATATTGCCCGCTTGGGGATTTAGTAATGCCGTCGCAACTTTAGTGGGGCAAAATCTTGGCGCTAATAAAATTGACCGAGCCGTAGAAAGCATAAAAATAACAGCCTATTACAATGCTTTTTTTATGAGTATTGTAAGTGTCATTT
>CAZNTR010000120.1:0-12178 GCA_964575925.1 uncultured Chitinophagales bacterium
TTTAAGACTTGTCAATATGCACAGAATTAAAATATACTCAGAAGTTTAATTTTTAACCAATTTTATTTTCATTAATCACTTTATTTCTGCTTAAATACCATTTTACACTTGCAACTAATAGAATAATCACTATAACCACTTTACCATAATTAGCCAAATAAACACCTATTTCCTGCCAATTTTTGTGTATTACCCAGCCCAAACCTATCAAAATGGCGTTCCATATCAATGAACTTATTGTACTAGTAATCGTTGTTTTTACTTTAGATAGATGAGACATACCTGCGATTAAAGCTATTACAGATCTTGTTCCTGCTAAAAATCTGTTTGCAAGAACAACAAGCTGTCCAAATCTTCCCATCCATGATCGACCTCTTTCAATATATTTAATATCTAAAAATTTTAACACCCAATGTTTTTCTGTTTCGGAATAAATCGCTTGCCCCCATTTGCTGCCCCAATGAAATACATGATAAAAACCTATCACAGAACCTATAACTGTAGCAAGATAAACCAGAGAAAACTGTATCACAGACTCTGCAACCAAATACCCTGCAAATGCGACTAAAATATCACCTGGAATAGGAGGAAAAACATTTTCTAAATAGGAAATCAAAAAAAAATATAAATAAATTAAAAAAATCGGCTGAACCTGAATCCAATCGACTACAAATTGGGTGAAATGATCAAACATAAAATTAAGAACAAAAATTTTCTATCAAATTCTCATATTTATCTTTTGAATAAGTGCAACAGCCATTGCAACGCATCCTTCCCCTTTACCAACAAAGCCCATTTTTTCGTTTGTTGTTGCTTTTATCGAAATATCATCAATAGAAATGTCTAAACACTCTGCAATTACATTTCTCATCTCATCAATAAAGGGTCTTAGTTTTGGTTTTTCTAAAATAACTGTAGAATCAATATTTACCAATTCATACTCTTTATGTTGAACCAATTCGTATGCTTTTTTAAGTAATTTTTTAGAATCAGCATCCTTAAAATTACTATCTGTATCAGGGAAATGAGCGCCAATATCGCCTAAAGCAGCGGCACCTAAAATTGCATCAGTAATTGCATGCAATAACACATCAGCATCAGAATGACCTAATAAGCCTTTTTCATACTCAAGTTTAATACCTCCAAGTATAAATTCCCTACCTTCTGCTAATTGATGTGTGTCATAACCAAATCCAACTCGAATCATTCTATTCCTTAGTCTTTAATATTCACGATTCAACATTAGTAGTTCAGCAAGTTGCAGATCTATAGGGTAAGTAATTTTAATATTTTCAGAATTACCTTCACAAATCATAACTGGAAAACCTGCAAATTCGACAACAGATGAATCATCTGTGCCAAAATAATTTTTTTTTAATGCAATTTCATAAGCCTTAATGAAAAGACTTTTGCTGAAACATTGGGGTGTTTGAATGGACCAATGTGTAGTTCTATCTGGAGTTGAAACAATTTGACCGTTTTTAGTTGTTTGTTTAATTGTCTCTCTCAAAGGTAAACCTAAAATACAAGCTTTATTGGTTTTAGTTTTTTCGATACAATTTAGAATTGCACGAATAGAAACAAGTGGCCTAACAGCATCATGAACCATAACCAAATCGATTTCATTTTCAATAAATGGCAAAGCATTCGCTATTGAGAATAAACGTTCTTTACCACCAGCAATTAGATTTACTTTTATATCGTCTCGCTTTGTGTCTTTTATTACTGCATGTAGAATTGCCGAAATCTGCTCGAACATTGATTCTTGAGTAGGAATAATAAGCTGTTTCAGCTCTGGTATTGCAGCAAAAACTTTTATTGACCAATATAGAACTGACTTCCCAGCTAGTTGTAAAAGTGGTTTAGGAATATCACTTTTCATTCTATTTCCACTACCAGCTGCAGGAAGTATTAAACAATAAGAAGCATTACTCAAGGTAATATTCGCTGTTAAAGAATTAACATTGCATCGCCAAAAGCCTGAAAACGATATTTTTTATCAATCGCTTCTTGATAAGCTTCCATTACGAACTCATAACCACCAAAAGCGGCCGCAAGCATTAGTAAAGTTGATTCGGGATGGTGAAAATTAGTGATAAACCCTTGTGTAATTTTAAATTCGTAAGGCGGATACATAAACTTATCGGTCCACCCTGTTGATGGTTTGAGTTGGCCAGCTGCAGTAGTACTAGTTTCTAATGCTCTAGCTGTTGAGCTACCTAAAACTACCACTCTTTTTCGCTTGTTAAGTAACACTTCGTTAATTGCATCGCAACTTTCAGCAGAAATGAAATAGTTTTCTGAGTCCATTCTATGTTTGGTTAAATCTTCAACTTCTACATTTCGGTAGGCACCCCAACCGATATGTAACGTTACAGGAGCTAATATTACCCCTTTATTACGAAGTTTATCCATAAGCACTTTTGTAAAATGCATTCCTGAAGTTGGCGCAGCAACAGCACCACGTTCAGTTGCAAATACAGTCTGATAACGACTTTTGTCAGCAGTTGTTGATTCTCGTTGTATGTATGGCGGTAGAGGCATTTCGCCTATAGTATCTAAAGTTTCATACAACTCCGAATTTGGTCCATCAAATAAGAAACGAATTGTTCTTCCCCTTGATGTTGTGTTATCTACAACTTCTGCAACTAATTCTTCTCCAAAATATAATTTGTTACCAATTCTAATTTTTCTAGCTGGCTCTACTAAAACATCCCAAAGCATATTTTCGGGTTGGAGTTCTCTAAGCAGAAAAACTTCAACCGTTGCTTCTGTTTTTTCTTTCTTACCATTTAAACGAGCTGGAAAAACCTTTGTATTATTATAAACTAAACAATCGCCTTCATTTAAATAGTCTGGCAAATCAGAAAAAGTCTTATGTTCGATTTTTTTATTATATCGGTTTAGAACCATTAATTTAGCGGCATCACGAGGTTCGGTGCCGTACTGCGGAACTATTAGGCTATCCGCATCGAACTTAAAATCAGTAAGCTTCATGCTTTATAAATGAACTAATATTTGGAATCTATTTGTTTTATCAGAATAATATAATCACAAAACGAGCTGATAACAAGTTTATTACTAACTTGCAAGTCCAAGCATTATTTAATGCTTAAAGAAATTTTAAAAGAAATTCAATTTATTCATTTATACTAATTTCACAAAGAATGTCAGTTTCGTTATATTAGGCTATAACTATATATGTTTCGTTAAAAGTAATTGAGTAAAGCTATTTTGGATTAAAACAAATGCCGTATGAATACTAAAACTTACTTATTTAATTTATTGAGTTTCTCAATTTTTGCTTTATTGCTAATAAGCCAAAATTCTCATGCTCAATTTAGAGCGACTCAACCCTCACCGTTTAGAAATACGGGCTCTGTTATCAAAGCTGAGAAAAATCAAGGGATTGGTAGTTTATCGAATTTCTTCAACATGAAAATGTCTCACTCTTATGAAGCTTCATTTATGAGTATGGGAGTCTATAATGCTAACGTAAATATGTACACCAATACTATGACTTTTGAATTTAGCCCAAATTTTAGTGGTAGATTAGATATGGCCTTAGCTCACTCTCCTTTTGGGAACACATTTCCAGGAATGCAAAGTAATGGAGCAAATTTTATTATTCGAAATGCAGAATTGAATTACAAATTTTCTGAAAACACATCTATACGATTTAGCTATCAAGAGTCTCCATATTCTGGGTTTGGTATGTTTAATCCTACTCTTAACAATTCTTTCAGAAACGATTTGCGTTTAGGTTGGTAAACTTAATTTTCAAACTCACCCATTTTTATAATGAAGAATGAATCTTCGGATTTAGTTATTAATGCTGTTCTTGGTTTTGCTGGAATCTTGGTTGTCTTATTACTTGTTGGAGTTATCACAAGATTTGTTTTTCCTAGAATTGAAAATACACGTGAACAAGGAAGTTCAGAGTTTGTAGGAGAAGTCATTCAAATTGAAGTTTTAAATGGCAGTGGCGTCTCGGGTTTAGCCTCTTCTTTTACAAAAAAATTGCGCAAAAGTGGTTTTGATGTGGTTGAGTCAGGAAATTTTGAAACTTATGATATACAAGAAACACTAGTTATTGACCGTAGCGGTTATTTAGAAAATGCCAAACGAGTTGCTAATGCCTTAGGTGTAAAAGAAAAAAACATAATTCAACAATTGGCTCCAAGTTATTATTTGGATGCAACTATCGTGATTGGATCAGATTACAAACAATTGAAATTAAATTGATCTATCAATTATTTAACCTATCAATATCTCATTAATGACTACAGAAATCACATCTAAATTAGAGCAAACAGAAACTTTATTAAACTGTATAAACGAAGCTTTACTTGAAAAAAAAGCAGAAAACATCCTTCAATTAGAAGTTAGTTCTATCAGTTCAATCACCGATTATTTTATTATTTGCCATGCAGGCTCAGATACACAAGTTAAAGCCTTAGCAAGTAATGTAGTTCAAAAAGTAAATGAGGATTTAGAAGAACGACCAATAAGACGTGAAGGTATGGATACAAGACGTTGGGTGACTATTGATTACGGAAATATAATTGTACATATTTTTTTAGCGGAATTACGAAAATATTATCAGCTAGAAAAAATGTGGAGTGATGCTATTATTACTGAAATAACTGATTAGGTTCATCACGATAAGTGTTTTATTGTTGATTCCACTCCAAAAAGTCGCTTCTTTCGAATTTACCCATCCAAATCCTACGAATTGGACGAATAGTTTGCTAAAAACTACTTTTCGGATTACACTCATAGTTTAAAAATTAATTTAAGTAAATCGAAATTGCTAAGTATTAGCTGATTTATCCAAAAAGAGTTACTTTTCATAGCAATACTTAGTGCATAAATCTTGCCATGAAAAGACCCAAAGTTCTACTTACCGAGCCTATCACAAAAGATGTTCAAGATTTTTTAGAACATTTTTCTGATTTGAGCATTGGTAAACGCGGACAATATGTAACTGAAGACTCTGTTGCAGAAATACTCACTGAGTTTGATTATCTACTTTGTATGCTTACTACACCCATCACAAAAAAAGTCTTGGGTGCAGGTAAAAAACTAAAATTGGTTGCCAATTTTGCGGTGGGCTATAACAATATTGATGTAAAAACAGCCACAGAACTAGGAATTTTAGTCTGTAATACTCCTGATGTTTTAACTGAGGCAACGGCTGATACTACATTAGGCTTAGTTTTAGGTGTAACACGTAAAATTTTAGAAGCTGATACTGATTTAAGAAATGGTCTTTTTGATGGTTGGCATCCAACTTCCTACTTAGGATTAGACTTCAGAAATAAGCTATTCGGCATTTTGGGAATGGGTAGAATAGGGCAAGCTGTTGCAAGAAGAGCTAAATCATTTGGCTTTATTATTCATTATCACAATAGGAATAGATTGCCCGAACAGGTTGAACAAGAATTTGGTGCTATTTATCATAAAAACCCAGAAGCATTACTTGCAATAAGTGATGTAGTATCAATTCATTGTCCTTTAACAATAGAGAACCATCATTTTTTAAATTATGATCGAATTCACCTTATGAAAAAAGGTTCATACATCATAAATACAGCACGTGGACCCATTTTAGATGAAGAAGCGGTTGCTGAAGCACTTATATCTAGGCATTTGGCTGGAGTTGGGCTTGATGTATTTGAAAAAGAGCCTGAGGTTCATCCAAGGTTACTTCAAGCTCCCAATACTTTATTAGTACCACATATTGGAAGCGCCACTTTAGAAACACGATCTGCAATTGGAATGTTAGCTGCTAATGCTATTTATCTTCATTTCAAAGATCAAGTTGCTTCTATTCCAAACAGATTGAATTAAAAATTGACTATGTATAAGATAACAGAACCTTTTCGAACACCACTTTTAAAAATATTGTTAGTTCAAGGGCTTATCTTATTGTTAATTGGGAGCATAGAGTTATATTTTTGGATAAATGAACCCACAGAAGACCAAGTTGAATCCCTCATTGATTCGTCATTAGAGAAGGCAAAAAAGGGGTTTTATGATGAAATACAAGGCCTAGAAGATAAGTCTGTAGAGTTAGCCGAAAGCTTTAAAGAAAATGAATATGAGACCTACACTAGACATATCGATAGAGATGAAGATATTGATTTTATTGTTCTAGACAGTTTAAAACGCATTATTAATTGGAGTGAAAAAGCACCAAATATTCCATTTGCAAAAATAATTCCTAGAGGAAATGTCTATCGAATATCTATTAAAGACCGAGATTATTTTGCCTATACTGATGAAAGAGAAACGTACTCTGTAACAGGAATAATACTCGCCAAAAATTCCATATCCAATCAAATTGGGGAAAACAGATCAACCTATTCTATAATCACAAAATGGATTAGCAATCTTGATTACCCTGTTCAACTTCGTTTTCTAGCAAAAGATGTGTGGAGCGCAGAAAAGAAAATTGAGTTATCCGTTGGAGAATCAAAAGTAATCGGATATTTAGCAGGTTACCCGAATTCACTTTCGCTATTAGCCTATCATTGGAATGTTTTTAAAGCCCGAGTTCGAGCACTCTATCAAATAGTATTTGTTCTTTTTTCAATCATCATGTTTATGTATGTGAGTCGAGTATGGCCACTTACTGAGCGTTTCTTATTACGTAGTGTACTCATTGCACTATTATGGATTGTTACTGCACAATCAGAAATTGAATTACATTTAACAGACTTATTTATTCAATGGGGAATTGATCTCAAGCGCTCATTATCTATTTCATTAATTAATATAAATTTTCACACGCTATTTTTTAGTTTATTAGCTTATGAAATTATCAGAACTTGTAGATTACAACGTAGATATTTTGGAATAGATTGGTATCCTAGAACACTTCTATTTTCATTCCTTTCTGGCATATTAACGTATCTCAGCATAAGCCTAATTCCTTCCGCTTATTTCCATTTAATAAGTACGAATGAAATAACATTATTAGACCCAAATTTATTCCCGCCAATTGAAACTCTTTTATTTATTGCAGGATTAACTGCAACAGCAGGTTTTTCACTTTTATTATCCATTATTGGAAACAGTTTCATTTTTGAATCTGAAAAAGATCAGCTTTCACTCGTTTATCCTCTTCATATACTTGCATTTTTCGGGATACATTTTATTTTTCGATGGTTATCGGTTGGCTATACTAATGAATTTTCACATTGGATAAGCCTTGTATTTATTTATGCTTTAATCATCACCTTTACAGAAATCATTCGAAGAAATCCACGTCTTATTCTTCATTATTCAGCCTTAAGACTATTATTGATAGGAAGTTTTGCCTTAACGGCATTGTTATATCCGACTATTCATTTACGTTATCAAAAAGTTCAGGAAACCGAATTAAACGAAAAAGCTTGGGCATTAATTTCAGATTTAGGCGACCCCGAGACATGGAAAGAATCGATAAAACCGGCAACTAAATCCATAACGATGGAGCATGATAGAGGAGTATGGCCAGGAAGTACCTACATAGCTGTTTATGATAATAACTTATTATTAAGTTTATCTTGGAATAGAACCATTCTACCCTTTAGTGAATCGGGAAAACTACCCTTAAATTCTGCTGATATTAAAGAAGTTAAAGAAGGAATTAAACTACACAAAAATTTAATTTACGAGTCTCAGTTATTTATAGATCATTATTTTTATGTTGATGAAAGTGATGTAATTATTCGTGGAATTATACCAGTAATTCCGTTTCAATCGCATATATTTTCATTTTTTAGATTTTTCTATACTACATTATTTTTATTACTTTTAACCTATTTCTTAAAGGCATTTATTTCCAATAAATCTATTTTATTTTTTAACACTAGAGAAAACCTACAATCTAGAATTTTGGATTCTTATATAGTTGCTAGTTTGTTGTTTCTTGTTGCATTAGTTGGAGCAACAGGTTATACAGTATTATCCGATGAAAAAGAGAATCATCAGCAATTATTAAATCAAAAAAAAGAACAAATAATTCAGTCTATCAATCAAGATTTAAACGGAAACTTAGATCGCCCCTATTTGCGATTTTTAGCCAATCGATTTGAAGTATCACTTGATCTTTTCGATCCTAGAAAATGGGAATATGGCGCTTCTTATCAAAACATACCTGTTACGGATTCTGGATACTTGCTTGAGCGTAGCATTTATGAAACCTTGATAATGCGTGAAGATATTGAGACAAACCGTTGGTATGACTATGGAAGTGAACAAATTGGTTCATCTTATTTAAAGATTAATTTAAACAACAAAGACTTCATCTTAAAAATAAGTTTACGATCAACTGTATCTGGTGATAATGAACAATTATTAAAAACCGTTAGTTTCCTCATAGCTGTTTATGTGTTTGTTTTTGGCTTGTTCATTGTCTTGGCTTATTTTATTTCAACGTATTTAGCGGATCCCCTTTTGCGTTTATTGCAAGGTTTAAGACGCATTTCATCGGGTCGCCTCGACACAATTGTTCCTGTAACAACGCAAGATGAAATTGGAGAATTAGCCAATGCGTATAATTTCATGATATTTAGGCTAAAAGATTTACAAAAAGAATTAGCAGAAGTTGAAAGACAAGCGGCTTGGACTGAAATGGCAAGACAAGTTGCACATGAAATAAAAAACCCACTCACTCCAATGAAGTTGAGTCTGCAACATTTACAACGATTGGTATTAATGAGTGATGAAGATGAAGAAAATCTTAAGCCAGCTTTTGAGCGAATTAGTAAAAACTTAATTCAACAAATTGACTCATTATCAACTATTGCGTCTGATTTTTCAAAATTTGCCCAACCTCAAACCGAAGAATTAGTACCTGTAGATGTAAATAAGTTACTCACAGAAATTGATGAATTATATCAGCACGATCAGTTTATCAAAATCAATCTAGATTTATCTGAAAATAATTTAGAAGTACTTGGCATTGCTGATGATTTGAAAAGAGTTTTCATCAATTTGATAAAAAACTCGATTGAAGCTATGCCAAATGGAGGTATCATTATTGTACGAACCTATCGTTATAAAAATGATGCCTTTATTGAATTTGCTGATACAGGTGTGGGCATTCCAGTTGATTTTCAGAAACGTGTTTTTCAACCCAATTTCTCTACTAAATCGAGTGGAACAGGTATTGGTTTAGCTATTTGTAAAAAAGTTATTGACTCGCATGGTGGCGCTATAAATTTTGCTTCTGTGCCTGGAAGTGGAACGACCTTTACTTTAAATTTTAGATTAACAAATAATTATCAAGATTCATTAAGCTGATTATTTGCGTATTTTATAAGGATGCATAAAAGTCATTTAATACCCCTTATTTCAGAGGAAATGAAAGCTGTTGTTCGTCTCGGAGCGCCCATAATTACCGGACAATTAGCACAAATGTCAATGGGTTTTGTCGATACCATAATGGCTGGGAATCTAAGTCCAAATGATTTAGCGGCTGTAGCAATTGGTTCAAGTTTTATCAATCCTGTTTTCGTATTTGCAATAGGTTTATTTATGTCATTAAATCCTATTATTGCCCAACATATTGGAGCTGGTAGAATTGATCAAATTGGGAGAACCGTTCGACATGCAGGCTATCTTGCTTTTTTTTTAGCTGCATTTTCGGTTCTGATATTGCTAAAAAGTGATTTATTACTTGCTCGTATGGGTTTAGACGAATCTGTAGCTGTATTATCTTTCGGTTATATTAAAGCAGTGCTTTGGGGATTTTTGCCCATTACCTTATACCTAGTCATGCGTTTTTTTAATGAAGGAATGAGTGTTTCAAAACCAACCATGTGGTTCGCTGTACTTGGCCTTTGTTTTAATATTTTAGGCAATTATACATTTATGTATGGCAAATTTGGATTTCCAGCATTAGGTGCGGTTGGAACAGGTTGGGCAAGTGCTTTAGTAGCTTGGGTCATGTTTATTGGAATGTTAATTTACACAGCTGGGAAAAAATCTTATGCTCATCTGCACATTTTTACAAGTATAAAAAAACCTGAATGGCATTTTATTACTGATATATTAAAAGTTGGCGTTCCAAATGGAATAAGTATTTTTATGGAAGTCTCCATGTTCGCAGCGGTCTCCTTGTTGATGGGAATATTAGGAACAACCATCGTTGCAGGACATCAAATTGCAATTAATATTGGTTCTTTAATTTTTATGATTCCTTTGGGATTTTCTTCTGCTATTTCTGTGCGAGTCGGCACGTATATCGGGCAAAACTCTGCTTATTCTGCTAAAATTGCAGGTTATTCTGGAATTGCTTTATGCGTTGGTATTTCAGTATTTACGGCTTTATTACTACTTATTTTCCCAAATCAAATGGTCTCTATTTACACATCTGATCTTGTTGTAACACAAATTGCTGTTTCACTCCTTTTTTTAGCATCTGTTTTCCAAATATCTGACGCTCTCCAAGTGAGTAGTTTAGGAGCATTACGTGGTTTAAAAGACACAACCATTCCAATGATTGTAAATTTAATTGCATATTGGGTGGTCGGATTACCATCGGGATACCTACTTGGAATTACGCTTAAACAAGGTCCCACAGGCTTATGGATTGGTCTCATTTTAGGATTATCTGTAGCTGCGATATTGCATACTTTGCGTTTTTTCAAACTTTCAAGGAGACATGCCATACCCGTTTAATTCATTATTTTCAGACTTAATTAATCAACCATTTCCCAGTTATGAATTTATTGTCAACGACTCAGCTTTTAGAAAAATTAATTTCATTTGAAAGTTTAAGTACAAAAGAAAAAGAAATTGCAGATTGGCTTGAATCGTATTCGAGCTTGCTAAACGATGTTTCAGTATCTCGAATTGGTGATAATATTTTAATACGTTTACAGGGAAAACAAAACACAGAATTATTATTTAATACCCATTTAGACGTAGTTCCAGCTTCTCCAAACCATGCTTATGCAGCGTTTGAACCCTTTATAAATGATGGCAAAGTTTTTGGAAGAGGTTCAACTGATGCCAAAGGTTCTCTTGCTGCTATGTTTTCTGCTTTATGTGAGTTTACTGCATCAGGATACACATCTAAGCATTCCTTATTGTTTGCATTTACTGTTTGTGAAGAATCCTATGGGGATTTTAACGGCGCTTTGGAGTTAAAAAAAGGTGGTTATTTTGACAATGTAATTGCAGGTGTTGTTGGAGAACCCACAAGTTTAGCTCCTTGTATAGCCCAAAAAGGGATTCTTCTTATTGATATTATTCTTAAAGGTGAATCTGGACATGCTGCTAGAATTCCTGTTTCAGAAAATTTATTGTATAAACTACCCGACTGTTTAGAGCGATTGAAACAAGTTGATATGAAAAAGATAAATCCGTTGATTGGGCCTGTAAAACTAACTCCAACTCGAATAGTGGGTGGAACTGCAAATAATATGGCGCCAGAAGAAATCAGAATTACCGTTGATATTCGAACAATTCCAGAAGTTTCAAGTCAAGAAATTATTTCTTCAGTTCAACAAGCGCTTCCTGAGGCTGAAATAGTTGTTCGTAGTGATCGATTTAAGGCTGTTTCAACAGATGCTGAGCATAGAATTGCAAAAGTTTGTGAAAAATTAAGTAATAAGCCTGTTTTTGGCTCGCCTACCTGTTCTGATTGGGCCTTTTTGGGTGAAATTCCGATTGTAAAAATGGGGCCTGGACATAGTGAGCAATCACATACAGCAAATGAATCTATTGAAATTGAACAGTTAGAAAAAGGGAAAGAACTTTATCTAAAACTTATGCAACAGTTTTGAAAAGAGATGCTAAAGCGAAATTTGCGCATTGAATCACTTTAATTGTCTCGTTTACTATCCGTAAAATCTTGAACCTTAATCCTGATTTAAACTAATAAATTGGCGATGTTCCATTTAGGTGGAAACTTTTTATTTGAACTTTCAATCAATAACCATAAAATAGAATCCGACAAAACGGAGTCCAAACAGCGGTTGCAAAATATCGATGAATTCAAAACTAATGCGTTAGATTAAGCCAAACTTCGAGGCAATATAGCGCAGGTAGCTCGGGAATTAGACATTAGATAAGAACTTTTGACCAAATAGGTATAAACAGGGCTGTCAGAATCAAGTTACATTAAGGTAGTTATTCAAAAAGTGTGTCTGCGAGGAATTGTTGTTGTGTCATTGCTTGG
>CAZNTR010000121.1:0-12166 GCA_964575925.1 uncultured Chitinophagales bacterium
TTTCATTAATAAATATCCAACGACCATCTAACTCACCTTTAGTTTGTGAAATATCGGGGTGGTGAGCATCGCCCCATGGAATTTGACCATAAGAGGTTGTTAACATTGGCTTTGTTTCTTCATTAAAACCATAAGCTTTTTCAGCATCAACCGAAAAAACAGGAATTACTTTGAATAAACGTCCAGAAGGAAGACCGTAAACAGCTAGCTGCCCACTAAATCCACCAGATAAAAATGCATAAAATTCATCGTGCTGACCTGGAGCAACATAAACTTTTTCAGCAGCGCTACCAGAAATAGCACCTTTATTAGTTGAGCCTCCGTTTCCACAACCATTGAGAATCACAGAAATGAACGAAAAGGCTAAAAGTGACTTTATTAGATTTTTCATTGTAGTAAGATTTAGACATTAATAAGATTTAATCTGTTGATGATGTTGATTTAGTTCTAAAGTATTCTAGTAATGCTCTAGCTTCATCTTTGGTAATATTTTGATTGGCCATTGGAGCTATATATATAGCTAATAGTTCTTTAGCCACTTTATTTTTTGCAACCATTTCTTCTGGGTTCATAATCATATTCATAATCCATTCAGGAGAACGTCTATCAGTTACACCTGCTAATGCAGGACCAACAACACGTTTAGTAATTTTATGGCAAGCAGAGCATTGAGCTTTAAAGAGTTCTTTACCTTTCGCTGCCAAGGTAGCATCAATTTTTCCAAGAGTAACCTCAGTAATTGGTCCTATGCCTTTATCAACCGCACTTTCTGCTGTTGTATTTTTTTGAATGGAAGATTCTTTTTTTATGACATTGGCATTTGAATGCTCTTTTTTTCCATTGTCAGTACAATGAGAAATAAGAAACAAACTTGCCAGTATTACTAGTATGCTAACTTTCATTTGAAATTATTTATTTAAGGATTTATTTATTTATATTGATTACAAGCCAACTCAGTAAGGTACTTTTTGGCATGATAATGAGTATTTTGAACGTTTTAAAAGATGCAAACCATAAGAAACAATATCTTGAACCAGGTTTAAATCAGTTAAATTAATCCGTAGGGACTAAAATAGTATCAATTACATGAATCCAACCATTACTCACTTGTACCGTTTTCAAAATTTTAGTTCCTCCAACATATAGGCCATCTTTTTTTTCGTCAACCGTTAGGTATTTACCAGAAGCCATATATAATTTTCTTCCTTTTTTAGCGTCTTTACGTAATTGTTTTTCTGGATAATTTGATGGAGCAACGTGATTCGTAAGTATATAGGCCAGTTTTCCTTTGTTTTCTGGTTTTAATAATGACTCAACTGTTCCAGCGGGTAGTTTGTCGAAAGCCGCATTAATTGGTGCAAATATTGTAAGAGGGCCAGCGTTCACAACCGCATCTTCAACACCCGCTGTTTCAATGGCAATTACCAATGTTTTGAAATCATCAAGTGATTTTGCGACTTGTAAAGCATTGGAAGCAGATTCGTTGTCAGCAATAGAAGCTTGACCTTGCGAATTAGGTGTTTGATTAACTAGCACTTGTTTAGGCAACTCATTTTGTGTACAAGATCCAAAAAAAAGTAAAACAAGGGCAAAAAATGGTAGGTAAAGTTTAATTGTATTCATTGATGTGATATTTCGGTTTTTAATACCTCTTGTTAAGTGATATAATAGTAATTTGGAGTATTATATCTTATAGAAATAATACTCCAATTTACTATTTAAATCAATAGTTAAAACAATAATTTCTAAAAAACCTGTTTTTGCCGATTACAAAAGTTGAAAGTACGAATGAGATAGTTCGTAGCACAGACTAAAAACTCCCACTTTTGCCTAGAACTTCGAGTCCGATGATGGCAGAACATTATAGGGTGATGGGGAGCTTTTCAAGATGTTTAGTAAGGCAGCAAGTTGTGTTTGGCCGATATTTTGAATAAAATTCAGGTTGTCATTAATCTTTTGTTATGTATGGATTGACAAAAATCCACCAAACCCCTTTAGCTGACTTTTCTAGTTAAACCGCCTCATAGTGTTTCAAAAGGCGGTTTTACGTACATAGTGTTGATGAATTAGTTAAAAGCACAGGCCAAAAATTCCCTATTTTGCTTTAAACTTCGAGTTCGAAGATGGTAAAACATCAAAGTGGTATGGGGAGACTTTAAGATGTTTTATTGGTGAAAGGCTGATTTAGTTCGAAGTCCTTTAATTTTTTTTATGTTGGGTTAAATTCAATCAAAAAAGTAATTGAAATTACAAGACTCCGTTTCTATGAAATCATGGAATTGAAGTCCTAAAAATCTTATCTAATTTGAAGCAAAATTTGGATTAAACAAAAAAGCGGCTCCTCATTTAAAAAGAAGAATCGCTTTTTAATGTTAGATTGAACTCAATCCAGAAAGTCTGTTTTTAGCAATTCAAATACAAGAGTCCATTACGAAAAGTCGATTCTGTAGGTTTACATCCTACCAAATTCTCCGAATATATTGCTAAAAACTACTTTTCGGCGTATGCGCAATAGATTGAAATCGCAGATAATTTTGCAGAAAACTACTATTCGAAGTAGGCTTAAGATTTACACTTCAATTCATTTACTGTTCCAACTTTGTAAATAAAAATAACCTCAATTCCGCTCGCCGTTATCGTATTAAATTCAAAATTTAAAATTAAGAATTCAACATTACCAAAAACTTAGGAAATCAATCTATTCGCTAAATCTGCAAGTCTTTTAGAAACAGCATTATCGGTAATAATTTGATCAAAAGGAATGTAATATTCTTTTCCACCAAGAACCGCTGGCATCACATTATTTTTCCCATTATCAACAGCTTCGGCAAGTAATCTAGCTAACTGTTGTGATAAAGTAATATCATTATAATTAGGAGCTGCTCCTCTAATATCTCTAGAAAAACCTTCACAGATTGCTCTCATAGGAAGTGGAATATTTGTCGCCATTAATTCCTCTCTGAAATATTCAGCCGCATTTCCAGTAAATCCTTTTTCATCTCGTTCTCTTCTTTTGTACCCTTCGGCAACCACTATAACAGAGGAATCCTTTTTTTGAAGGGCAGTAGCAACGGCTTCCATGTCATATTCAAAATTAGGTAAAACAGCCATATCGGCACCTGCACCAAGACAAGAACGTAAAGCATGGTAACCTCCATCACGACCCATCATCTCAATAATATACAAGCGTTGATGAGAACGCGCATCGGCCATATAAGATCGAATTTTCTCAGAACCTACTTGAACTCCAGTATGTTCACCAACACATTCTGTTCCATACACATCAGAGTCGATGGTAACAGGAATAAAATATAATTTGATGGAAGCTGGTAGAAAACGAGCCATACTTTTCAAACCTTTAAAGGTTCCGTCACCTCCAATTGCAACTATCATTTTAGTTTTTCGCTCAATAACGTGCTGAGCCGCTTTTTTCTGCTTGTCTTCTTCTTTGAATTCTTTATAACGTTCTGATCGGAAACTTGCACCACGAGCTTCTCGATAAACTGGCGCAAACTGAACACCACTAATATGTTCAAGTCGATTATAAAGATTACGATCATTTATCAAATAATTGAAATCATTTGAGGTACCATGAACTAAGGATTTAAACCCTTCACGAGCAATGAAAACTCTTCTTCCTATGTGCTCAAGGAAACGGACTACAAAACCTGTTACGCTATTATAACCAGGTGCACACCCACCATCTTGAATGAGTAAAACATCAATATCGTGGTAAAAAACATCATCATCTCTTTCGTAACGAGTTACTTTTCTAGCCAGAGATTTATACAATTTTATACAGGTTGCAGGTTTAATTTTAGTAGAATCATCTAAATCACTAATTGCAATATTTAAAACAATGGATCTAGTTTTCGTTTTTACTGAGGCTGTTCGTGTAACATCTCCAATCATCCCAATTTCACCAAATAAATCGGAGGTTCTAAGATGTTGAATGGGGCGATCTTCCAGATTTACTACGCATAAACCATCTTCTATTATAAAAATTCTATCGGCTAATTCACCTTGTTTGAAAACAAATTCATTAACATCATAAACTTCTCTTTTTATGAATTTTGCAAATTCAGCAAGTTCTTCATCATTAAGGTACTGTAGCTCTTGAACAGATCGTAAAAAATTTAAGTTTGTGCTTAATATGGGGTCGTAATCTAAACGTGATGACATAATCTGAGTACTATTTTAAATTTGGACTAATTTATCTTATTTATTTACAAGCAGAAAGAGTAAAATAGGAAATAACAACATCTAAAGTATGGATGCGCTTCCAAAAAATATTTTTAACAATAAATTTATTCTTTATTTTTGATGACAACACAAACAATTAGGTGGGTTAAGATGGAAAAAAAAATTTCAAAAGTATTAATAGCTAACAGGGGGGAAATTGCCATTCGTGTAATGAGAACCTGTAGAGAGTTGGGAATTAAAACGGTAGCCGTTTATTCCGATGCTGACAAAGGTGTATTACATACCCTTTTTGCAGATGAAGCCGTTCATATTGGTCCTGCTCCATCAAAAGAGAGCTATTTGGTTATTGACAAAATTATTGCTGCTGCAAAACAAACGGGAGCAGATGCAATTCACCCTGGATATGGTTTTTTAAGTGAAAATGCTGCTTTTTCACTTCGTTGTGCTTCAGAAGGCATCCTATTTATAGGCCCAACAGCTGAGTCAATTAATATGATGGGCGACAAAACAAAAGCTCGAGAATTAATGATTAAACATAATGTTCCTGTGCCACCTGGTTTACAAACAGCACTCCATGATATTGAAGAAGCTCGCCAAATTGCCCATGAAATTGGTTATCCAGTTTTAGTAAAAGCTGCAGCAGGTGGCGGAGGTAAGGGAATGAGAATTATTGAAAAACCAGAAGATTTTGATTCTGGAATTAGAGCTGCAAAATCAGAAGCGTTAAATGCGTTTAATGATGATCGTGTTTATGTAGAAAAATATCTTGAAGAACCTCATCACATAGAGTTTCAGATTATGGCTGATAAACATGGGAATGTGATTCATATTTATGATAGAGAATGTTCTATTCAGCGTAGACATCAAAAAGTAGTTGAAGAAGCACCTTCGCCTTATGTTCATGAAGAATTACGCCAAGAAATGGCGAAAACGGCTGTTCTTGCTGCTCAAGCTTGTAATTATCACGGTGCAGGAACCATTGAATTTCTGGTTGATAAACATAAAAAATTCTATTTCTTAGAAATGAATACCCGTTTGCAAGTTGAGCATCCCGTATCAGAAAGTATTACAGGTTTGGATTTAGTTGCGCTTCAAATCTTAGTTGCTGAGGGAAAACCACTTCCTTTAAAACAAGAAGATGTTAAACGTCAAGGTCATTCCATCGAATGTCGTATTTCAGCTGAAGATTCATTCGAGAATTTTATGCCTAGTACGGGAACTCTAAGAAGATATCGTTTACCAAGTGGCCCTGGCGTTCGTGTCGATTCAGGAGTAACTGAAGGTCAAAATGTGTCAATTAATTACGATCCATTATTAGCAAAACTAATTGTTTACGCTGAAACAAGAGAAGCCGCTATTCAAAGAATGATTCGTGCTTTGGAAGAATATCAAATAAGTGGGTTACAGACAACCGTTCCATTTTGTTCTTATGTAATGAAACATCCTGTATTTCAATCGGGTGTGTACGATACTCATTTTGTCAAAGATCATTTCAATGTCTCCGAAATGAGAAAAGACAATTTACCCGATTCTATTTCAATGGCTTTAGCCACTTTAGTTAAAGCGTTTGCTAATGGAAAACAAGATATTGCGCAAGAATTAGAACCAATTGGTTCAGAAAATTCACATACTACAACTTGGTGGGCAAAGCGCAGAAATTAAGTTTACTATTGTTTACTTTTAGCACTTAACTATTAACTTATTTAAATGCCTTTTTTTACAAAATAATATTGCCTTGTTTTTAGTAACCTTTTCTATTCTAGTAAAATTAACTCGATTCTGTTATTCTGCAAATAATTAATTGTGAGGTAGAATTGTCTAAAAGATTGATGTGAGATTAGTTTAATTTTTACTTTTATCCGCCTAAACTAGTAACCTGAGTTCGTGTTAAGGTTTGTTTCAATAAATTTAATCAAAAATTTGAATAAGCATTGGAGAAACTGCATTTGCTTTTTGTGCAATCTTTAATTTAAGACTAAACTAGGCAGAAATGCTGGGTCAGAGTCCAGCATGAATTGATACAGGATAAAATCATACTATAAGACGTACTTAGACGAGTAATTATGCGCCTGTATCATTCTGTAAACTGTGCGTTTTTTTTACTTCCTTATTTTCTAGCAAAACCCTTTCTAAAACGCTTTATTAAACCTAAGGGACGAATTTAATTTTACCTGTGTTATTTTAATTTCTTATTCCGAACTCAGGTTATTAATTTTACTATCTATAGTTTTCAAAATGATTGTTATAGGATGAAAAATAAATACCCAACGTAGTGAATCAAACTAACGATTGTTAAAAACATTAACTAACTAAATTAGTTTTTACATAAGCAATAAATTGGTTAATATAGCAAATAAACTACTGAGACTACACCAGAAAAGCGATTCATTCGGTTTGTACTCATCCAAATTAAACGAAATTGCCAGATATGTTGCCGAAAACTACTTTATGGAGTAAACTTATCTACCTATTCTTTAAATGAAACGAACTTTATATACAATATACCTTTGGGTTTATATTTTTTTTGATTTTGTAAGCATATTGCTACTTCTTATTCCATTAAGTTTACTAATGAGTCCTTTTGATAAAAGACAGAAACTCAGTTCGAAAATAATGCTAAAAATGGGTGCGAGTTTAATAAATGTAATGCCAGGATGGAAAGTAAAGGTTTTCGGTAAGGATATTTATGATGGAAAGGAAGCAAGGGTTTTTGTGTGTAATCATCAAAGCTTTTTAGATATGCCTCTTCAGGCAAAATTGCCGTATAACTTTAAATGGGTTTCCAAAGTTGAATTGTTTTCGGTTCCTATTATGGGTTGGTTCATGCGCTTAACTAAGCAACTAAGTATTAATCGTGGTAAGAGTTCAGCTCAAGATTTATTTGATCAAGCTGTTCCTATGTTAGAAAGTGGTATTTCCATCTGTATTTTTCCCGAAGGGACACGTACTCGAAATCAAGAGTTGTTACCTTTTAAGAAAGGTGCATTTTTGTTAGCAAAAAAAGCAGGGGTTAAAATTCAACCAATGGTTATCGATGGAACATTTAATTTGAATCAACCCGATGATTGGCGTTTTAATGATAAAGGTGAAATACAGTTGCATATTTTAGAGGCAATTGACCCTGAAGATTTTACAAGTGTAGAAGAATTATTGAACGTAACCTACTTAACCATTAAAAATCGGTTGACTGAGATTAGAAGCCGGAGTTTTGAAGAGGCAAAAAGTACTATAAATGCCTAAAACAAAAAAAGCCGATTAGCGGCTCTTTTTCAATGCGGAGAGAGAGGGATTCGAACCCTCGGTACCCTTTTGGAGTACACACGCTTTCCA
This sequence comes from uncultured Chitinophagales bacterium, assembly GCA_964575925.1. Taxonomy (GTDB): domain Bacteria; phylum Bacteroidota; class Rhodothermia; order Balneolales; family M1805; genus M1805. The sequence goes on from CAZNTR010000121.1 coordinate 7,534, forward strand.
GGCGAGCCCGTTCGACCGCTCCGGCATCTCTCCAACGGTCACTTTTTTACAGAATCTAAAGGTAAGCGTAAATCCAGTTTATATCAATATGTTAGAAATAAATAGCGCATTGTTTTGATAATGAGATTTAATCCTTTTGAAAAACAAGGCTTGGTCTAATTAGGAGTACATGTAGAGAAAGTACTTGGCGAGAATCTGAAAAGAATCACCCTATTACAAAAAAGATTGTTGCTTAAATATGAGTTTATGCAATAAGTTAGAACGAGAGTAAGAGATTACAGTTTTCGACCTAATGACGATAATATGAGTTAACTAAATAGTAACAAAATCACCAACCAAATCGGTTAATTCCTGAATTCCATCTTTGGTCTCTGCGGAAGTTACCACAACAGGAACTTCAATATTCATAGTTTTAAGCATTCTTTTAAAACGTGCAACACTCGATTGCATCTGATTTTTAGAAAGTTTATCAGCTTTTGATAATACACATGAAAATTGAATCCCATTTTCTGCTAACCAAAAAATAAATTCTTCATCGAGTTGCGAGGGTTCGTGGCGAGCGTCAATAATCACAAAAACCATTTGTAAACTATCTCTGCGTAACAAATAGGCTTGCATATGTTCTCCCCAAATTCTCTTTTCCGATTTCGATACTTTCGCAAAGCCATATCCTGGTAAATCAACCAAATAAAAGTCATCATTAATTAAGTAATAGTTCAATTCTCTAGTTTTTCCAGGTGTATTACTCGTCTTTGCTAATTTTTTTCTGTTTGTTAGAGAATTTATTAGCGAAGATTTCCCCACATTAGATCTTCCTGCAAAACAAACTTCTAATCGATTATCAATAGGGCAATCGTCAATGCTAGGTGCTGATTTAATAAAACTTGCTTGCTTAATTTCCAAAATGCTACTATTCTATTTGAGTGAGTTGATCTATACCTTTATGGTCTTATTTTAAAGATGAGCAGACTCCGAAACGCAGTTTTAAACAGAAAAATCGGTGAATTAACAAGAATTTATATGTAAATACACATTGCAAATTCTGGAAAGGACTCAACAATAAAAAAGATGAATTTTACCTTAAACCAAATCTAATTCTTCTTTTTCAGTTCCTAAATTAACTGGAACTGGATAATCGCCCGTAAAACAGGCTGTACAATAATCATGTTTTGAAGAATTGGCTTCTTTTACAGCAGAAACTAGTCCAAATGCAGAAAGATAATTCAACGAATCAACACCAAGAGCTTCGGCTATTTTTTTTACATCACGATCGTAAACATTTGCAACTAATTCTTCTCTGCTTGGAAAATCCATTCCATAAAAGCAAGGTTCAATAATTGGAGGAGAACTTACCAAAAAATGCACTTCCGATGGATTTGCTTCACGAATCATATCTACCAGATAACGAGAAGTCGTACCTCTTACAATGGAATCATCAACGATTAAGACAGGGCGACCTTCAAGAACACCACGAACCGTATTGAATTTAGTTCTTACTTTCAATTCTCTAGATTGTTGACCAGGAGAAATGAATGTTCTTCCTACATAATGATTTCTAATTAAACCGATTTCATATTTACACCATTCTCCAATTTTTAGACTTTCGTGAGCATAGCCTAAAGCTGCGGTATTTGAACTATCAGGAACTGAAATTACTATAGGTTGCATCTCTGGCTCAGCTTTTAAGATCTTCGAAACAGGGAATTCTCTTGCTAAGTATTTTCCAATTTTGCGACGAACTTTATCCACATTTTCACCAAATATTTTAGAATCTGGTCGAGAGAAATAAACATATTCAAAAATACATTGAGCCGTTCTTGAGTTTGGTTTTTGTGGTATGAAATATGATTTTGGTTCTTTGGTTTCGATGGTATTTCTATCGATAACTAAAACTTCACCTGGTTCAACATCTCTAATGTATTCTGCTCCGATGATATCAAAAGCACAGGTTTCGGAAGCGATAAGAAATGCATCATCTTTTTTTCCTAGTGCTAATGGTCTGAATCCATTTGGATCGCGTACGGCAATTAATTTATCATCTGTGAGAATTACCAAACAAAAAGCCCCTTCAATTTGATTTAAAGCATCCATAATCTGATCCATTTGATTCGTTGTTTTTGAATGCGAAATTAAATGAAGTATAACTTCTGTATCTGATGTAGTCTGAAATAGAACACCCTCATCAGTGAATGTTTGCCTTAATTGGCGTGCATTTGAAAGGTTTCCGTTATGACCAATCGCAAGATTACCACTTCTATAATGTACCCTAAACGGTTGAATATTCATTGGGTTTTTGGAAGATCCAGCCGTTGAATAACGGTTATGACCTATTGCAGAATTTCCAATTAATTTATCCGTAAAGAGCTTTTGGTCGTCAAAAACTTGTAAAACTAGACCAAAGTCTTTGTGAGTTGGCATTATCTGTTGTTTTTTGTCTTCACTGTATGTTGAGGTAACAATCCCAGCCGATTCTTGCCCTCTGTGTTGTAATGCATGTAAGCCGAAATAGGTTAAATGAGAAGCTTCTGGATGGTTAAAAATTCCAAAAATGCCGCAGTAGTCGTGTGGTTTGTCAGACATGGATTTTTATAAAGATTAGGGAAACGCAAGCAAAGATACAGATATTTAGGTGCTTAAATGGTAAAAAGAAATTTAATACAAGTTGAAACTCAAAATGTAAAATTCAGGTTCGTTATTTTGATTTATAAAAACTATATTCAGTTCTATTGTGGGTAAAATCCATATCAATGTTTAATGTTGTAAGTTTTGCATTTATGCTATCACAGCCTATTTCACCAAAAAAATTAGAAAAATTGTTGAATTTGATTACAAGAATCAATTCAGCATTAGAGTTAAATACAATATTGGTTTCAATTATGGAAGCCGCAAAAGACATTATGGACGCAGAAGCTAGTTCTTTAATGTTAGTCGATCAGCATTCTGGTGAATTAATATTTGCAGTACCGACGGGTCCCGCAAGTGTCGATTTATCGGGTAAAAGAATTCCAAAGGGAAAAGGTATTGGTGGCTGGGTTGCTGAAAATGATATTTCTATCACTGTTTCTGATGTGAAAAAAGATCATCGCTTTTTGGGTGATTTTGATAAATTCACAACAAGAAATATTGCTTGTGTGCCTATGCACAATTCTTCTGGTGCTGTAATTGGCGTTTTGCAGGCACTCAATAAAGTAAATGGTACTTTTTATGATAGTGAATTACCAATTTTTAGCGCCTTAGCTGATCAAGCTGCAATATCCATTGAAAAAGCTAGATTCCAACAGGAAGCTATCGAAAAAGAAAGAATGGAAAAAGAAATTAACTTAGCAAAAACGATTCAAGTAGGACTTTTTCCTAAGAAACTTCCTGTAATGGATAAAATTGATTTTGCAGGTAAAAGTTTACCAGCACGTGAAGTGGGGGGAGATTATTACGATTTTATAAAAATTTCAGATTCAAAAATTCTATTCATTTTAGCTGATATTTCTGGTAAAGGCGTTGGGGCGAGCTTAATAATGGTCGAGTTAAGAGCGATAGTTCGAATCCTAGCTCAAACTGAACAACATTTAGATGTTTTACTTACAAAAGCCAATCACATGTTGGTAGATGATACCCCTTCAGGAACGTTTGTAACTCTATTTGCCGCAACGATTGATACAGCTGAAAAAACAATTACCTATTGTAATGCAGGTCACAATCCACCTTGGTTAGTAAAATCCGATTCCGTAGTAGAATTGATAGAAGGAGGTGCAATTCTTGGATTCATGAAATCTCTACCTTTTGAAACTAAAACGATTCCAATTGAAAGTGGTAATAAAATTCTAATTTTTACAGATGGTTTCTCAGAAGGAGAACGTGCTGATGGAGAACAACTAGGCGAAGAAAATCTCCTTGAAATGTTCAAAAATGTAACTGGATCTTCTCAAGTTCAATTAGACTTCTTATTTGATGATTTAGAGAAATACGTTGATGGTAATGAACCAAGTGATGATAGAACAGCGATTGTTATTCAATGTAAATGATTTATAATGATTTCTTTTGCGAAAATCTGTTTAAATAAAAAAAGCTCATTTACTGAGCTTTTTTTATGGATGGTAAAATTCGATTTTTATTATAACTCAAATTCGGACTTTGACATTTTGTAAAGTGAATGATTTTGTTAACAGTTTTAAGAAGCATAATTAATGAAAACAAGAGCTAGGTCGCACCCTATTGAGCTTAGTTCAAATCTATTAGTTGGTCATACTAGGCTTCGACCCAGCATCTCAGCCTAAGAACCAATCTATTAAAAAAAGTGATTGTTGCGTAAAAAGATTTTGACAGAGATAGCACTTTGTGGTTCTCCGAATCGTGACAGGACACGGTATGACCGTTTTCTTTTGCGAAAACCACTGCCTTTTATTATAGAAACGATGTCCGAATTTGAGTTATAGAAAGCAATTCTCAATAACGATAATTTAAATAAAGATTCCACACCAGAAAAGTTGAATCTTTCGGTTTTCACCCTTCCAAATCCTACGAATTCGACGATTAGTTTGCTAAAAATGACTTTTCGGAGTACACTCAATTATCAGAAAATAATAGATAGTTATCCAAAAAGTGTGTCTGTAAAAACAAAAAGAGGTTTTGTTATTGT
>CAZNTR010000122.1:0-12074 GCA_964575925.1 uncultured Chitinophagales bacterium
CGGCTTTCATCAATTCTTCAGAATTGGAGACTTTTACAATTTTGTCGGGATTTCTAGAAACTACAGCGTCTAAACTATCCATTTCTCTGTTTGCGTAAGCAAAGGCATTTTTTATATCTCCATCAGAATAAACTGAAAACACTTGAACATCCAATCCTCCTTTTTTCCAGCGAGTTAAATCACTGTGTGCAATTCCCCTTAAATCCGTATCGAATACCAAACCAATATCGGCTGATTTCATCAAAATATCGTTGTGAGTATCCACTAAAATTGCGTTTTCGTGGATTTCGAAATAGGATTGAGCAAAAAGTTGTTGAGTAAATAATAGGCAGAAGAGGAGGAGTCTAATTTTCATGAGCTGAATGTAGTAAGATTTTAAAACGTTATTGTGAATTTGCTTTAGCTATTTTCTAGTAAATCTAAGTTCGGAATGAGAAGTGGAATATAGTCTCAACAAGTATAAAATGATTAAAACACAATAAGTTGCTTTCTCGTTTAAATTCGAAGCCATCGTTATACTAATTATGTATAGTAAAAACTATAGTTTAACAGAATTGTCAAAATGTTGAAATTAATTAGGAATTCTATTGAAAATAGTTGACTCAGTAACCTTTCGGTTTTTTTAATGGAGGAGTCGCTTAAAAAAAAAGGAAGACTTTTTTGCTATTATCTCAGAAAAACACTGCATCCATCACTGGACTGAGATTCCCGGTCAAGCGCGGAATAACATCGTTTAGTTTTTCAAAATTATTCCTTATTCAGAACTACGTTTACAAAGTCGAATCCAATCAACATACATAAACTGAGGGAACGTTGAGCTTGAGACAGGGAGCCCAACTTCTTTAATTTGGAAATTCCAATTAGTGGCAGTAATTGTATTGGACTCAAAATCATCAGACTATACAAGGTTCCAATCCAAACCTGAATTGAACGTTATTAAAGTTCGAGTTGGCTGGGGGATTTATGTTTGTTTTGATCATCTTTTAGATTCAAATTAGTAAGAATAGCTTAGTTTTTTAGAAAGTTCTAAACGTATTATTAATTGTTCAATTCAATTTATTTTTTTTGATGTGATGTATTCTCAATAATGAGGTGCTTGTGGTAACAAATAACTCATTGTTATCTTTGCCTCCCCAAGTCATTGAATGGATACGTTCATCTAAAGAAATTCTCTTGAGTTCATTTCCATTTTTATCTATAACAATAATTTGACCTTCCGCTAAATACACATTTCCTTGATTGTCTGTTACATTGCTGTATTCACCGCGTCTTACAAATTCACTCCTATTTGAAAGCATTCCATTTTTATCCACAACAAAACGGTAAGTGATTTTTGGATCTTCATGAGTTACATAAACAGGATTTGTTTGATTTGGGCTGACACTCATAAGTTGTACTGAGCGTCCGAGATCAAATGTGTTAGGAATAATGGTAACACCATCTGGCGCGACAAAACTTGTTTCAGCTAAATTAGTGACTACTTCCGCAAAATTTCCTCTCCATCGGTGACTTGGATGAATGACACGTTCAATATTATTGACCTCATTTGTCTTCACAAGCTTTAGCACCTGCATATTTTCGGCTTGAGTTGGATTTATGGCATAGGCCAAACATGCCCAGCCTCCATTTCCCCAGCCACTATAATAGGGATTATTGTCGGGCAGCGTTTCGATTGTTTTTGCTTGTTCATTATTCTCAAAACCAGGTTGTGGATCGTAACGGCAGATTACAATCAAATTGTCCTTTGTGTCAACGGCTAGTGATAATGGTTTGTAAGGGTAATCAGCATAAATAGAAATAGAGTTGGTTTCAGCTGCCCATTTATAAATGCGTTTCAGTTGATTTTCGCAGAAGTAAACATTTCCTTTGCTATCAGAAACGGCTCCTGTTGCGAATTCATAACCAAATCCTACTATCTCTGCAATCGAATGGGAAGATTCATTTTTTCTTGATTTTTCCCTACCAGTATTGGTTACTCTTGCAAAATCACCAGGATAGACTATCAGGTTTTTGTCCATGTCGAAAATAGTGCGTTCTGGTAGCTGCAAAACTTGAGTCCAGCTTCGCATATTTCTAAAATCGAGATTAAAACTGTTCGATACTTTTATACCCCAAGGTCGTGGTGAAATCGCACGGATTGTTCTGTACATCCATAAATTGGCAAAAAATAGATTATTTGAATCAATAATATCAAGAGTTTGCGCTTTTTTACCCTCTTTGCCTTCTTCTTCAAATTGAAAAGCATAAAATTTCCAGTTTTCAACATTCTTAATTAATGCTTCTTGGCGCACATGATGCTCTAAAGACATGGCATACACTTTTCCTGGAGTGGACGTGTTACTTATTAAAAATCCTGCGCTTGCATACGAATTGGCAGTCCAAATATCCTTAAGAATGCCGCCACCATTATTGGTAACCCAAAGGCTCCAATACTGATTGCCCCAAGCCTTATCTAGTCCTTGGTTATAAACTGGCTCTAAAGGGCTGCTTATTCTTGAATCTCGATATCTTTTTTGAGATGGTTCACCCGGTTTTGGCATGTATCCATGTCCACCAATAAATTTCACATCATTAATCATAGAATGCTCATTTGCCATCCACTTTAAACCAACAGCTCGGTAGTTATAAGCGCCTGTATTAATCCCAATTCCATTTATGATATCATTACCTTCTTCTGATGATTCCAAAACCGGAACAGGTGATCCAAATCCACTAAAATTAAGCTCGCTTTCATTGATTAGTAATTGAGTGGCGTAAGGATGTAAGCCAATTAAAACGGATCCTTTGTTTAGTTTAATGGTTTCGCTAACTCGATACCAACCCGTTGGCAGATAGATCGTTTTATGTTTAGCAATAGCTGCTTTGATGGCTTTCGTATCATCTGTTTTGCCATCACCAATAGCACCAAAATCTTTGATATTTACCCATGAATCCATAGAAGGGAGATTCGTAATAAGCTTGTCTAATTTTTTAGGCACATCATTAATGGCAACTATATCAGTAACCGTTTTATACTTAGAATCATCAGCCATATCATCCATTACCAAACCATAGACAAAATTATTGATTTTGTATTTTTTTCCTTTTTTTTCAATGCTTTTACCAGAAGGAGAGAAGTAAACAGGAACAGCTACATTATTGCAGGTCACATCTAATAAATTTAATTGACTATCAGATTGATTTTCAATCCCAACTACAAGGCCTTTCTTAACGTTTTCAAAAAGGCAGTTTTCCATAAATAATCGGTCTGCAATACCATTTTGCAGCTCAATGCCAATAGGAGTATTTTTTACATGCATGGAAACAATGGACATTCCAGTATTTCGGCTCAAAATGGCGGCACTTCTCTGACCATCAAAATAAAGATCGATCATCATCATAGGCCAACCTGGCGAAGTTCTTGATGAAGAAATCCCATATTCACCACCAAAGAATTTCAGATCTTCAATTTCATTTCCTAAATCATATATTCCAGCGTAGCCATCACCAATATAAAAGTTGCAATGGCTTACAAAACTATGTTGAGCAAAATGGGTGCGAAGTGCAATAGCTTTTGGATTACCTTTTTCAATGCGGAAATCAATATTTGAAATAGCACTATAAAATGTGCCAGCAGTGGCATCTTTTGGTTGTTCTCCATCTTCCACCAAATTGTTGGTGAACCAAAATAAGTAATTATTTTCATCCTGAAAACCAGGTGTATTTTTTCCAAGAATGAATTCAGGCCGATTTTTTCCATAGCCAATTAAGCGAATCGCTTTGGGAATATATATTGTTTTACTGATTAGAAACTTGCCTTCAGGGATGAAAAGAACTCCAAAATTCTTTTCTTTTTTAAGTGTATTGATAGCAAGCTGAAGTGCATTAGATACATCCTTCTTTCCATCAGCTTTTATGTTGAAATTTTCAGATGTAAAAAAAACCGCTTCTTGATCTTTAGGTGTTTGATCATAAACCGATTGAGCATTTAACGATACTAGAGTAGAAAAAAAAGTGATGAGAAGTACTAATCCAGTCTGATTCATAAAATTTATTAAATTAAAAACATTATTTCTTAGAAACGCTACAGGAGAGTTGTTTTTATCTCAAATTCGGACTTAGACCTTTTGTAAAGTTTATTAATTTTTAAAAAGGTTCAATTTTGCAAATAAAATAAAAACTATAAGCTATTCGCAAAATATAGGTCTTATTTCACATATGTCATTTCGTCATGCTGGGCCCAGCAACTCAGCCTTAGTGCTAAACTATACAAAAGAACTAGCTTATGGCCTAAAGAAAATTTGGACAGAGATAGCACTTCGTGGTTCTTCGAATCGTGTCGGGGCAAGGGATGACCTTTTTTTTAACCCATTGAAAAGTACTACAAGCTATCCTTCATCAAAACAGCAGAGAATCCGATAGCTGTTCGATTGATACTCAAATGGATGTTGTAAAGTCCGTTTGTTCCTGTCAAGTGTCTTAAGCATTTATCGGATACTCGGTCAACTTGTTTAATCATCTCAAAAACGTATTGAATTTTTCCCTTTATTTTTTGGACTTGCTTTTGGTAAGATTCAATAAAGTGGTTTTTGTAGAAGATTATCTTTCTATTCGGTCAATAAAGTTTTCTCAAAAGAGAACTTTTTCCATTTTTTTGATAATTTTTTAGGCCAATTTTTAAATTACTTTCTTATCCCGAACTCAAATTAAAATTAATCCAGTATTTGTATACATGAAAAACTGAACAGCGAAATAACTTTAAATTCAACGAGAATCGGAGTTTTAACTGTTTAATGGTTAAGTATATGAGCATTAAGCGATTGTCTGTCTATTACCACAAAATATTATTAAACACACTAAGCCTCAATTTCCCACATCACTCGATTTTTCTTTTATTCACTGTTAACGGCTTATAATATTTTCCAATCTTTTTAAAACTTCATTTTTATAGGTATCGCTTATGGGTATCTTTTCTTTTCCTATCGTCATTTCGTTAGCAGTAAAGCTCAAAATATTCTCTAAATTTACTATGAATGACTTATGTGTCTGAATAAAATTCTCTGGCAATTTTTCAAACGCTTCGTGAATCGTTTCCCTTGCTAAAATCTTTTGATTTACACACTGGTAAATCATATAATTCCCGTCTTTTTCTAAATACAATATGGAATTACTTTCCAATCTAAAGGTTTCGAAACCACTTTTAACTAATAGAAACTGATTTTCTTTTTCAGTTGTTTGTGATTTTGTTGATAAAACCCTGCTTATTGATTTTGTAAATCGTTCCAAACTTATAGGTTTTACAAGATAATCTACTGCTTGAATTTCATAGCTTTCAACGGCATACTCCGAATAGGCAGTGGTGAAGATGACTTTTATAGTATCGGGTAGCATTTTGGAGAGTGAAATACCCGAAATATGAGGCATATTGATATCGAGCAGAATTAAATCAATAGGTTCCTTAGATAAAAATTCAAATGCCTTCAATCCATTTCTAAATGTTGCAATGAGTTCAATACTATTAAAATGATCCAAATAACTTTTTAACAATTCTATTGCTTTTGGTTCATCATCAACAATTATAGCTCTCATTGTGTCGATATAATTAATTGGACAATAAATTCATCTTCATTAGAAATTTTCAATTTGTGTTTACCTGGATAGATTAAATCTAAGCGTTTTTTAGTTGTTTCTATTCCTGTTCCAATGCTGTTCGTGTTCGTCATCATCATATTGTTTTTTATTTCAAATTTGACAGAATCAGTTTTAGACAAATCAAATTGAATATCAATTTTAGAGGTTTTTTCGGGTTCAGTACCATATTTAAAGGCATTTTCTACAAATGGGATAAACAAACCGGGTTCAATTTTCTGTTCGTCATATTCTCCTTTCACGTTAAATTGAATAGATACTTCTCCTTTCTCAAACCGCAACATTTGTAATTCTATATAATTTTTGAGGAATTCTGTTTCTTTTGAAATGGAAATTTTTTCTGCTTTATTATCTTCAATAACGAATCGCAAAAGATGGGAAAGTTGGTCAAAGGAACTTTCCAATTTTGGGTTAGCAGAATGGTTTACCATTGATAATAAATTATTAAGCGCATTAAACAGAAAATGCGGTTGCAATTGATTACGTAATAAACTCAGTTCAGCCTGTTTTTTATCAATTAGTAATTGTTGATTACGATAATTTGCGTATATCGAGTTTTTTACTAAAGCATAAGCTATGGATAGTGAAAAGTAAAATGTAGAAACACCAAAGGCAATTAGTTTAGGAATTGGCGGTGCGAAACCCAAGAATCGAATCTCTGTAATTGCATATACCAATGCAGATAGAATGATAAAAGTTACTATAACATACCCAATCAGGTTAGTTACATTGCATGTGAGACTGTTTTTGATTATCAACCAAGCATTGATGTAAAAGGCAATGAACGAGAATAGGATACAAATGAGTAGTTGGTAGGCTAAACCACTATTTCTAAAAATTTTCACCTCCTCAATGCCATTCACAACCTCAATTTCGTGCGACTGTATGGAAAAGCTAGAGCTTATCAGCCAAGCTGTACACAACCAAAAAAGCATGTGAATACTAATTTCTATCCATTTTTTCATAAGCTAATTTACAAATAGAAGGGCTTATGTGATTGAATGTGTGACAAATACATGTTTTAATGGTATGAAATTGCTACAAAATGCAATATCACTTTATATCATGACTTTGTACCACAAATGGAGTGACTCATAACTTTTAGTGAAACAGTAGTTTTTCTATTAGTAATCTTGTTACGATTATCATTATAAACAGCAAAAATGAACACAAACACATCACATCATATTAAAGTCTGTAAGAACTTTAACGCTAAACTGAAAAAGCAGGTTTTTTTAATCATGCTGGTTTTGACAACTTGTATGGTACATCTAAATGTCTATGGACAACCACCACAGTATGTTAAAAATGCCATTCAAAGTGTTGAAAAAATGCTGGACTCCAAAGATGATGACGCATTAGTCAAATTTATTGAGCAATCAATGGTTAAAGACGATAATCGTGATAAAACCAAGTTAGTTGACTCCCTTAAAGTAATACGTAGCGAAATGAAAGGATTACGAGATGGTATATCCGTTGAAGCTGAGCCAGAGGGTTTACGTTTGATTATGTCGAATGGGAAAAATGAAAAACATTTGATGATCGTTTTGGATGACAATACCAAATTAATTTCTCGTCTGTATTTTGTTGCGCCGCCAGAGTCTTTAACTATTACAATAGATAACCTATCTGAAATTTTCGATCAATTTGAAAAAGATGGAGCGGCAGGGTTGATTTATGTAAAAATTAAAGGTGAAACAAGTATAAAGCGCGCTTTTGGTTATGCTAATAAAGAACTCGGAATACGGAATGATACGAATACCATATTCGGAACAGGTTCTAGACCCATTGATTATACTGTTGCTGCTATTTATCTGCTTGACCAAAACGGTCTATTAAACACTGAAGATACAATCAGTAAATACTTTAAAGACGTTCCAAAAGATAAATCCACAATAACTATCCAACATTTATTGTCGGGGCAATCAGGTTTACCAGATTTCTTTGATACTGAATCGGATTGGGATCCAGATCTAGCTTGGGTTGATCGTGAAACTGCTATAAAACGAATGTTATCTCAAGAGCTGCTTTTTGAGCCTGGAACCGACCGTAAGCATTCACATGGAGCCTTTGGAATGTTAGCAGCAATTATTGAACTTGTTTCAAGGCAGACTTACTACGAATTTATCAGTAAAAACTTTTTTGAGCCAGCAGGAATGAAAAGAACGGGTGAGTATGGTGAAGCAAAAGAGTTTTCCATTCAGGATTTTGCAGCAGGTAATGGACCAAAGTTTGTTGGAATACCTAATATTCCGCCTAACTGGGGGCCAACATCGTGGCTAGTGAAAGGCAGCGGAGGAATGTATTCCACCTTAGACGATTTACTTAAATTCTACAACTTAGTTCGTTCTAATAAGGTTTTAGATGCTCAACATAATCAATGGTTTACAAAATCAACATTTAATCTTGATGGCTCTGACCGCGGGTTTGAATTATTTAGCGCATACCTACCGCCAAACAGTGAAATCTATTTATTTTTGAACAATTCAGGCAAAATAGAATTGCGCCAAGTTATTCAAGCATTGGAGCGTTTGATTGAACCCAAGAAATAATGAATCACTCAAAACCAAGTCCAGAAAGTCGATTTTTATCGGTTGGAAATATTCAGAATTATCCACATTCGCCGAAATTTTTCCTAATACAAATTTTGGAATTGGCTCTAAATATTTAAAATTAAAAGATGGAAACAGCTGGCTATTCAGGAACGTTATTAGCTAAAAAATTAGGCTTGAAAGAGAATTACAAGATAATCCTTTACAATCAGCCAGAATATTATTTTGAGTTATTTACGGATTTACCAGCTACATTTGATGTTCTAGAATTGTTAAAACCTCAATCGGCAGACTTTATACACCTATTTTTGGTGTGCACAAAAGAACTAACTACAATGTTTAATGAATATAAGGCATCTCTTAAAAAAGATGGAATCATTTGGATAAGTTGGCCAAAAGGAGTCTCAAAAATTAAGACCGATTTAAATAGGGATGAAATTAGAAAATATGTTTTATCGAATGGCCTGGTTGATGTGAAAGTAGCTGCTATTGATAAAGTTTGGAGTGGATTAAAGTTTGTTTATAGAATAAAGGACAGAAATTAAATTCAATGTATTCACTTTCCTATCAATATTTTACGGTTAGTACAGATAGCTTTTGGAACCATTCAAATTCCACCAAATGGCGAACCTATAATTATGATGGCAGATAGACATACTACAGGCGGATATCCTCGCATCGCCACGATTATATCAATCGATTTGCCTTTTGTGGCTCAGCTTCAGGTAGGAGATAAGATTCGGTTTAAAGAGATTCGGCTTGATGAGACGCATGAGTTGATGAGAGAAGGAGATTTGATTTAATCCTAAATGTAGCGTAGTAACTCTTTGGGTGAAATGTGCTTAAGTGTATAATATTCAATTAATTAAAATTGTAATTATGAGTGTTCTCCGAAAAATAGTTTTTAGCAAACTATTCATCGAATTCTTAGTGTTTGGATGGGAGTAAACCGACAGAATCGACTTTTTGGAGTGGACTCATACTTGGTTTTCTACTTATTTTTTCCCAAAAATCAAACGTAATTTTTTTTAAATCATTCAAAATGCACAACGAAATGAACAATATATTTAAAAAGTGTTCGATAGGATGTGCAATTCACTTTAGCTGAAGTGCATTTTTAGAGTAGGTTCAACTATCAAATAATTATGAAATAAATTAGGTTGTAAATGTATATAAATTAATTACTTTTTAATTATTAGAGACACAAAAAGAAACTTGCTGACCAATTGCCCACCAATGGAGCTAAATTTTAATGAACCCGGTTTTACATTATACGATTTTTTACCAAACGCAAGATATTTGTTGGGCTCTCCTTTGTTTGACCAAATATAACTAACATCGGCAAAGTCCGCGCCTAGTTTTAGATAGTTATCCAAAAAGTGTGTCTGTAAAAACAAAAAGAGGTTTTGTTATTGTAAATTTTGATTGCAAACAAAAACAAACAAACAGACAAAACCTCTATGAATACGTCAATAGTACATTTAAAAGACATGATTTCCAATCACATTGTAACAAATCCTAACGGGTTGAGCCATGTGTTGAATAGCGCCTCATCATTACCTATCAAACCTGTAACAAGTGGAGAACCAAGAATGGCATTAACAGTAAATCCGTTATTTGTGCGTGCAGTGTATTCTGGAGCAGTTACTGAAAAAAACTCAATTCAGCGGCAATATTCATATCATTATAGAATAAAGGAAATGGTGCCTTAGACTTTTGGAAAGGGAAAAACAAAACTATGATAATAATAAATAAAGATAGTAAGGAATATCTCATATTTTTTGCAACAATTTTATTAGCTATTCTATGAAATGGTAATAACCCAAATGATGTATTTTTAGCACAAGAAAATATATATTTTAATAGACTCGATTCAAAAAAATCGATTTTATTCGGTTTATTCCATTTCAATTCGTGTAAAATCATTGATTATTTTACTGAAACCCACTTTTTAGATTAAGCTCGCTACAGTAAACAAAAAAGGCGCCTTTCGGCGCCTCCCCAACCTCAAGAAAAAAACTTATGCTAATTCAGGAATGGCTTGTTTAACTGCTTTTTTTGCTTCGTCTTTTAAATGAGACTGAGCAGCAGCTAATCGTGCAATCGGTACACGGAAAGGAGAACAAGAAACATAATCCAAACCAATTCTGTAACAGAAATCGATAGAGTGTGGATCGCCACCATGTTCACCACAAATACCAACTTTTAAGTTTGGATTTACTTTGCGACCGCGTTCTTTTGCCATTTGTACTAATTGTCCAACGCCTTCTTCGTCCAATACTTGGAAGGGATCTACAGGTATAATTTTTTCCCCTATGTAATGAACTAAGAATTTTCCAGCATCATCACGGCTATAACCAAAGGTCATTTGAGTTAAGTCATTTGTTCCAAAGGAGAAGAATTCAGCCGTTTCAGCAATTTGATCAGCAACTAAAGCGGCTCGAGGAACTTCAATCATGGTTCCAACTTTGAAATCGATGGTTTTGGCGTATTTTGCGAATGTTTTTGCTGCTACTTCACGAATAATTAAAGCCTGATGTTCATATTCTGTTTTTGTACCAACAAGAGGAATCATTATTTCAGGAATTACTTGTACCCCTTCAATAGAAAGTTCAACCGCTGCTTCAAGAATTGCAGTAGCTTGCATTTCAGTGATTTCTGGATGAGTGATACCTAAACGACAACCTCTGTGACCTAACATCGGATTGAATTCTTTTAAATTCAATACTTTGGTGCGCATTAGTTTAGCTTGAACGCCTAATTCATGAGCAACGTGAATAATTTCTTCATCAGTATGTGGTAAGAATTCATGCAAAGGTGGATCTAGAAGACGAATAGTAACAGGTAATCCGTGCATTGCTTTAAAAATTCCAATAAAATCTTCTTTTTGGAATGGTAATAAAGTAGCTAAAGCTAGTTTGCGTTCATTTTTAGATTCAGATAAAATCATGCGCCGCATTGCATTAATACGTTCAGGCGCAAAAAACATGTGCTCAGTACGGCATAAACCAATACCAACAGCACCGTGTTTGCGAGCCACCAAAGCATCAGCTGGGGAGTCTGCATTTGTTCTAACTTGAAGTGTTTTGTAGCGATCTACCCAAGTCATGAATAAATGATAATTATCATCAAAATTTGGATCGGTTAATTCTTTTTGTCCTAAAAGAACCACGCCTGTACTACCATCAAGTGAAATATAATCGCCTTCTTTAACTGTCACTGACCCATTAGTGAAAGAACGTTTTTTGTAGTTGATGATAATGTCAGAACAACCAGCAACACAAGGTTTTCCCCAACCACGAGCAACTACCGCCGCATGAGAAGTCATACCACCTCTTGATGTAAGAATACCTTCAGCTGCGGCCATACCACCAACATCTTCAGGAGAAGTTTCAACGCGAACTAAAATTACTTTTTCGCCATTAGCAACCGCTTTTTCAGCTTCATCAGAAGATAAAATAACTTTGCCAACTGCAGCACCAGGAGATGCAGGTAAACCGTTTCCGATAACATCGGTTGGGTGATAAGAATCCGCTTTAAGTTGTTTGTGTAATAATTGATCTAAGTGAAGTGGTTCAACTAAATCTCTAACGGCTAATTCTTCTGTAAGAATACCATCTTTTACCATTTCAACAGCAATACGAAGTGCCGCAGAACCAGTCCGTTTGCCATTTCTAGTTTGAAGAATAAATAATTTGCCATCTTCGATCGTAAATTCGATATCCTGCATGTTTTTATAATGATCTTCTAAAAGAGCAGTTAACTGATTGAGTTCCGTAAACATTTTTGGCATCATTATATCAAGCTCATCAATAAGAGATGGAGTTCGAATACCAGCCACAACATCTTCACCTTGAGCATTAACTAAAAATTCACCATATAATTTATTTTCAC
>CAZNTR010000123.1:0-11811 GCA_964575925.1 uncultured Chitinophagales bacterium
AAAATTATCCATTATTCAACTTTTTGAAAAATGAGGGTAATCAGAGGGGACTCATTATTTATTTATTTACATCAATCGTTTTTTATAATAGTCCTTTAAGTCATTGTAAGACAATAGATAATCAAAAGTAGTTTTCTTCAAAATTAAGCGTACACCAAAAGTTATTTATTGCAAAATACTCGTCAAATTCGTAGAATTTAGTAGGGTATAAATCTAAAGAATGGACTTTTTAGAGTGTACTCAAAATTTCTTTACTCATTCTTTGTTTATTGTTATTGTTTTACTTAATCAAGGTCATTTTTTTGGTAAGGATAACATCAGCAACTTGTAATTGATACATATAGACTCCACTTGATAAATTTGATGCATCAAATACGATATCATATATTCCTGCAGTTCTAAATTCATTTATCAAAATTGCAACTTCTCTTCCTAATAGATCAAAAACTTTTAAACTCACCTGTCCAGATTTTCCTAGTTCAAATTGTATTTCTGTACTAGGATTAAAAGGATTTGGATAATTTTGTGATAATGAAACCTGAGTCGGTAAGCCCATAGCGTTTAGTATATTTAATTCTTCTTTTTCAATTACACACCGAATACAAGCGCCAACTGTCTTAGGAACAGCGTTTCTGTTAATATCACCTCGTGTTGCATTAACTAATCTACGGATTCCGTTCGAGCCTGATGTTCCTGACGACCATAAAACTCCACTTGAATTATAAGTGTTTGCCCCTGCGAATTCTCCATATCCAAATCGTTGGCTACCAGATAACCAATTAAACCCAAACTCATCTGTCGCATCGGTATTCGGAGCAGCCCACATCAAGGTATCGGTCGATTTTAATTTTCCACCTGCTTTGTTTGCTGTTCCTCCCCACGCATTATTCCGGTTTAATTCACTTGGAGCAACACCAGCTAGTGTTTCCAATGCTTGCCAATCATCTTCATTAGGAACTCTCCAACCCTCAGGGCATATTCCCCGCTCATCTTCAATTGTATAAAAGTTATATAAATAGCCGTATTTAGTTACATTCTTGGTATCCCCACGGAAAACGGTTCGTGCAGATGTTGTGCTTAGTTGCCAGTTCGTATTATTTCCTACATCAGATCCTATTAAAGGAATTTCGTCTCCATTGCTGAATCGTGTTGTTTTTAGATTCTTTGTCATCCAAACTAAATCACCAATTTCTTTGGTTTGATAGCCATTCCCATCAATATCAAAAAGAGTGGCACCCTCATTTGTTTGTTGAGTTGGGATATCTTCTGGTTTTTGAAAAACACGTATATAATCCACTTCATAAGTAATTGGGACAGAGTTTGCAGGATTTCCGCCATTTCCACCCATTGCTAAATTTAACCATAAATGATGCGGTTGGTTAAATGGATTAAATCCATCTTCATACGTTATGTTTTTGACATCTACCGTATTCAATAATTGATCATTTAAATATAATTTGATGGAGTTTTCGTCCCAGACCATTTTCCAGATATGAAATCGTTCAGGGAAATCAGGCATATTTTTAATAAAATCGGATAAGGGATATTTTTTCGAGTTCCAAACCGCTCCATTTCCTGTTGCATTAACCCAAGCGCCGTTTGCTAGAATAGTTGGGACACCATTAACTCGATAAAATTCCATCACATCTATTTCGCCTTTATCTGGCCATTTTCGATCAACTCCAACAGTCCAAATGGCAGGCCAGGCACCTAAACTTGTGTCTATACGTGCTTTTACCTCTACAATACCATATTTAAATGTAAATTTATCTCGTGTAATCAAACTTCCTGAGGTGTACTCAGCTTGTTTTCTTGTTACACGCCAGTCATTTGAATTTGGATTATAATTTGGATTTTGAACAACTTCTTTACGTCCTTCAAACACCAATATTCCATCTTTTACTGAAATATTATCGGACTGATACCATTGTAATTCTTCATTTCGCATAAATCCATTTTCATAACTCCACCATTTCTCATCAGGTTTTCCATCAACATCAAATTCTTGCGACCATATTAACTCATAACCATCAGGTGGAGTTATATCTGATTTTTCTAAAACAGATTCTCTAGTCGCTCCCTTATTTAATCCATTAGTATTAATTTGAATTGAGTAAGCAGCATGGCTAAATAAAAGAATCCCCAATACTCCCATTTCAAGATATTTCATCCTTATTATTGAGTATATAACTAAGCTTAAATAATTATTTTTTTTTAACATAAACGTGATGTTAATTAATGAAAAATAAAAAAAGCAAACCATTCTTACGTTCGTATCAAGTGGGTTTGCTCTTTTTTTATCAATTTGGGAAAAACTATTTTTTCCCTTTGAGTTTTTTTAGCGCATACGCACCACCACCGACTAATAATAAACCCAAACCTCCATCAATTGGTGCTTGAGTTACATCTTGAGGTAATGCTGGAGGTGGTGGTTGAGCAAAAACAGAATCTGCTGTTAATAATACTGCAACAAGAAAAACACAGAACACAGCAATGCTGACCACTTTTTGAATATTTTTATTATTTACCATTTTCATAGAATTTTAAATTTATTTTTTACCAATATTGAACACATTTTTAGCAGATTTGAGCTTAAAACTCATCCCTGCTTATTTGTCAAGTACGATTTATTTTATCAGGGTCATTCGTTGACTTAGAGTTTGTCCATTTGCTTGTAAACGGTACAGATAAACCCCACTTGGCAAGTTAGAAGCATCAAAGCTAACTTTGTAACTTCCAGCTACTTTTGCTTCATCAAGCAAAACAGCAACTTCACGACCTAACATATCATACACGGCTAAACGTACAGGTGTTTGTGTTGGAACCGCAAAACTGATTTGAGTACTTGGGTTGAACGGATTTGGGAAATTTTGTGCTAAATACACTTGTGCAGGTATTTCTCCATCCTTTGATTCTACAGAAGTTACCGTTCCGGTTTTTACGGTAATGCTATAAGACAACTCCGTTGAACTTGAAGCTAACATTGGACCTTCAATTAGATTACCCGATTTATGTTTAGCAATCTGATTTATTTCAATCAAATACATAAAATCTTCAGTAATAGGAATTGAAATCCCTTCTATGCGATCATTAAAAACGAGTGATGTACCTTCAGCTACTTGAAATTGTGTTGCAGATAACCAAAAACTTCCGTTTTCACTTGCAGAAATCGATATAGGAATAGAATAATTTAGCTCAGTTGATGGAAAATGGGCTATATCTAGTAATTTATTTCCTTTATTCGTTGCTAATTGTGCAAAATTAGCACTGTAAGAACTTAATTTAAACGCATCTCTTTTTGATGGAGTTGTTAAGGTTCCTTCTTCATTAAATACCAACCAAGTTGAGCTAGTTAACTCATTTCCACTTAGTTGTAATCGGATAAAATCAGATTTTGATTGAGTTTTACCAAGGAAAGTTGCAGCTGTTGATGAAGTATCAGTTAAACTCATAGTTAAACTTGGTGATGTTGTACTATTGGCAACAAAAAATGATTGAAATGGAGCAATTAACCCGTCAGTTAAATCTCCATAACCATTTCCTGTTAGTTTATCTGCTCCATAGGTTTTCCAGTTTTCTGTTGCAGCATCCCAAACATAAACTACATCATATAGATTTGATCTTTCGATGGAGTTAAAGTCAAGTGATTTACTGTATGGATTACCAATTAAAGTAAATTCATCAGCACCTGTTGCAAGTGTTGGACTTACATCACCTGTATTTATAGTACCAGAAACTGCGATTGCACGAGACTTGGTATCTGCTTCTCCACTTGCATCATTATCTGCAAAAACTTGAACTAAAACACCTGTTCCTGCAGAAATTGTGGCACTTAAATCTGTTACAGCTACCCAGTTTTGTGAAGCAGTTGACCAAGTATAAACATTTGGAGAACCACTCTCATCATCTGCGCCAGTTGCTCCTTGTGTCCATAACTGTTTAAGTAGAACAGATAATGTGGTTTCAACTGGTGAGCTTAACATGCGAAAACCAGCTGAATTGTCAATTTCGGCCATAGCATCGGCCATTAATCGAACATAAATCCCAACTGTTTTGATAACGGTATTTCTACCAACGCCTGTAGCATTGTAATTAAATAATCGTCTGTAAGCTTTAGTTGCATCTCCTGCGTCAGCTGTTGAAGTCCATATTTGACCAATCCTTTTAAGTGATGCTGTATTCGACCCGCCACTGGCAAAACCTTCAAAGGTACCATCGCCATATCTGATACTCCCTGCTTGAATATTTAATCCAAAAGCATCTGTAGGAGTCGCACTTGCATCCCAAAAAGTAGCACTTGTTGATCTCAATAGATTGCCAATTTGACCAGTTGTACCTCGATTGCTACTTGTACCAGTAATGCTCAAATCACCCTCTAGCATTCCAACATTGGACTCTAAATCTTGAAAGTCACTATCACTAGGAACTCTAAATCCTTTTATTGCAATGTTTCTTTCATCAGTTACTGCATAGTTATTATACATATAACCAAAGTTATCGACATTAGAGTAATTATACCCATATGCTGATCGAGCTGCTAGTTTATTCACTGATGAGGTTGTATTCCAATCCGCATATTGAGTACCATCATAAATTTCTTCACCATTATTAAATTTCGTGGTCTTTAAATTCTGCCGCATCCATACTTGATTACCAATTGTAACCACTTCATATTCATTTCCATCAATATCATAAACTACTGGATATTGAGCGTAACTCTCTGTTTTTAATATCATTAATCCTAGTAAAAGAACTAGGAATATCTTCGTAAGTATTTTCATTCAAAGGAACCTATTTTATTGTTATCGTTAACATAACTCAAGCGTAAACATTTTTTTATATTTATGCAAGCGCTTTTTTAGCGTTTTAAGCATTTATTTTGCATCCGCTTTATCATTTAAGCCATTTTTCATTCTTTTTGAGACAAGACTGTTAGCCTTAATACTAATTTCAAAAAAAATTATTCCTGTTTGTAATGTATCTCAGAAAGTCCGAGTAACACACTTGCTGCAAACTCAGCCGTAATATCTCGTTGTGCATTTCCCAACATTTCGTAACCAACACTAAATTTCTTTACTGTTGCTGAACGCAACAATGGAGGATAAAAATGCATGTGGAAATGCCATTCAGGATGTTCTTTTCCATCGGTTGGCGCAGGATGAAAACCAGCAGAATAGGGAAATGAAACCTTAAATAGATTATCGTATTTGATGGTTATTTTACGCATAATATCCGCCAATCCATCTCGCTCTTCTTCGCTCATATCATTAAAACCTGCAAAAGCTCGACGACTAATTACAATCGTTTCGTAAGGCCAAAATGCCCAAAATGGTACTAACACCACAAAATGTTCATTTTCAGCTACAATCCGTTTGTTTTTCTTCAACTCTAGTGCTAAATAATCTCCAAGAAGTGTTCTTCCATTTTCTTTAAAATACTTTTCTTGCTGTACCCATTCCTTCATTGGTTCTTCAGGAACTGATTCTTGAGCCCAAATCTGTCCATGTGGATGTGGATTGCTACAACCCATAATGTCACCTTTATTTTCAAAAATTTGTACGTAATTTATCCACTCTTTTGAACCCAATTCAACATATTGATCAACCCATACATCAACTACTTTGCGAATTTCTTCTTGGCTCATTTCTGGAATCGTTAAATCATGTCGCGGCGAGAAACAGATTACTTTACAAATTCCTTTTTCAGATTTACCTAAAAGCAAACCTTCATCATTCATACTTTCACTTTCCGTTTCAGGTAACAGAGCACTGAAATCATTATCAAACACAAAAGTTGAATCGTATTCGGGGTTTTGACTTTTACCGCCTGATCGTGAATTTCCTGGGCATAAATAACATGTTGAATCATACTCCAATTTTGGGAAAGATGAGGTAACTTCTTGTTTGCCCTGCCAAGGTCGTTGAGTTCTGTGTGGTGAAACCTGAATCCATTGATTCGATAAAATATTTAGTCTACGATGAGGCTTTTCAAAAAAATTGATTTTCTGTTCGTTCATTTAATTGTACCACTTTTTATTGTTTTGAGTTCTTCTACTATTCTTTCAATTTATTATCTACTATTTTCTACTTCAATCAACTTTACACTCACTTTTTTAATTTCGTTTGGAATAATTAATTAGTGAAGGTTTGCTAAAATGTAGTTATAAATAAAATAATCGCTATTTCACATAATTTGAAAGTGCAAAATCTTCATAATTGACTTTACACTTGAGCCATTTATGAAAAAAAAAGCTTTATCTCAATTAAGATATCATCGCTTTTATAAAAAGTTTGAATTTTATTTATGCTTTTATTTTCAAAATTATTATTGAATTCGAGCACAAGTTTTAAGAAATTTGAATTACAAAAATAATTCTATATCTAGTAAGAATATCTCTTAAAAAACATAGATTATTTTTTTTAATTTTTAGCCAAAGATATGTGTTCCTTGACCAATTTTAACAACATGGAACCCAGGCTCATTTCCTGTTTTTTCTTTATAATAGTCTCGGATAAATGCCATGCTTTCATTCAGTTTATCTAAAGAAACAAGATTAATAGTACAGCCGCCAAAACCGCCACCCATCATTCTTGATCCTAAGACTCCATCGAGTTGTTTCGTAGCATCTACAAGAATATCTAATTCTAAACAGCTCACTTCATAGTTTTTACTTAGACCTGTATGAGATGCATACATTTGTTGTCCAAATCCTTCTAAGTCATTATTCATCAATGCTTCACAGGCTTTTTCAACTCTACTATTTTCGTTAATTACGTATAAACATCGACGATAAACAACCTCTTCCATAAAATCTTTGTGTGCTTCAAGCATTTCTTTAGACACATCTCGAAGACTTTTCACTTCTGGATACGTTTTCTGAACTACACTAACACCCGTTTCGCATTGTGCTCGGCGCACATTGTATTCCGATCCAGCCAAAGTTCTTCTTACTTTCGTATCGCATAAAAGCACTCGAATGGAATCCCAGTTAAACGGATAATATTTGAAATCAAGTGAACGACAATCTAGTTTTATTACATTTCCGTTCTGTCCATGTAAACTTGCAAATTGATCCATAATACCACAATTAACTCCTACGAACTCATTTTCAGCTTGCATAGAAATTTTCGTCATTTCTAGACGAGTCAAACCATAATTGAATAATTCTGAAAGTCCAAAGGCAATACCACCTTCCAAGGCCGCTGATGAAGATAAACCTGCACCAATCGGAACATCTCCGCCAAATGCACAATCAAATCCTCCGACCCAATGTCTAGCTTTTTGTAATTGATCTACAACACCAATTATATAGTCAGCCCAATTAACACCCGTTTTTTTGTAATTTTCAGTAATTGGAGTTTCATAATACGCAGGCTCCATATCCGTGGAATGCAAGCGTATCATGTTTTTATTATTGGGAATAAGAGCTACATAAATAGCTTTATCTATAGCGGCTGGCAACACAAAGCCCATATTATAATCGGTGTGTTCGCCAATTAAATTAACTCGTCCTGGAGAACAAATTAAGATAGGATTT
This sequence comes from uncultured Chitinophagales bacterium, assembly GCA_964575925.1. Classification (GTDB taxonomy): domain Bacteria; phylum Bacteroidota; class Rhodothermia; order Balneolales; family M1805; genus M1805. The sequence continues at coordinate 7,538 of CAZNTR010000123.1, forward strand.
CCTTTGAAGTACGTTTCAAATCCAGTGCGCACTTTTAATTCATTTGTATTCATAGTATAGTTTCCTTTTACCAAAAAAGAATGTAGAGAACTGCAAGAATGGCGCTAATTAAAATAGAACCTATATTAAAACTGGTTTCAGTAAAAAATAGTTTTGTACTAATCAAAATCGCTTTAGGATGATCTTTTTTAGTTTCAATTAGTGATATTACTACCATTATTGCAACAATGATGAGAAAAACGATTCCCATTCTGTCCATAAATGGAAATGTGGGAAGTAGCCACTTGAACAAGAATCCAGTTGGAATAGTGATAATAGCACCCCAAACAGCCGCATTCGATGTTGCTCGTTTCCAGAATAAACCTAATAAAAAGATGGCTACAATACCTGGACTCACAAAACCTGTAAATTCTTGAATAAATTGAAATGCCTGACCAAAGTTTTCAACTTGTGGTGCAACTATAATAGCTATTAAAAGAGCAACTGCGCCAACTAAACGACCAACAAACACTAAATTATGTTCAGAAGCTTTAGGTTTAAAATGAACTTTATAAATATCCATGGTAAATATAGTTGCTGTACTATTGGTCATGGAAGCAACTGATGAAGCAATAGCTGCAATTAGAGCAGCAAAAACTAAACCTCGTAATCCCAATGGAACAAATTGACTTAATAACCAAGGGTAAGCTTCATCAGGGCGATTTAATTGTACGTCAAATCCAAAAGCAGCAATTCCGGGAATAACAACAATCAGTGGCATCAATAATTTAAGGAAACCTGAGAATAACAAGCCTTTTTGTGCTTCAGCAACACTTTTAGCAGCTAAGGCTCTTTGAATGATGTATTGGTTTATTCCCCAATAACTGATATTCGCAATCCACAATCCACCAATTAATACGCTAATTCCAGGAAGTTCATAATAAAACTTATGACCTTTATCTAAAATCATCTCAAAATGTCCTGGCACTTTATCTAATAAATCTACGAACCCAGCTAAAGCGCCGTTTCCTTTACCAAAGGCGTTCAAGGCCAACCATGTTGTGAGCAATCCGCCTCCAACTAGGAAGAATACTTGCACAACATCTGTCCACGCTACCGCTTTCAACCCTCCATAAATGGTATAAATGGCCGAAAATACAGCCAAACCGATAATTCCATACATGAGTGGAAAACCAAGAATGGTTTTCATTGTTAGCGCTCCTAAATACAGAACTGAAGTGAGGTTCACAAATACGTAAACTAATAACCAGAATATGGCCAAAATTGCTCGAACCCGCTCATCAAAACGAATTCCAAGAAATTGTGGCATACTGTAAATGTTTTTTTCAATGAAAATCGGTAGCATATATTTTGCTACTAAGATTAGTGTCAATGCCGCCATCCATTCATAACTGGCGATTGCCAACCCTATGGCATAGCCTGAACCGGCCATTCCTATCATTTGTTCGGCAGAAATATTAGCAGCTATCAGTGATGTTCCGATAGCCCACCATGGTAAGGACTTACTAGCTAAAAAATAGCCTTCTGCATCATCCGATCCTTTTCGTCTTGCAACGAATATTCCTATAGAAAGAATAATGAGACAGTAGCCAAAAAATACGATGAAGTCTAATGTGGAAAATTGCATACGTATGGCATTGAGATGTTATGATTACTCCTGAGTTATTGAATCCTCTCCAACACTCAGATTTATTTTCATGCAGACGATAACTTAGCTAGCTTCCTAAAACCACTTTATGTTATCGCTAACATTTAAGAAATTACCAAAAAAATAGGTATGCACAAAATGCTATTTAAAATTTCTTTTAACTACCGCAAGATTTTCTAATAATGAGCTTGGTTATTAATTCTACATTTTCCACAGGCTCATCTTCATACTCAATAGTTTTAATGATTTTAAAGGCTGCTTTTTTCCCTACTTCAAAGGCTGGCTGATGCACCGTTGTTAATGGTGGATTTACTAAACTTGCTCGAATATCATTGGTAAATCCCACTATGGCAATGTCTTCTGGTATTCTTAAGCCTGCCTCTTTTATGGCTTCCATTGCCCCAATTGCAACAGGATCATTTACGGCAACCACTGCTCTTGGTCGTTCTTTTTCTGAAAGTGAAAGTAATTGATTCATGGCATGAAACCCACCTTTTTCATTGAACCCATTTTCAATAATTAATTTTTCATCTACTTCAATGTTATTTAACCATAAAGCTTCCATAAAACCCTCAAAACGATCTTTACCTATCGACAACTGCTTTGGCCCACTTAAATAAGCTATTCTTTTATACCCTTTATGAATAAGATGTTCTGTAATCTGTCTTGATGCACTTTTATCATTTACTCCTATGCAACTAATACCAACATCAGTAATACATCGATCAAAAAAGACCATCGGTAAACCTGATGCCACCAATCTTTTATAAAAAGAATAATCTGTTGTTGTTAAGCTGGTTGAAATTAAAATCCCATCAACTCGCTTTGCTCTTAATGCTTCTATTACCGCTTTTTCTTTTTCAAAACTATCTGATGTGTTGGTTAAAAATATTTGATAATTATGTTCATTGGCTACCTCTTCTATTCCTTTAACTACCTCTGGAAAGAATGAATGCGATATCTCAGGTATCACTACTCCTATTGTATAAGTCTTACTTGATATCAGACTTTTAGCTACTAAATTTGGGGTGTATCCCATTCTAGTAACCACTTCCATAATCTTCTTTTTTGTTTTCTCATCCACATTGGGACGATTATTTATTGCTCTTGAAACGGTCATAGTAGAAACGCCTAATTCTGCTGCTACTTCTTTCAAGGTTACATTTTTGGTTGATTTTTTTATCTCCCTTGCCATTTTCTATTTTACTTTATTATGGTACTTTTAGAGTTACACGTTTCAATTACTTTTTTCATGGATAAAATAACAAAGTTTGTAACATCTTATTCATTATTGGTATATATTAATCTGATAAGTCTATTTTTTTCTAATCTGTTAGCGTTAACAAAATAGGCATACTTCAACTATTTTCAATATAAACTTTTTGAAATATAATTCCATATCCATTTGTACCCTTAAGTCTAATTTTAACAATGCTTTTTTTCAATTATTTTATCTTTTACTTTTCAACCTAGAAAAATTAATTCCGCTATATTTCAAACTGACTTAACTTAATACCTGTTTTTTTTCTAAGTTGAACTATGTTTCCCTGTGCATGTATGTTAAATTTCTTCTTGCTTCTTTTTTTTTACTTCCTTTCTTTTTCGAATGTATTTTGTCAGCAATTATCAATTCAAGCTCATTCTAAAACCTATTTTCTTTATAGTTTAAATCAATTGCTAAATAAAAGTATATTGGGTATTTTTACCTTATAATTAAGCTCTTTATAATTTAACATAAATAAAATGAGTACTGATCACATTTACGATGTACATCTTCAATGGAAAGCTGATAGATTGGGAATGATCTCCTCCTCAGCTTTACCAACATCAATAGAAGTTGCAACACCACCTGATTTCCCCAAAGGAATGCCCGGAATCTGGTCTCCTGAACATTTGTTTGTTGCTGCTGTTTCATCCTGTTTAATGACTACATTCTTAGCTGTGGCAGAAAATTCCAAATTCGATTATTTAGACTTTTCTTGTGATGCTAAAGGAATTGTTGACCGTAAAGATGGTAAATTCAGAGTCACTGAAATCACTCTTAACCCAACTCTGATTATTGACAATCCCGATAATGAGATTAAAGCTAAACGAATTTTAGAAATGAGTGAAAAAGCTTGTCTAATCTCTAATTCAATTACATCGGAGGTTAAATTTAATCCTACTATTGTAATCAAAGAAACCCTGTTAAATCATTAATCAAATTAAAGAAAGAATATTCCCGTCCCTAATTTTTTTGGACGGGATTTCGCCCAAATCTTGTGCTTAAACTTAATATTTCCACAATTCTATAAACAATAAGCTACAAACCTGAGTTCGGAATAAGAAATAAATAATAAAACTGGTATAAAAAACTAAGGTCATTCAGTTGAAAAACGATTCTTGCAAACGCGAAGCGATTTGAAAAACCATGAAATGCTATCTTTGCCCATTTTGGGAGCTAAATTCGAGATTCCACTTTTCAGTGATACCGAAGGCACTGCGAAGCCAAATGACGTTTTACTTATCACAAACTCTATTTACAGTAATCTAATGCCCGTTTCTGTAATTTCTAATTCTTTCGATTTCAACAAATTACCAACGGCTTTTTTAAATTGCTTTTTGCTGATATTAAGCGTGGCATAAA
>CAZNTR010000124.1:0-11675 GCA_964575925.1 uncultured Chitinophagales bacterium
ACAAACGAAAAACATATAAGATCTTATTTATATGGAGCATATAGAGCAAAACATTCCATTATTAAAAAACCGTATGATGGAATTTTGTTAAACTTTTTACATGCAAATGAGTCCAAATTAAGTGCCCTAAGTACTCAATATTTGATTCAGGTTATCGCTAAACAGTCAAATATTCAACTGTTAGATTGGATCTTAAATCAAGATATAAATTCAATGCCTGTTCAGGTTCAATTGGAATGTGTGAAGGCGTTTGCACAGTATATGTATTCGCCATTACATAATGCTGTTTTCGAGCATCTTTTGGAATCTAAAACAGAATTAGTAAAAGTATATTTGTTTGATAAAGTAAGTTCAGGTTTTGTTTGGAACGAGTCCGTTAAAAACGCTATTGAAAAAAGAAAAGTTGTTTTCAGTAACAAATATGATGCAGTTACCTTGGCATCAGAATTCTTTTTAATTAAAGCATTTCAAAATAAATCAACTTGGGCAGATACTGATTTTATTTCAGTTATGCGTTTTTATCCTTATGAAATGGAACGAGCCATTGATTTAAATCGAATGGTTATGGCTCCCGCAAGCGAGATGAAATTAATTGAAGATTATTGGGAAGATGTTCCGATTTCAGGTCGTTATTCTTTAGCAAAACGATATTTTGAGTTATTAAAAACAGCAGGTTCTACAATTAATCCATCTTTTGCTCAAGAATTATTAGAGAGTAAAGACAGAGGTGTGATGGTACAAATTGGGGAGCTTCTTTCTGATAAACGATTTAGCACTTTATTTAATGAGGAAGATGTAATAAAAGTATTAACAACGATGGATGTAGAAGCAGACATCGAAGTTTTTCAAACCTACATTCCTATTCTAATAAGTTCGCCTTTACCAGCTGCTGATTCATTATTCAAGAAATTAGCAGAAATTCCAAATTTACCTTTGATTACTGCTTTAAAACGTGCAGGTTATACAGGAGAAACCGTAGAAGTGAAAGTTAATTTAGCAAAGCCAAACCGAGCAAGATTGAAAGAATTAGGTTCAACACCGATTTGGACCATTCACACGAATATCGGAAAAATTGAAATTGAATTAGAACCAGAATGGGCTCCAACTACAGTTTGGTTGATCGATTCATTAAGTAATAAAGGTTTATTTAATGATATAGCGTTTCACAGAATTGTACCCAATTTTGTGGTTCAGGGCGGTGATTTCGAACGAGGTGATGGGTACGGTGGAAGTATGACAACGATTCCTACAGAAGCATCAGAATTTGAATTTGAACGTGGTGCTGTTGGCGTTGCAAGTGCTGGAAATGATACAGAAAGTGCTCAATTTTTTATCATGTACCAATGGCAACCTCATTTAAATGGGAAATATACCCGATTTGGTAAAGTTATTGAAGGAATGGAAGTAGCTGATAAATTGCAACGTGGCGATAACATAGTTTCAGCAAGTGTTGAATAAAATATTCTTGAGTGTGATGCTATTGAGTCGTTTAGAAAATAAATAGTTACAGATAATTCACTTTTTAGATTTTGATTAGACAATAACGAAATCAAAGATTTTGCTATTAACCTGTGTTCGGATTAAGGATTCATACAATAATTTTAATCAAATCTCTCAATAAACAAGGTTAAAGCACATTTGGCATCGCTGTGTATTCTCGAATTTAATCCCAAATTAGGCAGAGATAGCACTTCGTGGTTCTCCGAAGTGGGTTAAGCCTTGAATGGCGAATTTTATTTTTATCACCAACTCAGGCTATTTGAATTCAAAACTCGATTCGAAGTAGTCAAAACTTGAAATCATTATTGAATTCGGTTAATCTTTAATTTAAGTCTGATCATCCGAATTTTTCTTTAAGTCGTTCTTCACAAACTCAAATTTTCTGAGATAAACTTATTAACTTGTAAGCTTGAAATTTTAGGAAATATTGATAGCTATGAACCACTCCATTCAAATGGTTGACCTCAAGACCCAATACAAAAAAATTGAGGATCCGATTAATAAAGCAATTCAGGATATTTTAAATAAGGCACAGTTTATTAATGGTCCTGATGTTAAACTTTTTGCAGATGAATTAGCTACGTATTTAAACGTGAAGTATGTAATTCCGTGCGCCAATGGAACAGACGCTTTACAAATTGCCATGATGGCCTTAGACTTACACCCTGATGACGAAGTTATAGTCCCTGTTCATACGTATGTTGCAACTGCTGAAGCTATTGCCTTGCTTAAACTTAAGCCAGTTTTCATAGATGTTGATGAATTCGATTTTACCATAGATTGTTCCCAAATAGAATCACTAATCACTCCAAAAACAAAATTGATTGTTCCGGTGCATCTCTATGGCCAATGTGCAAATATGGAACAAATCATGAACATTGCGGCGAAACATAATTTATTTGTTGTTGAAGATACGGCACAAGCTATTGGCGCAGATTACACTTTTTCTGATGGAAGTGTAAAAAAAGCTGGGACAATTAGTCCTATCGGAACAACTTCATTTTTCCCATCAAAAAATTTAGGTTGTTATGGTGATGGTGGTGCTTTAATGACCAACGATGATGACTTGGCTAAGAAAATTAAAATGATGGCCAATCACGGTCAAAGTGTGCGTTACAAACACGATACAATTGGTTGTAATTCTCGTTTAGACACCATTCAAGCGGCTATTTTGCGTGTTAAACTTCCGTTATTAGATGAGTATAACGAAGCAAGAAGAAAAGCCGCAGACTATTATGATTTGCAATTAGCTTCTGTTGATGGAGTAATTACTCCTAAAAGAGCAAGTTGGTCAACACATGTTTTTCATCAATATACCATTCGATTAACAAAAGCGAATAGATACGAAGTACAAGCAAAACTCGCTGAAAAAGGTGTTCCTAGTATGATTTATTACCCGATTCCATTGCATTACCAAGAAGGATATAAAATGGAAGGATTTGGAAAAGGATCGTTTCCTGTAACGGAATTATTGAGTGATCAAGTTTTATCACTTCCGATTCATACTGAGATGAATGAAGCATTATTGGAGTTTATAGTAAACTCTGTAAAAGAAGTTTTAGCTTAAAAAAAGACTAGGACTCTAAACTTAGGACTCACAGTCCTTTAAGGACTGTGAGTCCTAAGTTTAGAGTCCTAAAATTTTAAGCGTAAGCTTCGACAGGTAAACAAGAACAGATTAAATTTCTGTCGCCATAAGCGTCATCAATGCGTCTTACGGTTGGCCATATTTTGGTTTCGCGTACAAAATCTAACGGATAAGCCGCTTTTTCTCTTGAATAGGGGTAGATCCAGTTATCAGAAATAATGCAATGAGCGGTATGTGGAGCATTCTTTAGCACATTATTCATTTTGTCGGCTGTTCCGTTTTCAATTTCACGAATTTCTTCACGAATTTGAAGCATGGCATCACAAAAGCGATCTAACTCTGCTTTGCTTTCCGATTCTGTTGGCTCAATCATAACGGTTCCCGCAACTGGAAAACTTACAGTTGGTGCGTGGAATCCATAATCCATGAGTCGTTTTGCTACATCGGTAACTTCAATTCCGGCACTAACTTTGAAAGGGCGAAAATCTACAATCATTTCATGTGCCGCTCTTCCATTTTTCCCAGTAAAAAGAATCTTGAACTCTTTTTCTAAACGTGCTTTAATATAATTTGCATTCAGAATAGCCATTTGTGTTGCACGTTTTAGTCCGTTTCCACCCATCATGGCAATATAGGCATAACTAATTCCAAGAATATCAGCACTACCGTAAGGAGCTCCTGAAACGGCAGTTATCGCTTTTTCACCACCAGTTTTTACAAGCGAATGTCCTGGCAAATACGGTTTTAATTTATCATTTACTCCGATTGGTCCAATACCTGGTCCGCCACCGCCGTGAGGAATACAGAAGGTCTTGTGCAAGTTTAAGTGACAAACATCGGCCCCAATTTCTGCTGGAGAAGTTAAGCCAACTTGAGCATTCATGTTAGCTCCATCCATGTAAACCAATCCTCCTCTTTCATGAATAATATCACAAATTTCACGAATTTCTTCTTCAAAAACGCCGTGAGTAGAAGGATAAGTTACCATTAAACAAGCAAGATTATCTTTATGCAATTCTGCTTTTTCACGCAAATCGGCAACATCAATGTTTCCTTTTTCATCACATTTGGTAACTACCACTTTCATGCCTGCCATAACAGCGCTTGCAGGATTTGTACCATGAGCAGAAGATGGAATTATAGCGACAGTACGCTGAGTTTCATTCCTATCTTTGTGATAAGCACGAATGGACATTAAGCCTGTATATTCACCTTGTGCACCAGAGTTTGGTTGTAACGACATGGCCGTAAATCCAGTAATTTCACATAACCAAGCAGATAGTTCAGCAATTAAATCTTGATAACCTAAAACTTGTTCGGTTGGAGCAAAAGGATGCAATTGAGCCCAATGTGTCCAAGTAATCGGAATCATTTCGGTCGTCGCGTTGAGTTTCATTGTGCATGATCCTAAAGAAATCATGGAATGAACCAAAGAGATATCTTTGTTCTCAAGACGTTTTAAATAACGCAACATTTCATGTTCAGCCTGATAGGAACTAAAAAAGGGATGGGTTAAAATTTCTTCTTTGCGAACTAGACTAGAAGGAATTTTGGATTCCACAGATTCAGAACGACCTGTAGATTTTCCTGTGATTTTTTCAAATATGGAAATCAATAAAGAAATGTCTTCTACAGTTTTGGCTTCATCAACAGAAATGGAGAACCCATTTTCGAAATAACGAAGATTGATTTCGTGTTGCTCGGTCAGCTTTTTGATTTCATTTAATTGAACCTGATTGGAATTTTTGAAATTCAAAGTATCGAAATAAGCTGAATTTACTTGTTCGAAACCTAATTCAGAAAGAGCTGATTCTAATAGAACAGCTTTACCGTGAATTCGCTCTGCTATGCCTTTTAACCCTTCAGGTCCGTGATAAACAGCATACGCTGCAGCCATAACCGAAAGCAAAACTTGTGCTGTACAAATATTTGAAGTTGCTTTTTCACGACGAATATGTTGCTCACGCGTTTGAAGAGCCATTCTTAAGGCATGGTTTCCTTCTGCATCTTTGGTCACTCCAATTATTCTACCTGGAATTTGTCTTTTATAGGCTTCTTTTGTGGCAAAAAATGCAGCATGAGGACCGCCATAACCCATAGGAACGCCAAATCGTTGAGTGCTTCCCAACACAACATCAGCACCCATTGAACCTGGCGATTTCATAATCACTAAACTCATAATATCGGTAGCAACAGCCACTAAAACATTATTTTCTTTAGCAGATTGAGTAAAAGCTGTTAAATCGTTTGCTTGTCCGAATGTGTCAGGGTTTTGGATTAAAACACCAAAAACATCAGGTCGAGTGACATCCATTTTATTGGTCTCGCACAATTCTAAATCAATTCCTAATGGATTAGCGCGAGTTGTAAGTAAATCGATAGTTTGAGGATGTGCAGCCGTTGATACTAAAAAAGTATGCGCACCTTTTTTAGCTGGCACGGTAACAGAATGTAGCATATTCATGGCTTCTGCAGCGGCAGTAGATTCATCTAAAAGAGAAGCATTAGCTAATTCCATTCCTGTTAAATCACAAATCATGGTTTGATAATTTAACAACATTTCTAAACGTCCTTGTGAAATTTCTGCTTGATAAGGCGTATAAGCAGTGTACCAACCCGGATTTTCCAAAATGTTTCGAAGAACTACTGTTGGTGTTACTGTATCGTGATAACCTGCACCAATATAGGAAGTGAAAACACGATTTTTTAAAGACTTGTTCTTGAAAGAACGCAAAAATTCGGCTTCAGATTGAGCTTTAGGAAGATTCAACTCATTTTTGAGACGAATACTAGTTGGAATAGTCTGTGAAATTAATTGATCCAAAGAGTTGGTACCAATTACATGAAGCATTGCTGAAATTTCTGACTCAGATGGGCCATTATGGCGCTTTTCGAAAGAATCGAAATCCCGAAGGGAGATGGACATACCGTTCAAATTTTGAGGTTAAGATAGTTTAAACTGAATGCGAGGTCTAGATAACAGAATAATAGTGGAACTTGCATTACACAAACTGTTTTCATGGCGTGCAAAGATACGAAATTGATACGTTCTGAAAGGAGTGAGATTTTACACAAATCAATTTTGGGAAAATTGTAAATCAACAAATTTTTAAAAACTAAAACTTTTGAAAATTAATGGGCCATTTAATCCTTAACTATATATTAGTTAATGTAATTAAAAGTAAATCCATAAGGATAAAAAAATCACTAATTTGAGCTTTGCCATTTGAATGAATCTTCGCTTAATGTTGAGTATTGGTTTAATGAGAATAACACCTTAATAGCTTTTTTATAAAATATTTCGTTATTTTTATATGTTTTAATGAATTAAGAATTAAAAATGGTTGGTGGGACTACTCCCAAAAGTCGATTCTTTCGATTTTCACCCTTCCAAATACTACGAATTCGACGAATAGTTTGCTAAAAACTACTTTTCGGAGTACACTCATCGATACTAATTTTTACTCAAATTATGATGTCAGACAAAGATTTCAAAAACAGTTTTACAGTAATTAGACAATGAGTTATTTTTGAGTTGTTTAGTTAAGTAAAATTTCGTCAGCTTGTTATGAAGATCTATTTGCGAATTCATTTTTTACGTTTTTAAACATTTAATTTACTTAAACATTCTAATAAGTCCCTGAAAATCAATAGTTGATGAGAATTAAATTTTACTATCTTTAGTAATTGATTGTATTGAAGCTTATTGTCTATTTTGCCAATTAAAGCTGAAAAACCTGCGTTAACAAAAAAACATGTAGTAATAACAATAAAATATGTGTTCAATTAGCAAATCGATTATTCTTATAGTACTTATTTCTTTGAACTCTTTATTGAGTCTAAGCGCTCAACCAAAATCGATAAAAAAGGAAATAAATGAAATTAAGAAAACAAAAAGTACACTTTATGTCTCTGTTACGGAAAAAACGGTAGAAAACGCAAGAAATAAAGCTAAAAAAATGCTTATAGATAAAGTGTTAGGGAATTTCAGAATTGTGGATGATATTCCAACTTTTGACAGTGTTGAAGATGAAAGCATGCAACATGCTAATCTAAGACAAATGCTAAGAACCATGCCATTAAACACAAAAGAACTTACATGGGGTAAAAAAGATAAAGAAGAAACCATTTTTTTATACATCTCAGATTATGATGCCAAAGACTATGCTGTAAAAAGAGCAACTATAAAATTTCGGAACGCTAATGAGTATTCGTTTGCTGATGGTTATGCAACATTGGAAAAAGACGCAATAGCTTATGCAAGAGGCAATTTAATTACCCAATTTTCTGCAAAAGTAAGTTCCGAAACCAATTTGACAAAAAAAGAAAAAACGGTTGATGTAACTCAATCAGGTGTAAGTGTTTCCAGAACAACCGATTTAACTAAAACTGAAAATGATAAAGGGTTTAAAGAAGATTACAAAAGTAATACTCAATTAAAAGAATTTGAAGATAAAATAAAAGCAAATGTGTATCAGGAAGAGTTAGAGATTAAAAATCGAGTTTTTTCTCAAATGTCATTACAAGGTTTGAAAACCATTACAATAAATCTGTGGGACGAATATTATGCCTTTGCCTACATCAGCAATGAGGATAAAATTAAAAGTTTTGATGTTATTAAAAGCAAAATAACGGCCTCGGCAGCCGAAGCAGACCGAGCTTTTAGAGCAGGAAACGTAGTTACAGGTTTAAAAGGGTTTTATAAAACCTATATTCTTAGCGATACCTATTTTGGCAATGTTGAATACGCATTTGAAGACGGTGTAAAAACAGAAAACCTCCAAGAAAATATGCGTTCAAGAATTGATGCATTATTAAAGGATGAAGTTGAAGTGTTATCTCGGCCAGCTTATCAAATCGATGAAAAAGATATTGTTGCACCATTTCAATTAGTGTACAAAGGGAAACCCTTAGAAGGTTTACGTTATGCGTTCAAGTTTCAATCGTATAATTTTAATGAACTTTTAAAAAATGGACGTGGTAGGTTAAATCTTCCTGGATATCTACCAGAATATAAAACCGAAAGTTTTCAAATCTCCTTTTTTATAGATATTTCGGATGATATTAAATCGGATGCAACAATTCGAGAACTAGAACCATTAAAACGATTGTCCATTTCTAAAGACATAAAAATCGATTTTACCAATGTATTCCGTTTTGGTCTTGAAGCAGGATTTACAGGAAAACGTGTAGAATTTGAAATCAATAAAATTGATAAAAATTTAGTTCGTGAAGTGAGATGGGTTTTAGGCGACGGAGAAGAGCGCTACACTTCAGAACCAACTTTAATTTATACCTATGAAGAATTAGGAAATTATGAAGTTAAGGTAGAAATAAATGGTGATCCATCACTTTCAGTTAAACGTTTCCTCGATTTATCATCAAAAAGAATTCGTGCAAAAGAACAATTAAGAGAAGTAGTTTCAACGGCTCCCATGCAGCAAGTCCCAGAAATAGTAGCCTTACCTGAAGAAAAACAAGCCTCAGCAATTGAGTCCATTACAGTAAAAAAAGACAATCCCGAAAAAATCGAAATTAAACTAAATCAGTTTTATAAAGAAGTTTCAGAAATACAAACAACGCGTGGTTTATTAACCTATTTGAAAACTCAAAAAGAGAGAAACGAACTAACATTTGGAAAACAAGCTGATATTTTAGATTCAGAAGGATCACTTATTCTAGTTGCAGATCAAGAAAAAGTCTATGAACGGCTCATTTTTAGTCAGAATCGGTTTTACATGATTAATTCAGGTGAAGAAATTCCATCATTAGTTGAAAAATTTAATGGAAAATACCTCATTTGGGTGAAGCGGAATTAAAAAAGATTCACGAAATTACCCAATTACAAACGCTCGGTGAAATTATCTGGTCAAAATATGATTTAATATTATGAGAATACTACTACCACTAATCTTGTTTTTAATCTTAGGCAGTGCTACGGAAGCTCAAATACAACCAAAAGTATTGATCGTGAAAGGCATCGAAAAAAATCTCGACCGATTAGTTGAACAAAATGCGACTGTTATTTTACAAGCGGTGAATAATTTTAATACTAAAGATTTTGTATTGCCTCAACAAATCATGAACGGTGATGGTAATCAAGGTTATACAGAGCTAAAAGAATTGCTTATTAATACTCATTATAAAGTAACTGATGAGATAATAGAGACAGATTTATTACTTCAAAAAGATGGCGTTTATGAAATAAGAGGAATCGAAGGGGAGATAGATTCAACCTTAAACGCTGGCAGAAAAGATAATGACCGAGAACTCGTACTTTTGTTTAACAAAAATGCAGAATTACTTTCGGTTCGTTTTGCTTTGGAGAAGAATCGGTATCAAAAGATGATTCGTTACAGTGTCGATTTAGAAGATGAGCTAAGACGTAAACAAATTCTTTCGTATGTAGAACAGTTTAGAACGGCATATAATCGAAAAGATTTAAGTTATATTGAGACTCAATTCAGTGATAAAGCGTTAATTATTACTGGGGTTAAAATAAAAAAAGATGATAGAGACGCTTTAAGTATGAAAAAGTCTGAGGTAAGTGAAGAAAACTTTACCTACTTAAAACAGTCAAAAAAAGAATATCTAGATCGCTTAAAAAAATTGTTTGCAGCTAATAGTTTTATAGATGTGAAATTTGATGGAGTTCGTATTAATCAACATCCTGAATACCCAGAGGTTTATGGTGTAAATTTATTTCAAATTTGGAATTCTCAAAATTATAGTGATGAAGGGTATTTATTTTTAATGATTGATTATGAAGATGAAAACAAACCTTTGATTTATGTTCGTGCATGGCATGAAAAACCAATAATGGTACGCGGTTCAGGTACTGTAATCGATATGAGTATGTTTGAATTAGTAAAATAGAAATGGATAAAAGAATCAATAATCGGAAAAGTGCCTTAGGTCTTGGAGTTCGATACTTCATTTTAATTATATGTTTAAGTGCTGGAAATAGTCTTAAAGCAGGATCCTTATTTGATACCTATTTCAATGAGTGGATAAGCAACGTTCAGTATAAAAAAGCAGTAGAACACACTTTTTTTACAGTAATGCCTTATTCTGAGCTAATTTATGTGGGTAAAGATTCAGCGCAGTATTTAATTCATAAACAAGCTGATGGAAAAGCATTTGCTGTTGAAAAACTATTTGGTGCTAATGCAAGCGAATTAACAAGAAATTTGAATAATCAGTTTGCTGGTTTTGTTGCATGGAGTTTAGAAAACAAGTATTCAGATTTATTTTGGTCTTATGTAAATACACCATCAATACTTGTAAAATCAGGTTTAGTCGCTTTTAATAAACAAAAAAACGATTCAGTGTTCAACGATTTAGCCTCAGGTAAACTTGATTTTACTTGTACAGATAGGAATAAATACGAATCACATATTTATATAATAACACAAGATAAAAAACGAGACACCTTAATCACGCTCAGTATTCAAGCTAAATTGTTAGATGTTACAGGAGGCGATCAAAATAGTTATTCACTCTATCTAGCTGATAATGTAGAACATGGGAAAGTTCAAAAAGCGCATGGTCTTGTGGAAAAGTCTAGCTCAATTGTACCTTTTCGAAAAGGGCTAGTAACAAATGAAACGCAAGATTTATTAGTAGAGTTGACAAAAGACGAACAATTTGCGAGAAAAATCA
Organism: uncultured Chitinophagales bacterium; assembly: GCA_964575925.1. Lineage (GTDB taxonomy): Bacteria > Bacteroidota > Rhodothermia > Balneolales > M1805 > M1805. The sequence goes on from CAZNTR010000124.1 coordinate 10,751, forward strand.
TGCTTTCATGGTTAAATGCAACATTTGAAAAAACGCTCTTTTCAAGCAATGCATCTGTTAATTTATCAATAGCTGCAAGAGACACGTTAAAAATTAACGTTTCAGAGCAACCAGAAGAATTCTGTAATCTGATTAAAAATAATTTATCAGCCTATGGAGAAATTGCCGCAATTGGGTTACTTTCAGTGAAAGAAAGTACAATAAATGAGAAAAAAATGAGGTTTTTATTGCTTATGAGACAAGAGCAATTAAACTATGAACATGTGGTTAGAATTGATCATACTGTTCAAAAAATTAACGACTTATGGGTTTCAAATTCAGTTGAAATCTTATTAATGGCATTAAATCCACCAGGAAAAATAAACAATTAAACCTATGAAGCGCAATATTATATCAAGTCAATTGCTAAAATTAGTTTCACTTTCGGTTTTTATACTAAGCCTATTACAGCTTGACTTAGCATCTGCACAAAATGTATTAAAAAAAGGAAAGCTTTCCGTTACGTTCAATAAAGTTGAAAATCCGCCTGAGTTTTTAACTCCACCGTTAGATACTGATGAAAATAATGAATCTGCAGGGATTATCTACTTCTCGATAAGTGATAAATCTCGTAAATTTTTTAAAATTGATGATATCCAAAATTGGATTAGTAATGATTTATTGAAAATTGATGGAGTAACTTATGATAAGTCTCAAGTACGAATTGAAGGTGAAAAAATCCGTGTAAAATTTAGATTAGAGTACTTTGGGCGTGAAGACAAATTAGATAAGCGAATTAGAATTGAAACAAATGATTTTTCTTATGTAGGCACACTTGGTTTTTATAAATTAAAACTTGCTTTTTACACAATTGATATTCAAGAAGAACCACAATATGACAGAGATATTTTTGGAGCAATTTCAGTTATTGTTCCCGATGCTGATG
>CAZNTR010000125.1:0-11664 GCA_964575925.1 uncultured Chitinophagales bacterium
GATTTTCTTCGGTTGATTTCAAACGGTTTATTCATAAAGGATTGTAATTCAGTTTGGAATTTATTTTTAGAGAATTAAGCAGATTTAAAGTTCGAAATTAAATATCTGCTTAGAAGAATTAGGTAATTATTTTCGTTTGCTCATTTCAAACAAAACTCTTTTTTCATCTGCAGAAAGTCCATCGTAACCAGTTTTGGCGATTTTATCCAAAATTCGGTCTAATTCATTCTGATCAACTTCCTCAATAATTTCAGCATCCTCTACAATTCGCATTGAAGGATTCTTAGGTTTTGTTTTGGTTTTAGCGGTTTCTGCAGTGTGCTGTAATTTTTGCACATAATAGATAATGAAGTCAATCCAACGTGTTATCACTACTCCTTGTAAATGAGCGCGAACGATTACAAATCCAGTAAGTGCACCGCCGACATGAACCAAACGTGCAATAGCAGTTTTGTCACCAATTAAAATAACATCAATGGCGATTAATCCAGCAATGACATATTTAGCTGGAAGAGGTGGTAACAAAAACAACATGATAGGAGCGTTTGGATACAATAAAGCAAAGGCAACCATAATTCCATAAACAGCTCCAGATGCACCAATTACGGGTGTTGTTCCAAAAACTCCAGAAAGTAACAAGTTTAATAAGGCTCCACCGATTCCACTTATGAAAAAGATGGATGAAAACGTTCTTGGACCTAAATCTTGTTCAACTTGTCGTCCCATCCAATACAACCAAAGCATATTAAACAGAATATGCCATACATCGTGATGCAGAAATAAATAGGTAACAATTCTCCAAGGTTGCGTTAAAGCGATTTTCCAATCAGGAATGTAAGCAAACCATTCTAGCCAATTAGGAAAAACAAGCCCAATTAAAAAACTGACTACAGAAATTAAAATAATAGATCGGATTGCAATAGGAAGAGTGTTAAAGCCCATTCCAGACGCTGAATAACGTGAATTTAACATTAAGCAGGATCTCCTTTCAATCCCCATAGTTTAATTAAAATAAACCCAATTACCATTCCACCAAGGTGAGCAGAATGTGCAATTCCAGAACTTAATCCGCTAATTCCACTAAACAATTCAATGGCTCCGTAAAAAATAACAAAATATTTTGCTTTCAAAGGAATTGGAGGGAATAACATGTAAATGTATTTGTTGGGATACATCATTCCAAATCCAATTAGTATTCCATAAACGGCACCCGAAGCTCCAATAACAATGGCATTGCTGACTAACATGGATAAGAGACCTGCCCCAATTCCTGTTAAGAAATAATACGTTAAAAATCGTTTAGTTCCCCAGCGCAGTTCTAATTGAAGCCCGAACATCCATAAAGCAAATAAATTGAAAAAGATGTGAGAAAGATTACCATGCATAAACATGTAGCTCATTAATTGCCATGGATAAAAATATCCAGAATCATAAGGGAAAAGAGAGAAATACTTGTTTAAAATAGTCCCTGTAATAGGAGTATTTTGAGCCAAAAAGACTAAACCATTTATAATTAGCAGATTTTTAATCGCCGGAGGAAAGATTGAAAATGAAGTCTGTGGTGAATATCTGTTGTTAAAATCCAAGTGAAAATCCTTTTACCAGGTTATTTTTTCTTTGTTTAAAAATGCTGAAATGCCACGTTTACAGTCATCAGTACCACGGGCTTCTGCATTTTTTTTAGCGGCATACGGTGAAAAATCAGAAAATGATGTGATATGAGCGTGAGAAATAAGTTCTTTTGTCATAGCAACGGATTCACGACTCACTTTAGTTTCAAAAAGATGCACCCAATAATTTAATCGTTCAGAAAAAGTCTCTGAAGCACAAACTTCTGTAATTAATCCCGTTTTATAGGCTTCAGATGCGTTAATAAGTTCTCCAGCTAAAAGTAAACGTCTAGCAAAGGTATCGCCAACTTTTTTCACGACAAACCAAGAGACAATTGCAGGAATAAATCCAACTCTTGTTTCCGTATAAGCAAATCTAGCTGTATCAACTGCTAAGGAAATATCACAAACGGTAGCAAGTCCACAACCTCCGGCAATGGCATCGCCTTGTATTGCACTTAAAATAGGAATAGGATGATTGTAAATGAGTTCAAAAAGTTCTGCAAGATGCTCTGAGTCTAGTAGGTTTTCTTCATAGGTTTGAGTTTGTAACTTCTGTAGAGCCGAAAGATCTGCCCCTGCTGAAAACACTGCTCCATTTTGGCGAATCACAATCAATTTAAGTTCAGGATTGGTTTTCGCTTTTTTTAGTTCATCTTTTAACAGGCCTACTAATTCATTATTTAGAGCATTCCGTTTTTCGGGTCTGTTAAGAGTTAGAAATAAGGTTTTCTGGATGATAGTTACGTCAAGCATGGCACAAAGATAACAAGTATGAGTCAGTCTTCATAAGATTGATTGAGAGGAGGAAGAATTGAAGTGAGAGGTGTGAGGTTTTTAATTAAATTTGAAAAGATATTTTGGTAATTAATTTTTTCAATTGTGTATTCGCTAGGTTTATTTTTTTATAATGCTCTTTGAGTTAGGTAAAATCAATAATCAATAATCAAAAAAACTAAAAATCATTTAAACGCAGACTTTCAGAATCTTATAGTTTTGATTTTATAATTCCTTTTGCTGTTTTGTAACCAGAAAGCCAAGCACTTTCGACCCTTCCGTTCAGAAATATATCACCAGCAAACCAGAGATTTGGATAATATTCGTCACGTATAAATCCTGTATCAACGATATTAATGGGTTGAGCATACTTCCATCGATGAATCTGTTTAAATACATAATTTCCAGGTACATACTCAGATAAATTGGTTGATAGAGCTTCAAAGACTTCATCATCAGATAATGAGTAGCTTATTCGGGTAAACTCTGGTGTCAAATTTGCAGTAATGGAAGTTACTTCACTTATCCCTTTTTTCTTGTTGTCAGCCATCCATTGAAAGTTTGATTGAGGGTCGCACCACATACCACCAGGTTCTGGAATTAATGATTCTGTATCGGATACGATCATAAGAGTAGCGCAAGAATGATACTTTTGCTGATTAAAAAAGCTAACGGTATTAAAGTCTGGGATAATACCTGAACTGTAACAAAGAGCTAAAGATTGAATAATTGGCGCAGTAATTACGAGAGTTTTGGCTTCAAAAACTTCGCCTTTTTCAGTTAAGACTTTGCAGATTTCTTCATCAGCTTTTTCAATTCGTACAACTGTCGTTTGTTGTTTTACCTCTAACTCTGAACATAAATCAAGGCAAATAGATCTCATGGTAGGAAAGGCCTTGTATCGGACTTTATCTTCTTGTTTTTTTGGTCCAAAAGATTCAAAATTAGTAGCCCATTTGTCAACTAAACCATTTCTAATCCATTCGTTTACTTGCTTTAAAAACTCAATTGATTCAACCGTGAAATATTGAGCCCCATAATCAAAAACGGCTTTACCAATTTCTGTTTGTACTGTTTTCGAAGCCACTCTTCCTCCAGGCAAAAAACCTTTGTCGACAACTAAAACAGATAAATTGTTTTTTTGCAATTCTTTAGCACAGGCAAGACCGCTTAAACCTGATCCGATGATAATACAATCGTAAATCATATTCCTTAAAATGGGTTAAACAAATGTAAAATAGGGTAATTCTACTTATTTATGATACTTCATTTCCCTTAAATCAGTAGATTGTCTTTGTTAAAATTTAAAAAAAACTTATACTCCACGGAAAATTGAGAATAATGACAATAATTGAAGGAAAAATAACTTTTGTAGCATGTGTTTGTATTAAATAACGAGTGTGTTTTCAAATAATCAAAGCTTGAAGTGCAAAGACTGTTTCTTATAAAGAATAGGTTTAAGTGGGAAATGAATTAACGATTAAAGCTAAAATTTAAGAGAAGGAAGATGTTAACATGTTTGAAATTTTATTAATTGTAATTGGTGTTTTTGCAGGATTTCTATCTGGATTATTAGGTATAGGTGGAGGTTTAGTATTTATACCGATTCTATTTTATATGTTTACATCTCAAGGGGTTGCAAATCCCGCTGTTTATGCTGTTGCCACATCTCTGTTTTGCGTTATTTTGGTTTCAGCATCGAGTACGATTAAACACATTCAACAGAAAAATTTTTCATTAAAAGAAAGTGCTTGGATTGGCGGTTTTGGTGCAATTGGAACATATTTCGGGAAACAAATCACGACATCAGAGCATTTTTCAGAAAAAGAATTCGCTATCTTATTTTCAGGAATCTTACTCTATACGGCGTATTCCTTTTTAAAAAGTCCTAAAAAAGATGTAGGCTCTAGCAAACCTCCAATCGAGGTAAAATGGAGTTCTGGACTATTTGTAGGAGGATTAGGTGGATTCGTGGCCGCATTAACGGGTTTAGGTGGTGGAATTGTTATGGTTCCACTATTAAATATGAACTATCATAAACCTTTTAATCTGGTAGTTAGTTTAAGTTCTGCCGCTATTTTAATCATATCAATTGTTGCAGTAGTTCAATATTCGTTTGCAAGTTTAACGAGTACGGCTATATCTTCGGTTAATTTAGGATATGTCGATTTTGGCGTAGGTTTACCATTAGCCGTAGGTGGAATGTTAGGAGCTGGACAAGGTGCAAAATACGCAATGACGGTAAATAAACTATTGTTGAAACGGATTTTTGCAGGTTTAGCTATTTTAGAAGCATTTAGGTTATTAGCAGAACATTTATTAGACCTCTAAATTCAGTTTTAACTATAATTTAATCAAAATGAATTAATACATCTTAATAAATTATGGAATAGAAATTCCTTAATTTGAGTCAACTTTTATAATCGAGTAATCGACTAACTTGGAAATTCATAAACTATTAAGTAGGCAATTAAAAAGGACTTTTGGAAAAGAAGTACCTCAGGATGAGAAATTTCAAGAATTTCTACATTTAATTAACCAATCTTATCTACATACTGATTCTGATCGTTTGTTGTTAGAACGTGCAATGGTTCTTTCTTCGGAGGAATTATCACTTGCAAATAAACAACTTCAAGCTGAGGCATTTAATCAAAAAGAATTATTAGATAAAGTGTTGGAAGCAATAGTTCTTTTAGCTAGAAATGAACAAGAAGTAGCGCTTATTAAAGAACTCAGCAAGTCTGAAAGTTCATATCATTTATTGAATTTAGTTGAGCATCTTCAAGTTTTAGCTGAAGAGCAAAGACGAACCGAAAAACTTCTATTATTGCAAGAAGCTAGAATGTCTGAGGCGCAACAATTAGCTAATTTTGGCACATGGGTGTATTCACTTGGATCAGGTGAAACAGATTGGACTCCAAATCTTTGCAGGATTTTTGAACGAGATAATTTTATTGGTTTTGATTTATATAATTACAAACAATTAGTTTATAAAGAAGATCTTGCAGAAGTTGAGTATATCTTATCAACCTTATTTTCTAAAGGGATAACAACTATAACACATAGAATTGTTGACAAAAATTGTGGAGTTAAATGGATTGAAGCTTCGTTTAAATTAATTTATGACGCTAATAATGAACCTGTAACCATATTAGGTACAGCCCTTGATATTACTAGACTAAAACAAGCTGAATCTGCTTTAGAATATAAAGTGAATGAACTTGAAGAGACAAGTGCGTTTTTAGATACATTAATTGAAGAGATGCCAGTTTCTGTTTTGGTAAAAGATGCTGGTACTAAGCAATACATTAAAATGAATCAGATTGCTAAGCATATTAATCAACATCTATCCGATATTGATTTTATTGGGAAAAAGAATGCTGAATTGTTTAATGAGGAAAAAGCAAAAATTTTTGATGCTCAAGATGATATGGTAATTGAGAGCAAGAAAATGTTTGTCTTTCAAGAAGAAGAATATCAAAAAAAGAACGGCTCTACCATAATTTTAAGAACTCAAAAAGTTCCAGTCTTAGAGCATACTGGAGTGGTTAAATACATTCTTACCATTTCAGAAGATATAACGGAACGAAAAAAAGTAGAAAATCAAATTAGAGCAGCAACTAAATCAGCAGAAGAAGCTAATAGAGCAAAATCAGCGTTTTTGTCAAGTATGTCGCACGAACTTCGAACTCCCTTAAATGCGATTATCGGATTTTCACAGATTTTACAGAGAGATAAAGCTATTCCTGTTCAGCAAAAAGGCTATGTTGAAACCATGTATAGAAGTGGAAATCACCTCTTAGCCATGATTAATGACGTATTAGATATTTCGAAAATCGAAGCAGGTAAATTTGATTTAGCCTTTGAACCATTCAGTATTCGAGAAATACTATTCGACATTGAGTCTATGTTTGCTTTACAAGCAAAAGAAAAAGGTTTAGTGTTGCAGATTAAAACTCATGGTTTATTACCTAAAACTTTGTATTCGGATAGTAAACGAATACAACAAGTCTTAATTAATTTAATTGGAAACGCCATTAAGTTTACAAATAGTGGATTTGTTGAGTTAGAGATTAACGCAGAACCCATTGCAGAAACCTCCTCCTACCAATTAACTTTTAGTGTAAACGATAGTGGAAGAGGTATTCCTGATAAACAATTAAGTCAGATCTTTGAACCATTTAGACAAGTTAAAGGCTTGTATAGCGAAGGGACTGGGCTTGGTTTAGCTATTTCATCAAAGATTGCAGAAATGCTACATGGTAGCATAACTGTAAAGAGTAAATTAGGAAAAGGCTCAACTTTTAAATTTTCATTAGATGTTGATTCTGCCTATGATAGTAATGAAAATCTGGATGTAAATTTCAAACCTGTTGTTGGAATTTTAGGCTCAAAAAAATGGAGAATTCTTATAGTTGATGATATCTCCAATAATATAGCTGTCGTTCGGGCATTTTTAGAGTCGTTAGGAATAGAATGTATTGAAGCTGATAATGGTTATGATGCTGTTATGATGGCAGAGTTATTTAAACCTGATGCTATTTTTATGGATATTATGATGCCTGGAATGAGTGGGGAACAAGCGTTTAAGAAAATAAGAGAGAATCCCAATCTTGATTTTATTAAAGTTATAGCGCTTACGGCAAGTGGCTCACTAGCCAAAAAAGAAGAATTATTTGCCATGGGATTCGATGATTATATTACAAAACCCTATCGTGAAAAATGGCTTATTCATTCTCTTGAGAAGAAAGTTGGAGTCAAGTTTATTTACGAATCGGCTACTACTGAAGGTAAGACTGATGCAAAAGAAGATATTTTAAGTCATTATTTAATGTGGTTTACTAAGCAAAATGAACCATTTAAAAAAGCTTTTTTAGATGCATGCGATATTCAAGATTTTTATACAATTGATCAATTATTATCTAACTTAAACTCAGATGAAACTGAAATAATTGAGTTAAGTACGTTTGCAAAATCAGATGACAACTTATTTTTTATAGAATTAGCAGAAAGAATTTCAATGTTATGAAAATAGAACAAATGCAATTTTCAAAAAAAAACCAGTGGGAATTAATTCGTTCAGAAGAACCTGTTTCCAATGCCAATTTAATTTTAGTTTTTGGTGAAAGAATGCTTCTGGAAAAACCTGAATGGTTTAATTCTTTAAGAGAAAAGTATCCAAAAGCAAGTATTGTTACCACTTCAACATCAGGTGAAATAGTACAAACTCAAGTCTATAACGATACTATTTCAGCAACGGTAATTGAATTTGAAAAAGTGGGTCTTTTTTGTAAAAAAATCTCTATTTCTGAAGTAACTGATTCTTTTGAGGCAGGGAAAAAGCTCATCCAAGATATGCCAAAAGATAACTTGAAGCATATTTTAGTATTTTCTGATGGACATTCTGTAAATGGTACCTATTTAGTTCGAGGTATTGATACAGGTTTACCCAAAGATGTTACCTTAACAGGTGGATTAGCTGGTGATGCTGCCCGTTTTGAAAAAACATTAGTGGGTTTGAATGAAATGCCAAGTCCAGGAACTATTGTAATGATTGGTTTATATGGTAATTCAATAAAAGTTGGTTTAGGTTGCCAAGGTGGTTGGGATTCATTTGGTCCAATTCGTGAAATAACGAAGTCTATCGACAACGAATTATTCGAATTAGACCATCAATCTGCTCTAGAATTATATAAAAAATATTTAGGAAGCCAAGCAGAACAACTACCTGGGAGCGCCTTATTATTCCCACTTGCTATTAAAGAGAATAAAGATGGCCAAGCAATAATGCGTACAATTTTAAGTATTAATGAAGAAAAACAGTCGATGATTTTTGCTGGGAATATGCCAGAAGGTGCAAGCGCTCAACTAATGAAGGCAAATTTCGATAGATTAATTGATGGAGCTGGAGTAGCCGCCGAACAAAGCTTGATTTCACTAAAAGATTCTAAGCCAGATTTAGCTATTTTAATTTCATGTGTGGGTAGAAAATTAATTTTGAACCAACGAACAGATGAAGAGGTAGAAGCTGTAGCAGAATCGCTTGGTGGTAATCCCTATATGACAGGTTTTTATTCTTATGGAGAAATAGCTCCTTTTTTTGATGAAGTAAAATGCGAGTTACACAATCAAACAATGACAATTACTACTATTTCTGAAATAGATTGAGAAATTAGCTAAAACTCCCTAGCAAAACTTGAAATCTAAAGCAATTGTTTTAGTGTGAATCCAAAAAAAAGACAGACTAAAATTTACAGGTTAATTTTAGTAGATAAAGGTAAGTCATTTTATAATTCAATGGTTGACTCGCCTTTTTTGTCCTTTAATAAATTATGCCCACTTTGAAAAGGTGATTTTTCTGGTTTGTACCCTTTCAAATCCTTTGTATATCGCCAAATATTAAGATGATAATTACTTTTCTGAATAGGTTCAAAGATTATTCGTACATGAAGCACTAATAAGTAGCGAGTTTGAGGATAAGAATAATCTTTTTGAAAATAAGATGGAATACTAGCATATATTGGCATTGCATTGCCATAGGTAGAAATCTGACTCTTTATGCTTGGGGATGTGAAATGTAATTGCGTTTACAATGGAACCACGAAGCGAAACAGGAAGCGAATACAGCCAGTATCAAAAAATTGCTTTCTCATTCAAATTGTGAACACTATTCGAGATTAAACTATTTACAGGAATGACCATTCCTATATTTTTTGAGTTTAATTCTAAGTGTTTGATGTATTTCTTATCCCAAACTCAGATTAACCAAGTTACAGCAAAAACAAAGGTGTTGAAACAATCATTTCTACTCCATTGAAGTGAAATTTAGATGGTCAAAATCATTTCAGAAACAATATTTTAAAGTATATTTGTAACATAAATTAACCAAATTAAATGAGAATGAAAGATTTACCGAACATTCATAAAAATGCTTTTAAATACAAAAATATGCGCAAATTACAACACGATGGTGGTCGCGCATGGATTAAAAATCCACAAATACACGAAGCTATTAAAGGTACCGAAACGGTAATTAGTATTGTTCACAGCGAAAAAAAAGAAGACTGATTCTAATAAAATATGGCATCCGAGTATGATTTAAAAGACTTTCGCACCGATGTGGTCGATGAAAGCAAAACTCGACCTGTAGTTATCGATTTTTGGGCTGAATGGTGTGGACCATGTAAAGTTTTAGGACCAACAATCGAAAAGTTGGCAAGAGAAGCAAAAGGGAAATGGAAATTAGTAAAAATTGATACAGAGTTACATCCTGAAATTTCTCAACAATTTCAGATTAAAAGTATTCCTTCAGTAAAAATGGTGTATCAAGGAAAACTAATTGCTGAATTTGCTGGCGCATTACCTGAAGTTCAAATAAAAAAGTGGTTAGAGCAATATTTACCCGCTTCTGAAAAAGAAACTTCAGGAATAGAAGAAGTTCATAAGTTACTTGAAGAAGGTGATAGAGAATCTGCATTGGAAATGGTTAAAGACTTGTTTATAGATAATCCTGAAAAGGACGAATTTCGTTTGATGTTAGGCGTTTTATTGATGCCAGATTATTTAGAAGAAGCTGAACGTGTATTGGCTCCGTTTATAAAATCAGGCAAACATGTTTTTGAAGTTGAAGCGATTAAAATGTTCAAACAGATTTCAGCTTATCAAAAGGGAGAAGTAACCTTACCAGAAGAGGGAAATCCAAAAACAATTGAAGCCATACAATTTGGCTTAAAAGCAATTTATGCTGGCGAACTCGGAATAGCCTTAGATTATTTTATAAAGAGCCTATTTTTTGATAAAACCTATGCAGATGAACTTGCAAGAAAAACATGTATTGCACTTTTTAAAGCACTCACAGATTTTCATCCGATTGCAAAAGCGAAACGGCGTGCGTTTTCTATGGCTTTGAGTTGAGTTAAAGCATAGTATGCATGGCAAAAAAGGTTAAAACTACAGAAAACAACTCCTCATTCATTATCTTTAAAACCGAAGACGAACAAATTTCGGTTGATGTACGTTTTGAAGATGAAACCATATGGCTTACACAGGACCAGATAGCCGTTCTTTATAGAGTAGAGCGTCCAGGCATTACCCAGCACATCAAAAATATTTTTATCGAAGGTGAATTACAGGAAGAGTCAGTTAGTAAGAAATTCTTACGAACTGCAACAGATGGTAAAAATTACAACACGAAGCACTATAATCTGGATATGATTATTTCTTTGGGTTATCGGGTAAACTCAAAAATTGCTACACAATTTCGCCAATGGGCTACCAAGCGTTTAAACGAATACATACGCAAAGGTTTTACCATGGACGATGAACGCTTGAAAAACCTTGGTGGCGGAGGTTACTGGAAAGAGCTACTTTAACGCATACGCGACATTCGTGCTTCAGAAAAAGTATTTTATCGGCAGGTGTTGGATATTTATGCAACGAGCATCGACTATAATCCAAAATCCGAGGTTTCCACTGAGTTTTTTAAAAAAGTTCAAAACAAGATTCATTATGCTGTTCACGGTCAAACGGCTACGGAAGTGATTTATAATAGGGCTGATGCCGAAAAGCAATTTATGGGCTTGATCACTTTTTCTGGCAAACAACCCCATTTGAAAGATGTAGTCATTGCAAAAAATTACTTAGACGAAAAAGAACTGAGAGCGTTAGGGCAACTCGTTTCAGGATATTTAGATTTCGCCGAAAGACAAGCAGAACGAGAGCAACCAATGACCATGAAAGACTGGGCGATGCATTTGGATCGTATTCTAACAATGAGTGGAGAACAACTTTTGAAAGGAGCAGGTAATGTGAGCCACGAGCAGGCTATTGAAAAAGCCACCAATGAATACAAAAAATATCAGCAAAAAACACTCAGTGAAGCTGAACTCAATTATTTGGAAAGTCTAAAAATGCTAGAACAAAAAACTAAAAATTAAACCAAATAGTCCAATTGGGTTATCAGATTTACGACATGACGGGAGAAAAAATTGAAATGGTGGAGTGATGCTCAGTTAAACTCAAAATAGTGAATATCGTTTGTTATTTGGCTGTTTGATGTTACATAAGTACACCTAAGAAGCACTACACATAATCGAACTTTTTGCCAAATCGAGAAATTTCCATTTGAAGTAGAAGTCGGTTCCAAATTTAAAACACTTTTTGCGTATCACAATGGGGAAAAATACTTGCCAGAAGATATTCATCCAAAAGTAAAAGAGACACTAGGATAGTTATCCAAAAAGTGTGTCTGTAAAAACAAAAAGAGGTTTTGTTATTG
>CAZNTR010000126.1:0-11277 GCA_964575925.1 uncultured Chitinophagales bacterium
AAGAATAAAACTTAAAAGATTATATCCGTCAATTCTTTGTTAACATAACACTAGTTCTCAACCTATTGAGCTTAGTTCATCTATGCTATGTTGTCATGCTGGACCCCGACCCAGCATCTCAGCCTTAGCACTTAACCTATACAAAAGAACTGCTTATGGCGTAAAAAGATATTGGACAGAGATAGCAATTCGTGGTTCTTCGAATCGTGTAAGGGTATGGGATGACTTTTTTTTGCAAAAACCAGTAAAGTTTTTTTAGAAACGAAGTCCGAATTTGAGTTCAAATGAGGTAAACAAAAGAATTCAATGTTTTGCTTGATGTCTAAATTGCGCCCACGCCAGAAATTAGATTTAATTGATTTTCAACTTTATAAATCCATCGCATTCGCCGAGAATGTTGTCGAAATCTACTTTTCAGCGAGTAAGCTCAAAATTCGAATATTTAAAATTGCTGAATTTACATTTAAATACAGATTGCCTAACTTGAGGGAAAATAAATTGGTTTAACCGAATGATGTCTCAAAAAACGAAATATGGGATTAAAGCGCTCATATTTTTGGCAAAACAAGAAAAAAATTGTGTTGTTCATACAAACGACATAGCTATACAAACCCAAGTACCTAAAAAATTTCTTGAGCAAATTCTACTAGAATTAAAACGCAATCATATCGTTGGAAGTCGTCAAGGAAGTAAAGGCGGTTATTATTTGTTACAAAAACCCGAAGCAGTTAAGCTTGCAACTATTCACCGCTACTTAGACGGCCCAATTGCCTTACTTCCTTGTGTGTCTTTAAACTTTTATGAACCTTGTTCTGATTGTGAAGATGAACACACTTGTAAAATGCGTCTTGCCTTTATTGAAGTTCGAGATAAAACCTTAGAAGCAATGGAAAAAATTACCATATCTGATATGGTTTAAGTTAATAAGTAGGAATAGTATGCATGTAGTTACCATTTTAGGTGCACGTCCTCAATTTGTTAAAGCAGCTGTAGTATCTAGAGCTTTAGCTGAATTAGGAATTAATGAAACAATTATTCATACAGGTCAACATTATGATCATGCTATGAGTGGTATATTTTGGGATGAACTTGGGATTCCATCTCCAGAAATAAATTTGCAGGTTGGTTCGAGTAGCCACGGCAAACAAACTGCTTCTATGCTCGATCAAATTGAAGAGTTTTTGTTGAAACGGTTACAAGATATATCAGCATTAATGGTCTATGGTGACACCAATTCCACTATTTCAGGTGCTTTAGCTGCAGCCAAATTGCATATTCCTGTCATTCATGTTGAAGCGGGTTTGAGAAGTTTTAATAAAATGATGCCTGAAGAAGTGAATCGTATTTTAACCGATCATATCTCAGATTTACTCTTTTGCTCTTCTGAATTAGGTGTAAATCAATTAAAAAATGAGGGAATTGATAAGGGAGTATTTAACGTTGGTGATGTCATGTTCGATGCTCTTTTAACTTTTTCCGATATTGCTAAATTTAGGCAGAAACTTTCGGGTATGATTCCATTCAAGAACCATGAATATTATTTAGCTACCATTCACAGACCATCCAATACGGATAACATTGAGCATTTAAAAGGGATTTTGGGAGCTTTTAGTGAATTTAAGAAACCTGTTGTTTGGCCAGTTCATCCTAGGAATAAAGCTATGCTGGAAAGCATGAAACTTCCAGAGAATTTATTCACAATTGACCCGCAACCTTATTTTAATATGCTTGTTTTATTAGAAAACACAGAATTAGTTTTAACTGATTCAGGAGGATTACAAAAAGAAGCTTATTGGAAGAGAAAACCTTGTATTACACTTCGCGAAGAAACAGAATGGGTTGAAACCTTAGATAATGGCTGGAATCAATTAACGGGTGCTAATCAACAAAAAATTAGTAATGCGATAAAATTGAAACCAACAGCTCCTTGGAAACCAATTTATGGTAATGGTAAAGCTTCTGAATCTATTGCTTTAGAGATAAAGCGATTTATCGAATCAAGATAAAAAAAGGACTTTTCGTTGATTTTAATTCCAAACTTATTAACTCCCATAAAACGTTTTTTTGAGAAAGAGATGTCATCGGTACGTAAACACATCCTCATCTTGTTTTCCCTGATTTTGAGTTCATTTTTATTTTCTGCCATTATTTTTACTTTTTTTGAAGGTTCGAATAATCATATTGGTAGTTTTGAAGATTTTCTTTGGTGGTGGTTTGTAACTACTTCAACAGTTGGTTATGGTGATATTGTTCCAGTAAGCATGTGGGGTAGAGTTGTCGGTATTTATTGTATAGTAATTGGTGTTTACACTTATACAGACATAGTTAGTTTGATTTTGAGTAATGTTCATAATAAAATTACAGCGAAGGAAAAAGGGAAAGCTCCAATAGATGCTCGAAAACATGTCTTAATCTGCGATTACACCGCTTTTGCAGATGAAATGATTCAGGAAATAAAACACAAACACTTGTTTCCAGATAAACAAATTGTGTTGTTAACGGCTTTAGTTGAACGAAACCCCTACCCTGAATATGATTTTATTTATGGCGTTCCTATTAGCCCTCAATCTTTATTACGTGCACATGTAGATAAAGCGAGTCATATTTTTGTGTTCTCAAATAATAGATTTACAGATTCCGATAGTAAAACCTTGCACGTGGTAAGTAGAATCTTACGTTTAACGAACACAGCTAAAATTTATGTGGAATTACAAAATCCAAATTTACCCTTGCTAAAAGAACTAAATGGAACGGTTAAAGTATTGAAATCTGATGATTTATTGCATTCTTCAATTGCGCACAAATATTTGCAATTAGAGCGCTATCTGAATTAATTGGATGAGTGCAAAACTGAGTTGGCGTTTAGTTCAGATTGTTAATTCGATTTCATTGCAATAGTTTTTTGTAACCACAGAGTTTTTCCTATATATGGTAAATAACATCAGGTTCATAGCAATTCAAATTGTTGACCTATCCTACAATGAGTGAATTTTCGTTGATTGATTAAAATAAAAAAGCACGTTGATTTGACTCACAGTGCTTTCAAACATAAGGAAAATTAAGTCTTAATTTATTTTTCCCAATAATTATTTCCTTCATTTACATCTGGAAATAAACGTTTCTCATCAATAGAAACCGCTATAACTTTTTTTCCAGCTGGTACTAAAAAAGTAGATGTTCTTTTGCCCTTTAGCCAAACTTGTTCAGAAATCGTTTTTTCTATAGATGTTAAATCTTCGAAAGTTACTTTTAATAAAACAGGCATTGGAATATTTCCAAGATCTTTAATCGTAATTAAAGTTCCATCTTTGGTTTCTTTAACTGATTCAATAGATTGATCTAAGGTCCATGTTTCAAAATACCAGCTTCTCCAGAACCAATTCAAATCACGACCAGAAATATCTTCAAATGTTGCCCATAAATCCCATGGATAAGGATGTTTGTATTGCCAGCGACTCATAAATTCCAAATAAGCTTTTGTGAAAACTTCCTCTCCTAAAACACCACGTAAAGCCGTTAAAACAGTTGCTGGCTTAGAATAACTTGCATTGCCATAAGCCCATCCATTATAGTGATAATCAGACCAACGCATAATTTCACCTTCAATTCCATACCGAGCGGCAACTAAATAACCACGTTTATTCTCATTTTCGGCATTGGGATCATTAAAATATTTTTTTGAAGCTTGTGCTTCATGGAAGCTAGTAAATCCTTCATCCATCCAAGCATACCGACGTTCATTGGTACTCAACATTAATGGAACCCACATATGAGCTAATTCGTGAGCAATAACGCCATATAAGTTTTTATCAGAAGATCTAGTATAGGAACTAATAATGGTCATCATTGGATACTCCATGCCTCCGCGAATTATACCTTCAGCCTCAACCGAAGTCATGTGCGGCCAAGGATATATTAAACCTGAAAAATTCGACATAAATTCAATAGAATTCTGTGCGTATTGCCATGCGTTTTTCCATCTTGGAGCATCATTTCTCCAAATTGTGTTTATTTCGGTATAGTCAGTATTCCCATCACCATCTAAATCGCCAACTTTGGCACGGCTTGCATCCCAATTCGATTCTTTTGTGATAGAGAAAGCAACATCTCGGACATTTTTTGCATTGAATTTCCAAGTTAACGACTCCCCAACTTTTGCTTTGGTAGCATTGTATCCAAAATGATTTGAGTTTATTACGTGAACAACGCTATCGCTTGCATGTCCTTTAATCATTCTATCATTAACGGAATCTGCTAACACTTCTTGAGCATTCGTCAATTCTCCGGTTCCAAGAACAAGCCAATTTCCTGGTACTTCAATAGATACTGTATAATCAGAGAAATCAGAATAGAACTCTGCTGTACCTTGAAATTGATCAGTGTGCCAACCTATAATATCATCATAAACAGCCATTTGAGGATAGAAATAAGCTAAATAGAACAAATTGTTTTGAGACCAACCCATTCTGCCAGAAGCTCCTTCTTTGGGAATTGCAAAAGACCAAGCAAACTCTAGATTTACTGATTCTCCCGGTAGAATAGCTTTTCCTGGATTTATCGTTAGATAAGTTCCAACAATACGATATCTTGAACCTTTTCTAAGGGTATCAGTTAGAATAGAATCGTTTATTTTTACTAGACTCAAAGGCATTCCGCCAGTTATTTCATTTAATTCATTACGAATAGCACCTTCTTTATGGAGGTTTAAATTCAGATTTACTACTATACTATTTAAGGTGTCAGGTGAATTATTTAAGTAAGTAATGGTTTCGGTTGCCTCAGCACGTTTTTCATCGGGAAATAAATTTAGTGAAATAGTGTAGTTTGCCGAATTAATCCAATACTGTTCTCCTGGTTTTCCTTCTTTTGTTCTCGTTCCATTTTTAATCGCTTCAAAGTAAGAACTAGGAGATTCAATTGGGTTAGGTATAGGGCGTTCTAACTTATTTTTTGATGAATTTTGTGTCGCTTCCCGAACGTTTTGAGAACAGGCTGTTGCTACTAAGACGACAAATAGTAGTTTTTGAAAAGAATGCTTCACGTTTTTTTTATTATGTTTAGTTTTAGGATGATTTTTTTGCAAAAATGTTAAGGTCAAATCCAGCTTGATTAATAGCTTGGATATTATTTTTTAAAAATTTACGAATAACGCTCGGTTTTACTGTTTTGGAAATACCTTGATTAATCTGAATTTGTTTTTCCACAAATATTGTATCAGTATAAATTTGTCGTTCTTCTAAATCAAAAGATATTTGTTTGTTTGGCTTTAAATTATACTCCGTAGTTGCTGATGATGCATTAGATATTCCAACCCATTCAAAATTTGGAACATCTCCACGAAGTGCTACGACTAATCCCCCACTTAAACCTCTATTAAAAAGAGAATTATGATTGTAAGTTGTGTTACTATCATCTGTTGAATGGCTAACAATGCCTTTTACCATCATTTTTGTACCAATGGGAAAGCCAAAGCTATATACGATAGAGCCCCATTTAAATCTCGATTCATCTCCCAATGGAATATCTAGAGTTGAGATATTGTAATAATGTTCGGTTGGAACCTCAGCTGTAATAAGTGCAATATCAATTTCTTTGTCGGTTGCAATTACAGTGAAATCATTTAATCGCGGTGCTCCAAATAGGTAGTTTTCTTTTTTATTTAATATCGAAACACTTAAAATGGGGGAGCGATTACCCGTTTTAAGAGGATCCTGAAAAACATAAATAGTGTCTGGCACAAAAACTACATGTTCGCAGGTCATTAAAATTAATTTGTCAGTTAAGTATTGTAATCCTACTGCTGTACCAGTTTTACTATAGTTAAATTCATACTTAGCTTTTGCCAGTTTTGAAGCTCTTTGATACTTTAAAATAGCGGGCGTTATTCGTTGGCTCTGGTCAAAATAGTAGGTTGTATAGAATGTCGTTATTTGAATTCGTTTAATAATATCACTAAATCTTTCAAATTCATCAGATGGGTCGATTTGTGGACTAAGAGAGTCGTATTTGTTGGGTTTATGCTGGGTTACATTTAGGAAGTCAGTAGTAGTAGTGTTTTTTGTTGGATTTATGTTACTACATGAAGAAACAATAAAAGCAACTAAATTTAATGCTAAGGATATTTTCATACTATACTGAATTGCGAAAAGCTAAATAATTAACTCTTCAATGGCCATTTCCAATTCTCTTAGATTTATTGGCTTTACAAAACCTTTTACAGCACCAAATTCTTTAGCGATTTCCAAGGAATGTAAAGCACCGATTTGTGGCATTCCTGTTATTGCGATTATGGAGACATTTGGATTCAACTTTTTTATATCTAGAATTGTTTTAAACCCTTCTTCTTCGGGCATTATAATATCTGTAATAACTAAGTCAGGCTGTGAGGTTTTAAAAGCTGTTAAACCTTTTCTTCCATTTTCTGCCTCAATTACGTGGTATGTTTTCTCAAATTTGATGCGGAACATGCTCCTAATACTCTCGTCATCATCAATAATTAAAATTGTTTTCATTAAAGGACTATCTTAAATTAAAATTTTACTAAGTTATCGTTGTTTTTTATTAAAATGAAATTCTTTTACTATCACCTCGGAGTTATCTATGGCAAAGCCAACAACAGCTAGAGAAATGATTATTCAGCTTCCACTCAGACATAAAAAAGGTTTGATGCCTGACTGGACTTCCACCGTGCACTTTCGCATAAGAGGTGAAACAGGTGGAGAATTTACCGTTCATATTCACAAAGAGCAGATTCAAGTTCTTGAAGGCATTCATGGAAAAGCAACACTTGAGTTAAAAGGTGATGCTAAAACCTATGAAGGCATAGAAATGGGAACCACAAATCCACAAATGGCCTTTATGTTTGGTAAAGTGAGTGTTAGTAATTTAAGTGAAATGGGAAACCTAGCCAAAGTTTTTTATCGTGTACATGAGATGTAGTGATTTGAAAGGGTAAATTTTGCAAATCAAATTAATTTTGTTTGATTGAGGTATTAAATTAAATGAATTGGTTTACAATTTCTCACGTAATTATATGTGAAATAAAAAAGATGGTGAATATGAAGATGTTCAAAAAAAGGAAAAAAGCGTTTAATTATTTAGCTTAAAAAATCCTTAAATGAGTGCACTCCGAAAAGTTGTATTTAGCAAAGTATTCGTCGGTTGCTTAGTATTTGGAAGAGTGCAAATCGACAGAATCGACTTTTTGGACTCAAATTAGGACTTGAACCTCTTGTAAAGTTTATTAATTTTTATGAAGGTTCAATTTTACAAAAAAAATAAAAACAATAACATAATCGCAACATATAGTTCTTATTTTACATACGTCATTTGGTCATGCTGGACCCCGATCAAGCATTTCAGTCTTAGAAATTAACTTAATCAAAAGAACTAGCTTATGGCCTAAAAAATTTTTGGACACAGATAAAGCACATTGTGGTTCTTCGAATCGTGTCGGGGCACGGGGTGACCTTTATTTTGCAAAAACCAGTGAAGTTTGCTTAGAAACGAAGTCCGAATTTGAGTTTTTGGAGTGGACTCTTAAATTGATTAGTTATAATAAACTGTACTTAGTAGAATTAGCCATTACACAATTCCGAGTGCTTTTTAAGATTGCCAATATGAATTTATGAGGATTCTAGTAAATCGAGCCAAGAGGCAGCAACTCAATCAATTGTCGAGTTGAATATCTTATGTTTTCATTGCATCAAGATAAGTACACGTTAAGTTTGACCCATTGCTTAATTAAAAAAAAAATTTTAATTTTCAAAGTGTAGATTCGTAGTTGAATGCTTCAGGTATATTTTCAATTGCGTGAGAATACCTGTATTTTTAAACTCAATTGTACCAAAACTAATTTCTAATCTAATTTCACATGAATCTATTATTTTTGATGGGCGATCCAAATCAAGGCGGAAGCACTATGAGTCTTGTATTTATGGGAGCTATATTTTTAGTCTTTTATTTATTCATTATTCGTCCTCAATCTAAAAAACAAAAAGAAATTCAAGAAAAAATCTCATCTATAAAAAAAGGTGATAAAATTGTTACTTCTGGTGGAATGATAGCAATTGTACAATCAATTGAAGATGATTCTCTTCTTGCTGAAATTGACGGAAATGTTAAAGCTCGCTTCTTGAAATCAGCAGTTGTTGAAGTAAATCCAAATAAAGCAGAGAAAAAATAAGATCTCTTTTTTTGAAGAAACTCCTAACAAAAAATAGTTTTTTGCGTGGGTTTCTACTCCATTTATCAAAAATCTATTCAAATTGGGATTTTGGTACTCTTTTTTAAGTGTTTCCTTCCATATTTAATTTTGCCAGAATTATGAGTTCAGAACATCATATCGTTTTCGATACAATTGAATCAGCCATTGATGCCATTAAACGTGGTGAAATGATTATTGTAGTGGATGATGAAGACCGTGAGAATGAAGGCGATTTCATTATGGCCGCAGAAAAAGTTACGCCTGAATCTATCAATCGAATGGCAACTTTTGGGCGTGGACTAATTTGTTCGCCTATTTCACGTCAAAGAGCGTATGAACTCAATCTCGACCCAATGGTTGAGCAAAATACGGATGCAATGGAAACGGCTTTCACGGTTTCTATAGATCTAAGAGAAGGAACAACTACTGGCATTTCTGCATCTGATCGTGCAAAAACAGTTTCCGCAATCATTGATCCAAGGTCCAAACCTTACGATTTTCGCCGACCAGGCCATATTTTTCCTTTAATAGCTGTTGATGGAGGTGTATTACGTAGAGCAGGACATACCGAAGCTAGTGTTGACTTAGCTCGCTTAGCGGGTTTACAGCCTGCTGGTGTAATTTGCGAGATCATGAATGATGACGGAACAATGGCAAGAGTTCCAGATTTGATTAAAGTTGCTAAACGATTTAATCTGAAATTTATCACGATTAAAGATTTGATTGCTTATCGAATGCATAACGAAAGTTTAGTTCGCGAGCTTATAACTATAGATTTACCAACAATTTATGGCGATTTTAAGTTACATGCTTTTGAAGAACGTTTAAGTGGTGCAACACATATTGCCATGACCAAAGGTGAATGGACAGAAGAAGATGCTGTTCTTGTTCGCGTTCACTCAAGTTGTATTACTGGTGATATTTTTGGCTCGAAACGTTGCGATTGTGGTCAACAATTACATGGCGCTTTACAAGCCGTAGAAGAAGTGGGAAAAGGTGTCGTTCTCTACATGAATCAAGAGGGAAGAGGAATTGGTTTAGTAAATAAACTGAAAGCTTATCAATTACAAGAAGAAGGGTTAGATACGGTTGAAGCAAATGAAGCTTTAGGGTTTAAACCAGATCACCGTGATTATGGAGTTGGAGCCCAGATTTTACGATCATTGAATGTGAAAAATATGCGCTTGTTAACAAATAATCCGACAAAGCGAGTTGGTTTACAAGGGTATGGGCTTGAAATGGTTGAAAGAGTGCCGATTGAATTTAAACCATGGCCAGAAAATGAAAAGTATATGAAAACGAAAAGGGAAAAAATGGGGCATGAGTTGCATGGAATTGATAGCCACGCTGGTCATGTGCTAAATAGTATCATGCGTGATATTTAATTTAAATGAGACTAAGTCTCTAATTTGCATTTTAGTACGAGACTGAAGTCTCGCACCAATTTAAACCAATCCAATCTCCTCTAAGCTTTCACCTAGTTCCAGTCATCTTATTTCCAAAAACCGCTTCCAATTATTTCGGTTACTTATATCTGTTTTAACAATTTCTTATTTCCGGAAAACAAGTTAAAGCAGTATCTTAAAGCATCACAAAATTTTAAACCAAACTAACTATTTTGTATGGCTATTATTGAAGATATTGTTGCCCGTCAGATTCTTGATTCACGCGGTAACCCCACAGTTGAAGTGGATGTAATTTTAGAAAACGGTGTTTACGGTCGCGTTGCTGTGCCTTCTGGAGCATCAACAGGAGAACACGAAGCCGTTGAGTTACGCGACAACGATGACGATGTGTATTTAGGAAAGGGCGTTTTAAAAGCTGTAGATAACGTTAACGATATTATAGCTGATGAATTACTCGGTTTTGACGTGTTTGATCAAGTTAAATTAGATAATTTTTTAATCGAACTAGACGGAACTCATAACAAAAGTAATTTAGGTGCAAACGCAATACTTGGTGTTTCCATGGCTGCTGCTCGTGCAGCTGCAAACGTCCTAGGAATTCCATTGTATCGTTATTTAGGCGGTGTGAATGCGAAAATTTTACCATTGCCAATGATGAATATCATCAACGGTGGTTCACATGCTGACTCAAACGTTGATTTACAAGAATTCATGATTATGCCTGCAGGTGCTGATACTTTTTCAGATGCAGTTCGCATGGGCGCTGAAGTTTTTCATAATCTCAAAAAAGTATTGAAATCGAAAGGTTATAATACTTCAGTTGGTGACGAAGGTGGGTTTGCTCCAAACTTGAAATCAAATGAAGAAGCTATTGAAGTTATTCTTGAAGCAATCGAAAAATCAGGTTTAACTCCTGGTGAAGATGTATTAATCGCTTTAGATCCTGCTTCATCTGAGTTTTATAACAAAGAAACAGGTCTTTACGAGTTCAAAAAATCTGACGGAAGCAAACGTACTTCTGCTCAAATGGTTGATTTCTTGAAAGGCTGGTGCGATAAATATCCTATTATTTCTATCGAAGATGGTATGGCTGAAGACGATTGGGATGGTTGGGGATTGCTTACCGAAGCAATTGGCGACCGTGTTCAATTAGTTGGTGATGATTTATTCGTTACAAACACCGAACGTTTAGCTCGTGGTATTGAATTAGGTGTTGCTAACTCAATCTTAATCAAAGTAAATCAGATTGGTACGCTAACCGAGACTTTAGATGCTATTGAAATGGCTCACAAAAACGGTTATACTGCTGTTATTTCTCACCGTTCAGGCGAAACTGAAGATACTACGATTGCTGATATTGCTGTTGCAACTAACGCAGGTCAAATCAAAACTGGTTCATTAAGCCGCACAGATAGAATTGCGAAATACAATCAATTATTACGTATTGAAGAAAACTTAGACGATAGTGCAGTTTTCATCGGTCGTGATGTATTTGGTGTTTAAAAGTATATTATTTCTTAAGTGTCTGTTCTTGTAGAAAAACTAGAATAGAGCAATAAAGATGTATGAAACACAAAAAAAGGGAGTCAGTTGACTCCCTTTTTTGTTTTAGGCACTCATCTTCGCCGGAGCGACAAGAATTGTAGCCTGTACCTGACCCATAAT
>CAZNTR010000127.1:0-11136 GCA_964575925.1 uncultured Chitinophagales bacterium
ATCCATTATTCAACTTTTTGAAAAATGAGGGTAATCAGAGGGGACTCAAGTATTGAACTTTCTTCAAGCAAAAACATGAGGTAATACATCCCAATACTAAACCCGAGAATTAATAAAGTAAGTATAGAAACATTATGAATTGAAAAGGGACTTTTAGCAAAATAGGTGAAAAAGTAGAGGAACATAAGAGTTATTAAACCAATTGCAATTGCATGTATTCTATTAATTAGAAATGCAGATGCTGGTATTAAAACAGTCAGTATTAGAATGGAACGAAGGATACTTAAATCACTGTTGAAATGTAAATTAGATAAATGGCTAACAATTATATTTAAAATAAGACTATAAATTACTGCCCAAAACGAATAAATAATTCTCAACTTGAAAAATCGGGTTGCGCTTACAAATACAATTACTATAAGAATAGTTGTACTATTTACCAATCTAATAAAATCAGAAAGATTAGCACTGAAAAAATCTAAGGTGTTCCCCAAAATGGTTATAAGGGATATTATATAAAGTAGTTTTATTCGATCGGAATCAGAAAGCCCTGAAGATTTAACCATGATACTACATTATCCTCTGCTAACTAAAAGTATTAAATCCAAACATTATTAAATGAGTAATAAAATCATAAATATTACTTAACAATTTAACAATTTTTAAATGAAATTAAAAAAAAAACTATACTTAATAAATTAAGATCTTATAGTATTTTTTTTAAGTATGATAAAAAATGTAAAGACTTTTTAAACGGTATTGCCTTCAAAAAATCACCTACCAATTCAAAGTAAACTTTTCTTATGCTCGCAATTTTTTTTTTGAGTGTGAGCTACCCTTAGTAGTAATCTTCAAAAACAAAGAGTGTTAATCCATAGTAATTAACTATTTAACTTACTGATTCATAATTTTAAAACTGAATTAGAATTCTTTGTGAATGGTTAAAACTATACGAATGGTGCATTCTGAGAATCAATGTTATTTTTTTTAACTATTGAGTCCACTCCAAAAAGTCGATTCTTTCGATTTACCCCCCCTCCAAATCCTACGAATTCGACGAATAGTTTGCTAAAAACTACTTTTCGGAGTATGCTCTTTATTCCTATTTATTATTTAATTTACTATGAACGTATCTAATAACCCGAATTATGGATAAGAAAATAAAAAAGCAACATAAAATTCGACCTGTTGGGAACTAATCAAGCATCTCTGCCTAGTTTGTTTTTTTTTAACATGGCACAAATGAATAAAGGCTGCTTCCCCAATGTTTATTCAACTATTTGACTAAAATTAGTGTATTAATTCTTAACCTGAACTCAGGTTAATAGTTCATAACAGATACGTTAACAGGATTTGCAAAGGTAAAACCAGTCCAATCAGATTTTTAAGAATGGATTTAATCATGTAAATCACAAAATGCAGTTCTTCACAAATTTTGGAAAAATTTAAAACTCAACTTTATAATTTATTTTTCGGACTTCGTTTCTAAGCAAACTTCAATGGTTTTTGCAAAATAAGGTCATCCCGTAACCCAACACGATTCGAATGACCACGAAGTGCTATCTGTGTCCAATATCTTTTTACACAACAATCACTTTTTTTTGAATACATTGGTTCTTAGGCTGAGATGCTGGGTCGAAGCCCAGTATGACAAAATGACGTATGTGAAATAAGAACTATATTTTGCGCTTATATTATTGTTTTTATTTTTTTTGCAAAATTGAACCTTTTTAAAAATTAATAAACTTTACAAAAGGTTCAAGTCCGAATTTGAGTTCATAATTTAAAATCATGTTTTAAGTATTTTTCTCAAATTTAATTTTTTAGAATCAAATTCAATACTTTTACCAATCGAATTTTATCTTAAAAATTTGCTTGATCATCATCTGTTTTAAATTGGCGAAGTGATTTAGGTTTAACTGGCTGACCGACATCGGGATTAAAATCATCATTGTAATCGGGTAAAGGATTGTCATAAGAAATACGAGTTCGATTTTCAAAACGAGCGTATTGTTTAATAAAGGCTAATTTTGCAGTGCCAACGGGTCCGTTTCTTTGTTTACCAACAATTAATTCTGCCATTCCTGCGGTTGAAGAACCATCATCATCAGTTAGAAGACCATAATATTCTGGGCGATAAAGAAAGCACACAATATCAGCATCCTGCTCAATAGAACCAGATTCACGTAAATCACTTAATTGAGGCCGTTTGTTCGTTCCACGTTGTTCAACAGCACGACTCAACTGAGAAAGAGCAATTACAGGAACATTCAATTCTTTTGCCATTCCTTTTAATCCCCGAGAGATAAAAGCAATTTCTTGTTCTCGATTACCTTCAAAACTACCGCCTGACATTAACTGCAAATAATCGATAATGATAATTCCAACATTATGTTCTTCTTTTAAACGGCGGCATTTAGAACGCAATTCCATTAACGAAATACCAGGAGTGTCATCAATAAAAATCCCAGCTTTATTTAAAACTCCAGCAGCCGAAATTAACGAAGTAAAATCGTTATCGCTCAATTTCCCCTGCCGTGCTGCTTGTGCATCAATTCGTGCTTCCATGGTTAATAAACGTTGAACCAATTGTTGCGATGACATCTCAAGAGAAAAAAGAGCTACATTTGTTCGGTATTGATCTTGAGGATATAAAGCGGCATTTCTTGCACAAGTTAATACAAAAGCTGTTTTCCCCATAGAAGGACGCGCTGCAATAATAATCATATCTGAACGCTGCCAACCCGCTGTTAAGTCATCGAGAGCAGAAAGTCCCGAAGGAACACCTGTAAGTCCTCCATGTTTTCCACGAATTTCAACTAGGTGATCAAGAGTTGGTTTAATAAAATGAGAAATCGGTAAACCGGCTTGTCGTGTTTTTGAATTAGCTAAAGAAAATATTTTTTGTTCAGCATGATCAACTAATTCATAGGGATCGGAGGTTCCTTCGTAAGAATTCTTAATAATATCTGTACAGGTAAGAATGAGATTTCGCTTAATCGCTTTTTCTATTACAATCTGACAGTGATATTCAATATTTGCTGCAGAAGTTACTGCCCTAGTTAAATCAATAAGATAACCGCTTCCTCCAATTTGATCTAAATGTCCTTGATCGCTGAGTTCGGTTTCAATGGTAAGCATATCGAGTGCGTTTCCATTTTCATGAAGCGATTTCATGGCATCGTAAATAAAGCGATGTGCAGGTTTGTAAAAATCATCGGTTTTCATAAGATTGAGAGCAATAGTTGCTGCATCCGATTCGATGAGCATGCTACCTAGAATTGCTTCCTCAACCTCAACCGCTTGTGGTGGAATTCGACCTTGAGCTTCAAGAATGTCTTGATCTTCAGCTTGAGTCTGTTTTTTATAATTTTGTCTTTTTGCCATAACGGAGTAAAACTACAACATTTTTTAGCAAAATTATGAACAACTTATGTACAAAGTTCTCCACATTTTTAAGCTAAGAATAGTTGCTGTGACTGCGGTAGCTTTATAATTATAGCGACGGCGACCTCGCAGGTGCTCTAATAAATAAAGTCAGCGTCTTTGCTGACTTCCGAATTTCTATCTGCCTTATGTTTTGGTGCGGATTTTCATTTCGAAGATCTCTCCGCTACGATTCGTTTTGGGTTCTGGCTTTTGATTGTAGAGCATTGGCTCCTCTTCGGTCGAGATGACGATTTTTTTTTATTATTCATCATTTCTCATTTCTCATTTTTAAGTCTGTATTACTCCGATTTTGAAGTCTTCGAATGTTGCATTTTCGTTTGCTGCTTCTATTGCCATAGAAATAAATGCTCTTGTTTTTTCTGGTTGAATTATTGCATCAATCCACAAATTACTTGCAGCATAGGTTACATCGGTTTGTTTGAAATATTTCGCTTTTATTTCATCCAAATAGACTTTCTCTTTTTCTTTGTCTATTTCAACACCTTTTTTAATTAAAGATGCTTTTTGAATTTGCCATAATGTATTTGCGGCTTGGAATCCGCCCATCACGGCTAAATTTGCAGTAGGCCAAGCAACCATAAAACGTGGATCGTAAGCTCTTCCACACATGGCATAATTACCTGCGCCATAAGAATTTCCAACTACTATAGTAATTTTTGGCACAATTGAATTAGCAACAGCATTTACCATTTTTGCGCCGTCTTTAATGATTCCACCATGCTCAGAACGTTTGCCAACCATGAAACCTGTTACATCTTGCAAAAACAATAAAGGGATTTTTTTCTGATTACAATTCAGAATAAATCTCGCGGCTTTATCGGCAGAATCTGAATAAATAACGCCACCAATTTGCATTTCGCCCTGTTTGCTTTTCACAATCATTCGTTGATTAGCAACGATTCCCACACTCCAACCATCAATTCTTGCATAAGTTGTAATTAAGGTTTGTCCGTAGCCTTTTTTGAATTCCGTCATTGAATCGGCATCAACAAGTGTTTCGAGTAGTTTGTAGGTATCAAAAGGTTTGTTTCTGTCTTGTGGAAAAATCTCTGCTATTTTTTCGGGACTTACTTTTGGAGCAACGGCATCAATTCGATTGAAATTTGCTAGAGGTCTTGGGCCTAATTTCCCAACTAAATCGCGAATCGTTTTTAAGCAGGTTTCATCGTCGGGCATTTTGTAATCACAAACACCTGAGATTTCGGTCTGCGTTGTTGCGCCACCTAAAGTTTCATTATCCACCTCTTCACCGATTGCCGATTTCACTAAATAACTTCCGGCTAAAAATACACTTCCAGTTCCATCAACTATTAAAGATTCATCACTCATTATCGGCAAATATGCGCCTCCGGCAACACAAGAACCCATAATTGCTGCAATTTGTGGAATTCCCATTGCGCTCATTTTCGCATTATTTCTGAAAATCCGTCCAAAATCATCTTTATCTGGAAAAATCTCATCTTGCATGGGTAAAAACACTCCGGCTGAATCAACCAAATACACAATTGGGAGATGATTTTCCATGGCAATTTCTTGTGCGCGTAAGTTCTTTTTACAAGTCATTGGAAACCAAGCGCCTGCTTTCACGGTCGCATCATTGGCTACAATTACGCATAATCTTTCGTTTACTTTTCCCAAACCGAAAATTACACCTGCACTTGGGCATCCACCTTCAGCTTCATACATTTCATACGCCGCCCATAGCCCGATTTCTTGCCAATCTTCTTCCTTATCAAGTAGTTTTACAATGCGTTCGCGAGCTGTCATTTTTCCTTTTGCGTGTTCAGAATCAATTCTTTTCTTACCTCCGCCAAGTTTAATGTTTTGCTCCATTTCTTGTAAAGTATTCCAACGCTCTGTTAACCAATCCGACATAAACACATTAAATTTTAATTTAGTTTCTCTTATGACTCTTCAAATTAAATTTCCATGTTTGCATTCTATCGCCACTTTTTTTAAAGTGAGTCTATCATGAAATTCTTCTATAACTTGAAATTTGGTTCAAAAATACCAATTTTTTCTACAATGGAAGCGCTTTTTTAAGCATTTAATTTTTTGCAAAGCAATTACATTTGTATTTTACATTCTATGTTTCGCACACTCTTATTTACATTTTTTGTTTTTTTACTTTGCCAAAACTCGATTGCTCAATCTAGAGTTACGTATGTTGAATTATTACAATCACAACGTCAGTCTCAAATTTATTTTGAACACAGTTTTCATCCATCAAGTGACTCATTAACTGAACTAAGTGTTAATTTCAGAATTGAACACGATTTTTTAACCTTTACGAAAAATAGAGACAACACTTACCAAACCGAGATTAAGGGAAGTCTTGAAATCTATGACAAAGACGGAATGGTAATTAGAACTTCGTTTTGGAGTGCTGAAAAACGAGTAGATAGTTACGAAAAAACACAAGTTAGAGATGAATTTATAATTGGAAGAATACACACAGAACTTGTAAAAGGCTCTTATTTTTATCAACTAAAGTTTCAAGGTGGCTCGCAACGCAGAGAAATTAGTAGTGAAAAAGTGCCATTTTCGATAAATCTCCAATCAGCCATTTGGTTTTACATGCTTGAGGAGACTGAAATTGGTTCTGAATCTGTTACACTTATAAATTATGGAGGAAATGCAGTTTATGGGAAAAATATAACCCTCGCTATTTCACTTTCTGATTCCATGTATCAGTTTTCAAAAAACAATCTTTCCCTAGAATTAGAGCAGTTAGACATTGTTGAAAAAGATACAACCTTTGTTAAATCAATTTTCAAGAAGAGTATTTCTGATTCTTTGTTTAACGTAAAGAAGTCTATTCAAATGACTAATAATGATATACCTACGATTAAATTAGGTGAATCATACTCAGGTTTTACTACTTTTTTCACAACAATAGCGAATAAAACCTATCCAAATGCTCATTACCGATTAAAACTTTTTAAAAAGGATAGTTTAATTGCAACGAAAGTGTATCAATCCTATTGGTATGATATTCCTTTAAGTTTATTAAATTTAGATGTTTCTATTTCGATGTTAAAGTTTATATTACCTGCAGAAAAAATAAAACAAACTTTTTCTGGAAATGAGCAAAAAAAACTAACATCATTTAGTACATTTTGGAAAGAAAAAGATCCAACACCTGAAAGTGATTTTAATGAACTCATGTATGAGTTTTACAAACGAATTGACTTTACCTTTAAGGAATACACAACTCCAGGAAAATCTGGCTTTGAAACAGATATGGGAAAAATCTATATCGTATATGGTCCGCCAACATCTAAAGAACGTGCATTACCATCAAGTGGTTTTGTGGTTGAATCTTGGCACTATAACATGCGCAGTTTTTCCTTTCAAGCGAAAAGTGGATTTGGGGATTTTGAACTTATTCGATAACATTGCTGAATTTTTACGATATAGAAGCGAAAATTAGAAAACGATGACATCCAAATGAATTTTATAGCCCTCTCCTCAGGTGACATTAATGGAATTGGTCCTGAAGTCATTTTAAAATCCATTCCTGTTTTACAAAAACATTCGATTTATAAGCCTGTTTTATTTTGTCATAAAAGTATTCTTGAAGAATATGTGACTCATATAAATTGGGTACTACCATTTGAAATTAATCAGATAACTGATGTTTCAGAATGGCAAGAAAAAAAGATAAACTGCATTGCTCCCCAAACCGAAGTTATTCCAATTGAGTTAGGTCATATTTCTGCTAGTTCTGGAAAATATGCCATGGCATCAATAAAATCAGCAACTGAAAGTGTGTTATCGGGGGCAACAAAAGCTATTGTAACAGCTCCCATTTCAAAAGAAGCTATACACTTGGCTGGATTTTCAGTTCCCGGGCATACAGAATATTTAGCAGAATTATGTGGAAATGAAAAGAGTCCCCTTATGGTTTTGGCAACAGAAACACTTCGAGTTGCCTTGACAACGATTCACGTTCCACTACATAAAATTAGTGAGCTGATAACTTTTGAAAATGTAGAACACGCTTGTCGTGATTTTTATCAGTCGTTGCGGCAAGATTTTGGCGTTTTGAATCCGCGACTTGCTTTATTAGGCTTGAACCCACATGCTGGTGATGGTGGAGTTTTGGGTCGTGAAGAATTAGAAATTATTGCGCCTGTAATAAAAAAACTAAATGAAGAAGGGTTTCTTATTTCAGGACCTTTTGCTGCTGATGGTTTTTTTGGAAGTAAACAATGGAAACAATACGATGGCGTACTTGCGATGTATCACGATCAAGGCTTAATTCCATTCAAAACCATTGCTTTTCACGACGGTGTGAACATTACGTGTAATTTACCCATAGTCAGAACATCGCCTGACCATGGAACTGGCTTTTCCATTGCTGGAAAAAATCTTGCTGATCCGCAATCGTTTCAGGAAGCTTATAAAACTGCTCAAACAATCATCTCAAATCGAGGAATTTACTTAAAATCAATCGCTACCATTTCATGAAATCTACAGTTAACAAAAATATTTACAAGTCCTTAGCAAGCATTTATGACGAACTGATGAAAGACATCAGTTATGAAGATTGGTCAGATTTTATTGACGAAGTAATACAGACACACAATGACGAAGCCGTTAGTTTACTTGAATTAGGCTGCGGAACGGGAACCTTTGCGCTCTCAATAGACGAGCTTGATGTGTATGATATTACGGCAACGGATGCATCGGAAAGCATGCTTGAAGTTGCAAAAACAAAAGCTGCATATTTGAAAAGTTCTATTGTTTTTGAGCAGTTGAATTTCTTCAATATCGAAAAGAAGGAAAAGTTTGATGCCATAATTATGCTTTTTGATTCGATAAATTACACTCAGAATCATGAAGAACTAATTCATGTGTTAAAAGAAGTTCAGAATGTGATGAATGAGGATAGTATTTTTGTTTTCGATTTCACAACTCCTGTAAATTCAAAACGTGCGGAAGAAACGCTTGATGAAGAAGGTGTAAGTGGAAATTTCCGTTTTTCCCGTGAAAACAGATATTTACCGTTCGAAAATATTCATTATAATGAATTCACGATTGAAGAATTAGATGAAACTGGAGAAACTATTTCGAAACAAACTGAAGTGCATAAGCAACGTATTTATACGCTTGAAGAAATGAAAAATGCCGTTTCAGAGGCAGGTTACGAGTTAATTGCCGCTTATGAAGGTTTCGATTTGATTGATGCTACAGAAGCAAGTGACCGAATTACAATGGTAGTACGTTTGTAATTCTTAATTTTGAATGTTGAATTCTTAATTAGAATTTGGTACTGGGTTTTGAATTAAGTGGAGTTTTTTTGAAGTGCTTAGCACTTAATGAAACTCCACTTTTTTTGATTTGGGTTTGGGGGCTTGCCTTATTTTTGTGCCAAGATTTTCTTTTTTTTGCAGAGCACAAGACAAAAATCCCTTTTTGCCACGGATATCGCATACGATGACGATAG
Source organism: uncultured Chitinophagales bacterium (assembly GCA_964575925.1). Classification (GTDB taxonomy): domain Bacteria; phylum Bacteroidota; class Rhodothermia; order Balneolales; family M1805; genus M1805. Next base: position 8,903 of record CAZNTR010000127.1, read on the forward strand.
AAATTTAAAGGGGATTTGGGGGATTTTACTTGCGTTTGAAATTTTGAACTAGAATTTCGTGGTGATTGGGTTGACAGCGGACGCTGTCTTAGTTTTTTAGCACCAACGGACGTTGGCGCTAGAACAGAGTGTTTGATTTCTTGGTAATTTAGTGGTGAATTATTGTCTAAATTTTTATGAGCACTGAATGTTTTCGAATTTACATCCCCCTAGCCCCCTTCGATTTTTTTTTCGAGTTTTTTTGCCACATTATGAGCTTAAGGGGGAGTTTGGGGTAGATTGTTGCTCGACTTACTTAATCAACAACATCTGCTTTGTTAATTGCGCCTTATATGTTTTCAATAGGTAAAAATACACGCCTGAGGGTGCATTCGAGGCATTCCATGTTGCTGTATATTTTCCGGGTGACCTAATCGAATTTACTAGCGTGGCAACTTGTTGACCCAAACTATTATAAACACTTAAGTTTACTTGAGATGTTGTAGGTATGCTAAAGTTTATCACTGTACTAGGATTAAACGGATTTGGATAATTTTGATTTAACTCAAGCGATGATGGAATCCCATTTTCATCTTTTTCTGAAATGGATGTTGTTTCTTCTCTACCGAAATACATATTGTCTAAATAGAGCGTTCCATCTCCTACCACTTTTAGTTGAAATACTTCATCAAGTTTAACAACATCAGAATAGGTTGAAAGTGGAATACTTATGGTTTTCCATAAATCTGTTGCTACTGAAATGTTAAATGCCTTTTCTTTTGGCCCAGGACTTATTAAAAACATCTGTAAATTTGTTGTGGTAACGGTCCAATAATCAAATTGAAACCATTGCATTCCAGTTACATCCACAGTAGTTCCAAAGTCAGTACCTTGATAATTAAGTCCGCTATATTTTAAGATGTTGTTTCCTGCAATCTGCTCCACTGTTGCCACCGTCGCTTGGCTCCAAAATGGATTTAGATCGACACTACTTATGTTCTCATAAGCATCACTAAAAATGGAAATTACGTCTGAAGGGTTTGTTTCTGGATCAGCTGCTGCCGTAGTAGGTGCATCACCCGAGGAACCTTTACTCCAGAAAATGATGTTATCAATATAAACAGTTCCATTACCAACTACTTTTAGCTGTCTAGCTTCTTCAAGATTAACAACATTTGAAAACGTGGAAAGTGGAATAATTACTCTTTGCCAATAATTTCTTTCTACCGCTATTTCATAAGGTTTTTCCAATGGTCCTGGACTAACCAAATACATCTCCAAATTTGTTGTATTATCTGTCCAATAATCAAACTGTAATGCGTACATATTCGAAACGTCCACTTTGCTTCTGAAATCAGTACCTTGGTAATTAAGCTCGCTATATTTTAAAACATTATTGCCATCAATTTTTTCAACGGTCGTCACTGTTTCTTGTCCCCAATTTGGGTTTAGTTCTACACCACTTATATTTTCATAAACGTCACTAAAAATAGAGATAACTCGTGAAGGATCTGTTTCAGGATTTTCTGTAGCAGTATAAGGACCATCTGGAATCGGATTTTCGCCACCAAAATAAATATTGTCTATGTAAACGGTTCCATTTCCAACAAATTTAATTTTGGCCAATCGAGTTAAATCTACTGTTTCTGAAAACGTCGAAAGTGGAATATCTAAACTTTGCCATGCATTGGTAATTACGGTTATATCTGCTTTTTCTTCGGCATTCGTGTTGCTGATTAGAAAAATCTGCAACGCTGTGGAGTTGTCTGTCCAATAGTCGATGTGTAAAGAAGTTCTAGAAGCTACATTTTGAAGACTTCCCAAAACTGTTGTCTGAAAGTCTAGATTTTCATATTTCAGGGCATTATTTCCTTGTAACATCTGAATAGAAGTGACGGTGTTTTGCCCTTCATTAAGGTCAAATTTTGTTCCTTGAACACTTGGATAGGTATCACTGAATATGGAGATTACATTGGCCGAATTCATTGTTGGAACCGGCGCAGGATCGATGGCATTTTCATTATGTACGGTGCGGAAAGAATGGAGTGTGTTTGCCGGAACCGTCATTGAAAATCCATCCGTAAACGTAACTAATCGTTCAGTTTCACCTGAATTATAGGCCACGTAAGTAGTATCATTTGATCGATCAACAAAAACAGCATAGGATGAGATGTCTGCAAAAACGCTTGAATTTATGCGCCCCATTTTCTGAATATTGAAAAGCCAATGTTGCGTACTTGCTCGTGTTTCCCCAT
>CAZNTR010000128.1:0-11085 GCA_964575925.1 uncultured Chitinophagales bacterium
TCTATCAAGAAGGCTTGGGCGAAGTTCAAGAAATGATTGATATTTGTGATTTTGCCGTTGGTTTATCACGTCAATTATATGGCTTAACTATGCATTCTGAACGCCCAATGCACCGCATGTACGAACAATATCATCCTCTTGGAATTGTAGGAGTTATCTCCGCTTTCAATTTCCCTGTTGCTGTTTGGAGCTGGAATGCCATGCTTGCTGCTGTCTGTGGTGATGTGGTTATCTGGAAACCATCCGAAAAAGTTCCTCTATGTTCCGTTGCTTGTGCTAATATCATCAAAAACGTACTTAAAGAAAATAACGTACCCGAAGGTGTATTTTCTGTAGTTAATGGCGACAGATCTGTTGGTGAATGGATGACTTCAGATTCAAGAGTTCCTTTAATTTCAGCAACTGGTTCAATTAGAATGGGTAAGCAAGTGGCTCAAGTTGTTGGTTCACGTTTAGGAAAAACCATTTTAGAATTAGGTGGAAATAATGCCATAATTATTACCGAACAGGCAGATATTGATATGGCTTTACTTGCAACCGTTTTTGGAGCTATTGGAACGTGTGGACAGCGTTGCACAAGTACTCGCCGTTTAATTATTCATGAAAGTAAATTCGAAGAGGTAAAAGATCGATTAACCAAAATTTATAAAAGTGCAACTATTGGAAGTCCTTTGAAACAAGGAAATTTAGTCGGGCCACTTATCGATAAAGACGCTGTTACAATGATGCAAAATGCACTAAAAAAATTAGTTGAAGAAGGTGGCGAAATTGTAACAGGAGGCGAAGTTCTTACAGGAGCAGGTTATGAAAGCGGAACGTATGTAAAACCAGCCATTTGTATTGCAAAAAATGAATACGAAATGGTTCAGAACGAAACATTCGCACCAATCTTATATTTATTGAGCTATTCAAGCTTAGAAGAGGCCCTTGCTATTCAAAACGGCGTAGTTCAAGGTTTAAGTTCATCTATGTTTACATTAAACATGCGCGAAGCTGAACAATTCTTATCTCACTTCGGCTCTGATTGTGGTATTGCAAATATCAACATCGGAACAAGTGGTGCAGAAATCGGCGGAGCATTCGGTGGAGAAAAAGAAACCGGTGGCGGAAGAGAATCTGGTTCTGATGCTTGGAAAGCCTACATGAGAAGACAAACAAATACCATAAATTGGGGAACAAATCTTCCTCTAGCCCAAGGTATTCATTTCGATATTTAATTTTTTAAATTTATTGCAACTTAGCACATTTAGCGCGAGAGTAAACTCTCGTGCTAAAATGCAAAGAAAGAGACTTAAGTCTCTAATTTTGACTTGCAGAATTCAAACGCCGAACTAATTCAGGTATAAACTCCAGCTGTTCAGGTTTCATAAATACTGAACGCAAAACAACTGTTTGATTCGTATCACAAACAAAATCAACACTTTGAGCTTTAATTAAAGCAGAATCAATCGTAAACAAACTAAGATGAAAACCTTCATCAGCAGGCAATTTCATTCCATAATTAAACAATTTTCGGCTTAAATCACTTAATTCCGAAGCCGATTTTGCACTCAAAGGGTAATAAACAACAATATCGAGCTCAGGATCACATACTAATCCATAATTATTTTCTTCCTGAATTTCAGTTGCAAATTTCAAGGCTGCTTGTCTACAAAGCTGAATTATAGAACCCAATCCTGATTTTGTTAACTCGAAAAGTTCAAGTGTAGCCCAAAAAGCTGCAGCAGATGCTCCAGCTCTTGAACATTCTAAACTAATTTCACCAAGATGTAACTCATCCGATGAAAAATAAGTGTAAGGTGAATCATGCTTGTATAGGTAACCAACTTTGGGATCTTTGAATAGCACACAACCGCAACCATAAGATTGTAATCCATGTTTATGAGGATCGATAACTATACTATCAGCCTCAGACATCAATTCCCAGTGATTTTTAGAAGGTAAATCATCCTGAATGAGCTTAAAAAATCCTCCATACGCTGCATCAATATGAATTTTTACGAATTGTTTTTCCTTGAATTTTAACACTTTTTCCAAGGGCTCAATAATCCCCATTCCCGTAGTTCCCATTGTTACTACAAAAGCGCCAATTTCCTCTTTGTGCAAATCAATAAACTCCCAATCCCACTCTCCATTTTGTATCACAGGTATTTTAATAGTAGGAATATGAAGAACATTACAAATTCGCTCATGAGTATAATGCGCTTGACTTGAATAGGCTATTCTTTTCCCTTTGGGTAAGGTTTGTGATAAAACCCAAAGTGCCTCAAGATTTGCAAACGTCCCTGATGAACTCAAATGACCCAAATATTTGGCATATCCAACCATTTTTGCCATTTTTGCTGTTACTTCTTTTTCCATTATTGAAGTTGGCGGTCCTCCGTCTAAAGCATGATTATTCGGATTTACTGTTGCAGCTAAACTATAAGCAATCCAAGCTATAGGATGTGGAGGTTTGAGCATCTGCCCTGCGTAAGAAGGATGATGAAATGGATAATTTCCTTTGAGCCGATTTGTTAAATCATGGATAATCTGACTCATTTTATCCATATTTGTAACTTCTGATTGAAACTCACCAAAAGAAGAACGCCATTTGTCTAAATCATGTAATGCGTTTTGTAAAAGATCATTATAAGCTGAATACTTCATTTTCTCTGTATTACTTTTTTCAGACGAATATACAAAACTAAACGTTTTTCGAGCTGAACGAAGATTTTACATTTCAAGTACTATTGCCTACTAACCAGAATTCGGGATGTGAAATAAATAAAAATGGTAAAAAAACTGTTCCCATGCTACTAATCCCAAACTCAATATGTCAACCAACTTTCAACTCGATTTTAGGTTTACACTGTTTCTTTTTTTCAATAAGATGAGTCCACTCCAAAAAGTCGATTCTGTCGATTTACACCCCTCTAAATACTAAGAATCTGCCGAATAGTTTGCTAAACACAACTTTTCGGAATGTACTCATAAGATTAAACTTTGCATAGAAACGATTTGTCAACTAAATGAGTTTTTTTTTGATTTAAACCCTTTCTATAACAGAAAATCAGAAATCAAGGGTGAATCAAGAATTAGACTCATTCTTTTTAAAACCTAGAAATAGAAAGCTAAATCTTTAAAAAAAATTACAATAATACTACATTTATTCCTAATGCAAGAACTTGTTTAATCTGCAATTTATTATTGAAATCTCGATCATACATTACAGCAAATTGAATATTCGCACTTAAGAAATCATTGATTTTACCATTAATCTCATTTGAAAACAAAAAGTCACTACGATTAATTAAATGAGTTTGAACATTCGTAAAAGTTTCTAAACTACCTGCATACGTTGTATTCTCCATAATAGGTGTTTTATACTTTAATGCAAGACTAATACCCCCTTCATTTCTGAAAGACTTACCCGTATCAACACCATAATAGTTACTTAAGCTTGTATCAGAAACAATAGTTTGTTTTAAGGCTAAGCCAGCTTCAGCACTAAATTTTTCGGTAGGTTTGTATGAAATTCCCAGCCCTTCTTGAAAAAAAGCTGGAGCAAAGAAATTTGAAACAAGAACATTATCATTGTTAAAACCCTGATCGAATTGCGTTTTAAAATCAAGCTCAGCAAACGATGACCATGCTTCATTAGCGAAAAAATATTCCGCTTTATTAGTAAAACGGATTAAATCGTCTGTCTTTTGAACAGAATTCCAATCTATTCTAGTTTGACCATATTTTAAATTCACATCTGTTTTATAGCCAAATTTATCTTTTTTATAATGAGCACTAAAAACAGTAGAAGCGGTTGCTGCAACAGAGTTAACTCCACCACCACTCCAGTTAGAATACTGAGCCTGACTTCCATTTAAATTTGCTACCCAGCTTTTTTTCCAAATCGATACTGAAGGTGTCTCAGTAGAATCTTGAGCTAGGGCAAATTGTGCAGTACAAACCACAAATAATATTAGTGAAATACGTTTGATTGATGCTTTCATTCGATACATTTATTTAATAAAAAAAATTGAAGCAGCAAAATACTTGTCTGCACAAGAAAGTGCAATTAGAATTAATAAACTATAACAGTACTAAAAAAAAATTAATGAGCATCAGATGCATCTTCATATAAAATTACACGATCTAAACCATCTGAATCAGGCAAATAGACTTCAACGTGTTCGTTTAATTTTGTGGGGTGAACCATTCCCGCAAATTCAGGTTCAAAAGGGAATTTTCTATGTCCTCTATCCACTAAAACAGCAATTTTAATAGTTCTTGGTTTCCCTAAAGGTTCAATTAAATCCAAAGCTTTTTTTAAGGTCTCACCAGAGAAAATAACGTCATCAACAAGAATTACAAACGATTGATCAAGATTTACAGAAGTATCTGCAACTGTTCCTTTACGAACATCAACCCTAATGGGGGTTCTATTTATTCTAGTAAAAGCTTTTATAATTGCAGCAATTTTTTTAGCCAGTTTATACCCACGATCATTTATGCCAAAAATGTAAATACTACCTTTTCCAGCATGTTTTTCGATAATTTCGAGAGTCATGCGCTTTAAAGTACGCTCAACCCTCATTGGGCTCATTAATTCAATAGTAGGTGATGCCATTCGTATTATTGAAACATAGCTTTAATACTACCCCAAGTTCTTCTAACGGTAGTTGTAGTATAATTCACATCAACTTGAGCTACGAATTTCGAGCTTCCGCCCTCAATAGCATACAATGCATAAATAACAGGTTCCGCTGTTGAAGTAGTTTTAAACACATTTTTGTCAGTGTATTGATAAATTCGACCATCTAGATTATCCACTCCCTCATTCAATTGAATGTCAGCTAATTCTTGAAAATCAGTTTGATGTGACATTTTTCTTCTAACTGAATAAAAATCAACATCGTTTTCTTGAGAGACAACCCAATTTAATTGAATTTCACTAGTTCCTGATGATTGAACAGTCGCATTAAAACGAACCAATACCACATCTGTGGCAGCAATTGTGATGAAACCCAATAACAAAAGTAAAATTTTGTAAGAAAAAATCCGCATAAGACAGTTTAGTTTATAAGCGTTTCGAAATATATAAAAAAGATGAATTAAATTCTAATGAGTCTTTTTCTTTGTTAAACAGTATTTTATAGAAAATATTCGCCAAAAATGAGGTGTTAAACCACCTATTTCAGGAAAAAAAGGTATATTAACCAATAAGTTAAAAAAGGAGATTTAGCATGAGTACTACTAAAACAGTCATAACGGTTACATTAGCAACTGCTGGTGCATTTTTCACCGGTCTTGCAGTTGGCTTACTAATCTCACCAAAATCGGGTAGAGAAAATAGGGGTTGGTTAAAAAAACAAGCAGATGAAATTGGCGATTGGGTTGAGGAGCAATCTAAAGAGGCAATTCATGAAACCGAAGAAAAGATAAAACATCTTCAACAGGATGTTAGAAAAAAAATAAAGGATTCTATTCCTGATTTATACGAAGCAACTGCCGATATTCACTTAAGCGAAGAAGAACTCATTGAAAGAGAATATAACAGAGGCTAGTTTTCAGCTATTCTGGAAACTTCAAGCTTTTGAAGAAAAAGAACTTTATACATTAAGTGGCAAGCCTGTTCACATTCTTTCATGTGGTAGGTTAAACTATGGGCCAGGACCAGATTTTCTAGAAGCTTGCATTCGAATTGGAACGACCTTGCACTCTGGCAATATCGAGCTTCATCTACGACCAAAAGATTGGTACACACACAATCACCATCTAGATAGTTCTTATGATTCTGTTATTCTGCATATTTTTCCTTCACAACCGTTCGAATCAAACTTAAAAACTCTAAATAGTAGTGAAAATACTGTAGAAATGATGATGATTAAGTTCACAGAGGAGCATTCATTTGCGACAAAATCATCGAATTCAAAACCCTGTTCCACGTCTTTCTTAAATAACGAGATACTTATAAAACAAGCTAAAACAGCTAGTAACTATTATTTGACAAATTCGACTCAACATTTATTGAATTTAGGGGATTCATCACTTGGTCTTGAAATGAGCTTTAAACAAAGCGTAATTTTAAGACTTTTTGAACTCTTAGGCTCTCCATATCAAAAAGAATCAGGTGTACGAACTGGAGAATTACTTTTCAAATCTCTAGTTGTTGGTAAAAAAATTAATTCAAAAGAACTAATTGACATTTCAAACCTGAAGAAATGGGGTCTTGGAAAATCAATTGAAACTAAAATTAACGAAGCAATTATGCTTTCAGAATGCATTTACTCAACAACACTTCCTATAAGTTTACAAGAGTTTCAACACTATTACTCTCTTTTACGAAGTAATATAAACAACGATGTTTCAGGATTGTTTTGGCAACAAACCTTAACTCGAAATATTGCTTGTCTTTCTTCATTTACTTGGGCAAGTCTTATTTATCAAGTTAAAGCTATGGATTATTTTAGCAGTTTATGGGAAAAACTTCCAACAAAACTACCAAATTCTGTTAATAAACAAGTGCCGGAAGCTCTAAGAAAGCCATATAATTCCTATAAAGTACATACACTTTATCCTAATTTTCTTTTAGATCAACACAAATCTTTTTGTAGTAAAGGAAATTGTTTGGCATGTAATTTTTTTGATAATGCATCAAGTTCTTGACATGTCAAAAAAACCTCAGTATCTTTGCGGTCTGTCAAAATCTTTGACATAAAATTGCCCGGTCGTCTAATGGCAGGACAGCGGTTTTTGGTACCGTTTGTGGGGGTTCGAGTCCTCCCCGGGCAACAAAAGGATGTCCAACAAACATCCTTTTTTTTTGAGGATCCACCTAATTAACGTTAACATTGGAAAAACAAATAGCTTTATTTGCTGGACGAAGCAATATGGCTCTGTCAAGAGCTATTGCCGAGCAATGTGGAACCTCATTGGGAGGTTTGATTATTCAAAATTTTTCTGATGGTGAACTCTATGTAAAGTATCAGGAAAGTATTCGCGGTAAAGATATCTTTATTATTCAGTCAACACCTCCTCCTGGAGATAATATTTTAGAGTTATTACTACTGATTGATGCAGCCAAAAGAGCCTCAGCGAATAGAATTACCGCTGTTATTCCGTACTTTGGGTATGCACGTCAAGATCGAAAAGATCAACCAAGAGTATCCATCGCATCTAAGCTGATGGCTAACATCCTAACTGAAGCGGGAGCAGATCGTGTATTAACCATGGATCTTCATGCGCCTCAGATACAGGGTTTTTTTGACGTTCCATTAGATCACCTGTATGCAAGCAGAGTGTATATCGATTACTTCCGTGAAAATCCGATTGACAATCTTGTGGTAGTGGCACCGGATGTCGGAAGTTTAAAAATGGCTCGTTCATATTCCAAAATGCTTCAAGCCGGATTGGCGTTTATAGACAAAAGACGTCCGAAGCAAAATGTGGCAGAAGTCATGAACATTATCGGAGAAATAGAAGGTAAAAATATTCTGATAATGGATGATTTAATTGACACAGCAGGAACAATTACTAATGCTGCGGTTGCATTAAGACAACGTGGTGCATTAAATATAGTTTGTGCTTGCACGCATCCCATATTATCTGGTCCTGCATATCAACGAATTGAAGATTCACCAATTGATATGCTATTAGTAACTGATACAGTACCTCTGAAAAAACCTTCAGACAAAGTGAAAGTGTTGTCGGTAGCTGGCATTTTTGCCGAAGCGATAAAACGCATTCACACAGAGGAAACCATCAGTTCCTTATTTGATGATTAACACAATCACAAGCAACCTCTTATACAAAAACAATGCAAAAACCAAACGTAGTAGAAATTAGCGCAAAAGCAAGACCCGTAGGATCAGCTTTAGCAAACGCTCTTCGTCGCGATAGCGAAGTACCGGGTATTATCTACGGCCCAAAACTCGAGGCTAATATCGCAGTAGCCGTAAATGAAATTAAATTGGACAAAATCCTTGCCGATCCGAATGTACAAATCATTCGATTGGTGCTCGATAACGGTGAAACACATGATACTCTACTCAAAAAAGTTGATTTCCACCCAGTAACAGATCGCCCAATACATGTAGATTTCCTCGTATTAGATGCTGAAATCTCTGTAGAGGTTGTTCTTCCTCTAAAAACAATTGGTGTACCTGTTGGTGCAACTGTTGGTGGTCGTATTTTCCAACCATTGCGTAAATTAAAAATTCGTGCCTTACCTCTTAACATCCCTGCTTTAGTTACCGTAAATGTAAGCAAAATGAAGATTGGTAGTAATTTACGAGTTCGTCACTTAATCTTAGAGAATGTGACCATTTTAGATGATCCACGTAAAACAATTGCAACTGTGAAACCACCACGTGGTGGAAAAGCAGGTCTTGCAGCAGAAATGTTCGCAAGTTCAGACGAAGATTTATCGAAATCAGTAAATCTTCCATTGTAAGTTGTACGTTAGCGTAAAAACATATCTAACACAAACCATAGATTTTTATCTATGTTGATACTTGCAGGTCTTGGCAACATTGGTGCTGAATATGAAGGAACCCGACATAATATCGGGTTCCGTGTTTTATATGAATTGGCCGAGCAAAACAAAATGAGTTTTAAAACAGGTAAGGGTCCGTATTACCTGTCTAATGGAGTGATAGAAGGGAAGAAGTGTATTCTTGTGTTACCAACAACATTTATGAATAGGAGTGGAAGTGCAATCACACATGCCATGAATTATTATCAAGTAGTTGCTGAAGAAGTTTTTGTTGTTACCGACGATATAAATCTACCAATCGGAAAAATTCGAATAAAACCAAAGGGTAGTGCCGGAGGTCATAATGGGTTAGCCGATATCATATATCAACTCAAATCTGATGAATTTTCCCGTCTTCGCTTTGGAGTTGGGAATAATTTTTATCGTGGCGAACAGGCAAAATATGTTTTGTCAAGATTTGGAAAAGACGAAGAAGCTAGCGTTGCAGAATCTGTTAACCGTAGCATTGAAGCTATCCGGGTCTATCTTAGAGAAGGGATAACACCTGCCATGAACCAATTTAATTCTTAAATAAAACTAACAACCATTAAATAATAAAACAATGGAAAATCTCATTTATGCGATTCCAGTTGCTGGAGTTTTAGGACTTCTGTACACTTTCTGGAAATCAGCTTGGGTATCAAAACAAGAAGTTGGTACTGAAAAAATGGCTAAGATTGCAGGACACATTGCTGAAGGAGCTATGGCTTTCTTACGTGCAGAATACCGTGTTTTGACAATATTTGTTCTTGTTATAGCTGCATTACTAGCATTTCAAGGATATCATTTAGGTGCAGCCTCTTCACCACTTGTGGCTGTTTCTTTCATTTTTGGAGCTCTAAGCTCTGCCTTAGCAGGTTTCATAGGAATGAAAGTTGCAACTAAAGCAAACGTTAGAACAACTAATGCTGCGCGTGAAAGCCTAGGCAAAGCACTAGAAGTGGCTTTTGCTGGTGGCTCAGTTATGGGTATGGGAGTTGTAGGTCTTGGCGTTTTAGGCTTAGGTCTTTTATTAATTATTTATGGCAAAATTTACGGATTAACAGGCGAGACAGAGGTAGCTCGTGTATTAACAATAATCACAGGATTTTCCTTTGGTGCCTCATCAATAGCTCTTTTTGCTCGTGTAGGCGGTGGTATTTATACTAAAGCTGCTGATGTAGGTGCAGATTTAGTAGGTAAGGTTGAAGCTGGAATTCCTGAAGATCACCCATTGAATCCTGCAACTATTGCAGATAACGTTGGTGATAATGTCGGAGATGTTGCAGGTATGGGAGCTGACTTATTTGAATCCTATGTAGGGTCAATTATTGGAACAATGGTACTTGGTGTTGCATTTATGGCTAGTACAGAATTTGCATCTGATGGTTTTAATGGTCTATCTGCGGTTTTATTACCTCTTGCACTAGCTGCAGTAGGAATACTAACTTCAATTGGTGGAACATTTTTTGTAAAAGTTAAAGATGCGGGAGATCCACAAACGGCACTCAATATTGGTGAATTTGGATCTTCTGCTGTTATGGCCGTTTTATCTTATTTCATTATTACTGCTATGTTACCTGAATCTTGGTCTTTCCAAGATACGTTATACGGTGGCGCTCCAAAAACAATTACTGCTTTAGGAGTATTTATTGCTACTGTAATTGGTTTAGTTTCAGGTGTTGCGATTGGTGTTATTACTGAGTATTACACAGGTACTGGAAAAGGCCCTGTACTATCTATCGTGCGTCAGTCTTCAACAGGAGCTGCTACGAATATTATTGCTGGTTTAGGTGTTGGTATGTTATCAACAGTAGCTCCAATTTTAATTATTTCTGCTGCCATTATCGGAGCTTTCCACTTTGGTGGTGGTCTTTACGGTATCGCTATTGCTGCTGTTGGCATGTTGTCAAATACAGGTATTCAGTTAGCTGTTGATGCTTACGGCCCTATTTCTGATAACGCTGGTGGTATTGCTGAAATGTCTGAATTGCCAAAAGACGTTCGTAAACGTACTGATAAACTTGATGCTGTTGGAAATACAACTGCAGCTATCGGTAAAGGTTTTGCGATTGGTTCTGCGGCCTTAACAGCTCTTGCATTATTTGGTGCTTTTATGACAACTGCTAACGTTCACAGTATTGACGTTTCTAAAGCAGATGTAATGGCTGGTTTATTTATCGGGTCAATGTTACCATTCTTGTTCTCTGCTTTAGCAATGAACGCTGTTGGTCGTGCTGCAATGGCAATGATTGTTGAAGTTCGTCGTCAGTTTACAACTATTCCTGCATTAACTGTAGCATTAAATTTAATGCGTAAATATGACGGAAAAGAATTATCTGAATGGTCAAAAGCTGACCAAGCTACTTTTGAAGAAGCTGATGGAAAAGCTGAATACGGTAAATGTGTTGAGATTTCTACACAAGCTGCTATTAAAGAAATGGTTGTTCCTGGTTTATTAGCGGTTATTGCACCTGTAGTTGTCGGATTTGCTGGTGGAGCAGAAATGCTTGGTGGTTTATTAGCAGGTGTTACTGCTTCTGGTGTGTTGATGGCTATTTTCCAATCAAACGCTGGTGGTGCATGGGACAATG
>CAZNTR010000129.1:0-11078 GCA_964575925.1 uncultured Chitinophagales bacterium
CTATCCTAGGGAAGCAACACTTGGAAGCTTATCAGCAGAGTGGAACTTTTAACTTCTTCAATATACATGTTAAAAGAGTGGAAGCATAGGAATACACGTTCAGAGTTTTTAATGTGTTGTAAGCGAGGACGCTGGCGCTATAAATTATAGATGGCGCTATAAATGGTTTCAAATAAATACATACATTTCTTACAACTTAGACCTTACAGAAAACTGAATATTTCTCCCAGCAGCAACAATTCCTGAACTATATGGACGATAACGTTTATCAAGTAAATTTTCTACGCCTGCCGTGAATTGCCAGTTTTTGTTAAACTCCCAAGTCGATTTCAGAGAATAAATCATCCATTTTGGAGAATAGGGATTTCCATTAGAATCGGTGGCATAGATTTCAGGTTTGCCTTTTTCGTCATCAGGCAATTCAGAAAAATCGAAGCCATCACTAAAATTGGAACTTAATTGAATTTCCCAAGCTTTCATTTTATAAGATAATCGAGCAAACCCAAACAGAGGCGGAGCGTGTCTTGATGGACTGGTGCTTCCGTCTTCTAATTCTTCGGTTCCTTTTTGCCAGTTTACATCAGATCGAAACGAGAATCCCAAAGGAAATACAACGCTTAAACCTGCATGAATTCCGTAAATCTTAGCAAAAGCTGCATTTTGAATGGCTTGAACTTGACTCATTTCTCCATCATAAACAATAGAATCTTGCCCACCTAAAGTGAAATTTCTGCGAACCATAGCATTATCTAAATAATTATAATAAACGGATATATCAAGATTTAGAGCTTCCGCAATTCGTTGATTTAAGTTTACATCGGCGCTATAAACGGTTTCGGCTTTCAAATCGGGATTGGGAACGGTAACTGCGCCAGGTTCTGAATCGAAAACTTTACCAATATCATCAACATTTGGAGAACGGAAAGCAGTACTTAGGTTCGCACTGAGTTGTGTTGATTCAAAAGGTTTGGCTAAGATTCCGACCGAACCACTAAAAGCTCCGTCAGATGAAGTGCTTGTTGTAAAGGAAAAAGGATAGAATTCAGTATCAAATTCGGCATCAATACCAAAACGACTATAGCGAATTCCACTTTGGAGAATGTATTGTTCAGATAAAGTATAATGATGAGAAAGATAAACGCCTAAGGAATTCCAATCGGCTTTTGGGTAACGTGAAGGCCCCTTTTCATTGGTTTGAGCAATAATATCTTCTTGAATTCCAGTTGAATTCACCTTGTTTAAAACAGCTTCAAAACCATAAAAAAGCGTTTGGTTTTTAGCTAACATTTTAGTGAAATCGGTATTTAAGCTGTAAGCATCGACCTGTTCTTCTCTTATTTCTCGAATTGGTTTATTAATATCTCGGCTAATTCTGCTTTCTTCAAAAAATTGATACGCTGCACGGACACTTAAACGGTCATATAAAAAAATATTCGCAACATGCTTGGCGTTAAAATGAAGCATTTGCCAACGTTGTGGCCCATAATTCCAATCACCATAACGAGGATTTCCATTTTCATAACGGATATGACGATCGTAGCGTGAATAAGCCGAGATTTTAGATAAGTGATAATCGAGATTTACTTCTAAATTTGTATGTACTCGAAAACGTAGTTTTTGCATCAAATTAAATTGATTGTAGCCACTAGGATGTTGAATAAGAGGATCTGAGTTTGACTTTATTTTATCTGTATTACCTTGTCGCTCAACAATGTTATTTTTCAAATATTCGTCAGGGCCATCGTTAGCACCCATTCTTAAATCATCAAAAGAAAAACGACTTACACTTGTTACACTTGCGAAATTAGATGTACCTGTTTTAACATGAGTATGAAAGGTTTGTTCACCATTCGCAGAAGCATAACGTAGATTGGAAGATCCAGAAACAAATAAATTATCATCTAATGAAAACAATGGCTTAAGTGTTTCAAAGGCCATAGTGCCTCCAATGGCATCTGAGCCGAACATCACAGAATTTGGCCCTAAAACAATTTCAGTAGCTTCCATAGCAAATGGATCTAAAGAAATCACATTTTGAATATTACCACCTCTGAAAATAGCCGTGTTCATGCGAACTCCATCAACAGAATAAATAAGACGATTGGTTGCAAAACCTCGAATCATTGGACTTCCGCCACCTTGCTGACTTTTTTGGATAAAAACTTGGCCCGATAATCCCAATAAATCGGCACTTGTTTGAGGGTTTTCTAAATTGATGAGAGCAGGGCTGATTTTGGTAACCTGAACAGGAATTTCATCCGTTTCCTGATTCCATCGGTTAGCAGCAACGATAAGTTCGTCCATACTTAAGTTATCAGGGTTTAAAAAAACACGGTAATTGGCAGCTTCTAAATTTTCAATGGAAATAATTCGAGCTTGATACCCAATCAAACGAAAAGAGATGGCGCTATTTTTAGTAAATCCAGTAAGTTGAACTTTTCCATCGGCGTTAGTAGCACCAAAAGATGTTTTTTGATGTTGAAAAACACTAACCGATTCTAAGGGTTTTTTGGTTTCAGAGTCCAACACAGTGACAATTTGGGCCGAAATTGATGAGTACTGAAGAAACAGAACAAAAAGTATCAGTAAAAATCTAATCATTAATTAAAAATAAATTGAATTAAAAGAAAATACAGAATTGTAAAATACGGGATGTAAGAGGTGCAAAATATCGCATTAAAATGCTATTGGTTTCGTTAAACTTGCAAAAAAAAGAATTGAGGAATCTCGAATCTCGGATTTCGGATGGAGAAAAACATAATCGGAGCTTGATAATTAAGTATTAAGTTTACTCTATGCCAAGGTTCTACTATCCTATAATCTGAAATGAAAGTCTTTAATTAAATCCCGATATAAAAGTTCATTAATTCGGTAGAATTGATACATAAATCTTTGTTTAAGCCGTCCGTAACCAATCAAGAAATGCTTCTTTACTAGATGTACTTAAAGGAATTGAAGTTTTTCCAAACTGAATCAGATTTCCATCAATGCGTTCAATCGATTTTTGTTGAATGATGTACGATTTATGCACACGGAAAAAGAGATTTGAAGGCAATTTATCGTAAAACGATTTCATGGTTTCTTGAATCACATAATTCTGTTCAGTAGTGAAAATCTTTAGATAATCGCCCATCCCTTCAATATATAGTACACTTTCTAAGTCAAGTAAAACCCATGTTTTATCAACTCTAATGAGTAAAGAGTTATTCTGTGAAACTTCGAGTTTCTTTTGTTTAATTCGTGTTAGGCTTCGAAAAAATCGATCATACGAAATCGGTTTAAGCAGATAATCAGAAACATTCAATTCATAGCTTTCACTCACATAAGAAGAATAAGCCGAAGTAATCACTATTGCAGTTTTCTCTTGAACAGTACTGTTTTGTAACCACTGAATTCCACTCAAACGAGGCATTTCAATATCAAGAAAAAGAATATCAGCTGAATTATGTTGAAACCAAACAGAAGCTTTTATTGCTGAGTCGAACTCCGCAACTAATTCAAGATCAGGAGTTTCTGAGATATAATCACGCAAAATTTCACGAGCTAAAGGCTCATCATCAACAATAACAGCTTTCATCTTTTGGGGATTATTTGTGCGTTCTTGATTACACATTTAATACTAAACAAATTATCTGTTTCTTCAATAGAAAAGGTAAACGGCTCTCCATAATTATTTTTCAAACGCTCCTGAACTAAATCAAGTCCCAATCCTTTGCGTTTTTCTTCAAGTTCCATTTTTAAGTAGGTGTTAGATTCAAAAAAACGAAGCTCATTATTTTTTTGCTCAAACTGAATTGAAATTATTGCTCCGTCAACTTGATGAACAAATTTGAAGGCGTTTTCAATGAAAGGTTGAAAAAGAAGTGGTGGAATGTGAAAATCTGGATTTTCAGCATCAAAATTCAATGAAAGTTCGACAAAAGAAGCCAATCGTTTTTTCTGAAATTGACAATAATGCTGCAAAAAATCAAATTCTTTTGAAATTGGAATTAATTCCAAAGAACCCGAATCGATGCTGTAACGAAGCAATTCAGAAAGTTCCAAAATGGCATTTGGTGCATCTTCCGATTTTTTGCGACTCAAACCGTAAATGGTATTCAAGGCATTAAACAAAAAATGGGGTTGAATCTGTGACTTTAGAATAGACTCTCTATTTTGCTGTTCAACTAGTTTTAGTTTATTCAAATCACGCTCAAGGGATAGTTTTTGTTTATGCTCTATGATGCCGAATTGAATAATTCCAAGCATGATAAACGGTAGCAAAAGCAAAATTTGTCCAAAAAGTGAAAAGGGAGAAACGAAATAGAATCCAATAATTGAGGTGAAATCAATGAGTTCAACTAAAATATAATTTAGCAAAAAACCAACACCTCCTGCGAGAAACAGGAGGTACTTTCTATTCTGTTTAAATCCGAAAAATGTAATTGAATAACTTAGAAAAAGTCCAGGAAGATGAAATACTGCGATTAGAATATCAATTTCATTCGGAAAAGTTGATCCAGGGTTGACTAAAAAAACCAGCAATAAAAGACTCAGTAAGAAAATCAGAAACAAGTGAAACCGATTCATTTCACTGTTTGATTAAGATTTTAGCAGAGTCAAATGCGCGAGAATCTTCGCCATATTTCTTTACAAAACTTTGAAGTTCATCCGTTCCTGCTGTGATTAGAATTCCAGCATCAGCTTGTTCGTGTTTTATCCTAACCTGATTATTTTCAATCATATCACGAATCCAACTAGAATTAAATGGTAAAATTTTTAAAGAATCCGAGTTATACTCAACTTTCCAAATGGTATGAACAGGAAAAAGATGTGATTGAGCAAAAGGTAGTTTAGTTTCAAAGTATGGAAGATACATATCTAGGTAAGTTGCGGTTCCAAGCTTGAGGAATCCTCCAGCGTATTCAACGGTATCTGTGTCTTGAATAATCCGCATTAAATAGATGTTTTTAAAATCATCCTCATCTTTCGCGCCTGGATTGACTTCAAAAGTCCATTCGTACGTTTTTCCATCATCTTTCATAATCCAAGTGGTTTCTAAACCTGATAAAATAATAAGATCTTTCCCATGATAAAGTGGGTAAAGTGTTGGTAAGCAACCAGATAGAAAAATAAGGGCAATAGATATTAGAGTAGTTTTTTTCATAAAATGTTGATTTAGTTTGAGATTACCCAAAAACTAGAGTTGATGCAAGGCAGTTCAAATTTTTATCGACATAAGTTGAGTTTTTACCGACAAGAATAGAATTTCGAAAAATTATGAATGCTTAATTTTAAATTTTGAATGGGAAAAAGTCATTTCAATCTAAGTCATTTCACTTTGAAGTCCTGAAAAGATCGGGATCACTCAGCGGTTCCTTCGATATCGAACAGAAATGAACCAAAGAATTATTCCTAAAAATCCAAAAAAGAACGAATTGAAGTGGAGATATCTTCCAAATAAAATCGAAATTCTGATTGAAGCTACTGCCTGTATTATTTTTTGAATGAATAAAAAAAGCCATCGGTTTGAACCAAAGATGAGCCGAGACTCTAAAATCAAAGGAAATAATCCAAACGAAACGAAATCTAAATTAAGTTTTACTGTTGGTGATTCTTAATTGTGTTCTTTGTATTTAGCATTAAAATTCAAAAGTGTTATTTATAAATAACATTTTTATATAATATTTGTATCTTATAAACACTATGGAGAAATTATCTATTAAATTCAGAGGTTTATTAAGCAAGATATCAACGGAATATATTCGCAATCTATATTACAAAATAGATTGGAACAGTAGAGGTATAGCAATAATTGGAGCAAGAGGTGTTGGAAAATCAACCTTACTGTTACAATATGCCAAATTAAATCTTCCTATTGAAAAAAGTTTATACATCACTTTAGATGATCTGTATTTCACAGAAAACACTCTAAGTTCAGTTATTGATGAGTTCTATGTTTTAGGCGGGCGTCATTTGCTTATTGATGAAGTGCACAAATACCCAAACTGGGAAACTGAAATAAAAAATGCGTATGACTTTTATCCCGATTTGCAAATTATTTTAACTGGTTCGTCTGTAGTAGCACTTAAAAAAGCGCAGGTTGATTTAAGTAGAAGAATAGCTCATTATTACTTAACAGAGCTTTCTTTTAGGGAGTATTTGGGCATAATGTACTCCTTTGATTTTCCAGTAGTTACAATAGATGAGTTGATTGAAAATAACGCGATATTAACATCAGAATGGGTTTCGACATTGATTTCTCCTGTAAAATATTATCAGGAATATATCCAATATGGAGCTTATCCATTTATCAAACAAAATAAATTAGATTACCTAACTCGCATTAATCAGATAATCACCGTTATTATTGATTATGATTTACCACAGGTTCAGCCAATTGAAGTTCAAACATTGTTTAAAATTAAAAGACTGTTATT
Source organism: uncultured Chitinophagales bacterium (assembly GCA_964575925.1). GTDB lineage: Bacteria > Bacteroidota > Rhodothermia > Balneolales > M1805 > M1805. Next base: position 6,420 of record CAZNTR010000129.1, read on the forward strand.
TATTCTTTCTCGTTCAGTTCCATTTAAGCCAAATATTAATAAACTATCTCAGCAATTAGAAACGGGAAGAAATCATATTTTAACTCATTTACATAGTCTAGAACAGGCTGGCTTGATTCATAATTTAAAAACATCGACATCTGGAATTTCGTTAATGAATAAACCTGAAAAAATTTATTTAAGAAATACGAATCTGATTTATGCCTTAGCCGAAGGAATGCCAGATGTTGGAAATATTAGAGAAACAGTGTTATTAAGTTGGTTAATCAATGCAGGATTACGAGTTGATTATCCCAAACAGGGCGATTTTCTACTTAATGATAGCATTACAGTTGAAGTTGGGGGAAAAGAAAAAGGCTATCAACAAATTAAAGATATTCCCAATGCGATAATTGCTGCTGATGGAATTGAACATGGATTTCAGCGTAAAATTCCATTATGGGCTTTTGGGTTTTTATATTGATTCATTTTTTATCAATTGGCGTTGAGTCTCTAATCAGAAATAAAAACAACCCTAAAAGAAATCTAATTTGTGAAATAAATTCTGATTTCGAAGTAAAATTCCCAAAATCATTTTATTACAAAGTTCTTGGAATCGTATTTGATTAAATTTGGTATTGATTGGAGATGAGCTTAGAGTCTAAAAACCAAAGGACAAAGCCGAATCATAGAAGTAAGTGAAGAAATATTAGAATCTAGGATTAGCCAAATCAAAAAATCCTCCTAAAATTTCTATCCCAATCAAATCGCCAAATTGCCTATTTTTGGGCAAGAAAACGCTTTTATAACGAAAGAAGGACTCATGAGCTCAACATCCGATAAGCACTTTACAAAATCCGATTGGGATAAATCAGCAGAAAAAGCACTTAAAGGAAAGTCGCCAGAAACGCTAAATAGGCTAACACCAGAGGGATTCCAAATTCAGGCTTTATACAGTAGCGAAGATCTTGAAAAAAGAGGATTTAAAGAAAATTTTCCGGGTTTATTTCCTTTCACTCGCGGTCCTTACCCAACCATGTACACACAGCGTCCGTGGACTATTCGTCAGTATGCGGGATTTTCTACCGCTGAAGAATCGAATGCGTTTTATCGTAAAAATTTAGCAGCCGGACAAAAAGGCCTTTCTGTTGCCTTCGACTTAGCAACTCATCGCGGTTATGATTCAGATCACCCAAGAGTTGTCGGCGATGTTGGTAAAGCAGGCGTTGCTATTGACTCCATCGAAGACATGAAGATTCTTTTTGATGGAATTCCTTTAGATAAAATGTCCGTTTCTATGACCATGAACGGAGCGGTAATTCCAATTTTAGCCGGATATATCGTAGCCGCAGAAGAACAGGGTGTGAAACCAGAATTATTATCAGGAACCATTCAAAATGATATTTTGAAAGAATTTATGGTTCGCAATACCTACATTTATCCGCCCAAGCCATCCATGCGCATAGTTGCTGATATTATTGAATATACGAGCAAATTTATGCCGAAATTCAACTCGATTTCTATTTCAGGATATCACATGCAAGAAGCCGGTGCTGATAGCGCTCTTGAATTGGCTTTCACTTTGGCAGACGGATTAGAATACGTGAAAACTGCGGTAGAAAAAGGCCTAAATGTGGATGATTTTGCGCCAAGACTTTCTTTCTTCTTCGCTATTGGAATGAATTTTTTGATGGAAGTGAGCAAATTACGCGCAGCACGTTTGCTTTGGGCAGAACTTATGAAAGAACGTTTTTCTCCCCAAAGTGATAAATCGCTGATGCTCAGAACGCATTGTCAGACATCAGGTTGGTCACTTACCGCGCAAGATCCGATGAATAATGTGATTCGAACCACAATTGAAGCAATGGCTGGAGTTTTAGGTGGCACACAATCTTTGCACACGAATTCTTTTGATGAAGCGATTTCTTTACCTACGGCAACATCATCACGAATTGCAAGAAATACCCAAATTATTATTGCTGAAGAAACCGATATTACCCACACCATCGATCCATTCGCAGGTTCTTATGCGGTTGAATCTATGACGCTTGATTTAGCAGCAAAAGCGAGAGACATTATTCAGAAAATGGATGAACTCGGTGGAATGTCGAAAGCGATTGAGTTGGGATATCCGAAAAGAATGATTGAAGAATCCGCAGCAAAAAAACAAGCTAGAATTGATAAAGGTGATCTAACCATAGTTGGTGTAAATAAATTTCAATTGAAAAATGAAGATCCTGTTGAAATTTTAGATATTGATAATACAGGAGTTAGAGATTCTCAAATCGCAAGAATCAATAAAATAAAAGCTGAACGGAATTCTGAAAAAGTAGAACAGATTTTAACAAAAATTACAGAAGCGTGTCAATCTGGTGAAGGAAATTTATTGGATTTAGCCGTTGAGGCAACACGATTACGTGCAACTTTAGGAGAAATTTCAATGGCAATGGAAACAGAATTTGCAAGACATCGCGCCGATACAAGTTCGATTTCTGGTGTGTACGAAAGTGTCTATCAGGGAGATGCTGAGTATGATGCCGTGAAAGCAGAAATCGATGCATTTGCGAAAGAAGAAGGCAGAAGACCTAGAATTTTGGTCGCAAAAATGGGACAAGATGGCCACGACCGTGGCGCAAAAGTAGTCTCAACAGCCTTCGCCGATATGGGTTTTGATGTGGATATTGGCCCACTGTTTTCAACTCCGGAAGAAGTTGTAAAAATGGCCATCGAAAATGATGTTCACGTAATCGGTGCATCAAGTTTAGCCGCAGGACACAAAACGCTCGTTCCAAAATTAATAGAATTGCTAAAAGCCGAACAAGCTGATGATATTTTAGTCGTTGCCGGAGGAGTAATTCCAGCTCAGGATTATGAGTTTCTTTACGAAAAAGGAGTTAGCGCTATTTTTGGTCCTGGAACGAATATTCCTCAAGCGGCTAGAGAAGTAATTAAAAAAATTCGCAAACAAAGAGTTTAACTCGCTTCGTTTTCGATATTCAGGACTCACAGTCTTTTAAGGACTGTGAGTCCTGAATATCGAAAACTTAAACCGTAGTAACGCGAACTTTTTTCGTTTTCAAACGAGTATGATCCAAAACTTTTATCAACTTATTTATTTCTGATTCAACAACAGCTACATAAGCGCAGTCCTGTTTAATTTCAATTAAACCAAGCAGATCATTATCTAATTTTCCTTGTTTTAGGAAAAATCCAGCAATATCACCTTTTGAAATTTTATCTTTTCTACCGCCAGAAATATGCAAGGTTTTCCATGAAATTCGAGGCTCAGGTTTTCCAGATTTTAACTGAACAACAGGCGCATCTTTAATAAAATCAGGAAGATTTTCTTTTTCAGATTTCAATAAAAAAGCAACGCCATCTTTTTTCATTCGAGCTGTACGTCCATTGCGATGTGTAAATTCATCCTTCTTTTTTGGCAACTCATAATGAATAATAAAACGGATTTCAGGAATATCGATTCCACGCGCTGCTAAATCAGTCGCCAATAAAAATTGTGAAGTTCCATTTCTGAATTTAATTAACGCTCTTTCGCGATCAATTTGTTCTAATCCGCCGTGAAAAACACCATATTTCAACCTGTTTTTAAGCAATAAATCAATAACCTGCTGAATACTTTCCTTAAAATTGCAAAAAATAATCCCTTGACTATTTCCTTGGTGTTTAAGGGTTTCTATCAACGCATCATCTTTTTTACCGAGAGAATATTCAATCGTTTTTAAAACTAACTGACTCAAGCCCTCATCCAAATAATTGATTTCAACAGGGTTTCTTAGGCGAACAAACGAAGGAATGGCAAGTCCTTGTGTAGCAGAGGTTAAAATGCGTTTTGTTACTTTGGGCAACAACGCAATCAATGCTTTCATTTCCTCTTCAAAACCAATTTCTAAGGATTTATCAAACTCGTCTAGAATAAGAGTCGTTAGGTATTTAGTGGTGAATTGTTCATTTTTTAAGTGATCGAGAACTCTACCTGGAGTCCCAACCAAAATAGCCGGACGATGTTCAATTTCAGTGCGATCTTTATAACTAGAGCGACCGCCATAAACGGCATTTACTTTAAAACCAGAGCCCATGCTTCGGACAACAGTCTCAATCTGAATAGCTAATTCGCGTGATGGAACAACGATAAGTGCTTGAACTTCATCAAGTTCCGTATTTAAAGTCGAAATGATGGGCAACAAAAAAGCAAGTGTTTTTCCGGTGCCAGTTGGAGATAAAAGTACAACTTCAGATTGTTCGGAAATAACTTGTAAAGCTTCTTCCTGCATAGGGTTAAGTTTCTTAATACCCAATTTTGCAAGAATTTCAGATTGATTTTTTAAAGTAGAATTCATGGCCAAAGGTACGGTAAAAACAAAGAAAACAGCGAGAAAAGTAATTTATAGGACTCGAAGTTCTAAACCACAAAATATCAAAAATAGCGAAGCGTTCTCGCAAGTGCTTAATAAAAAAAAGTCAGCGTCCACGCAGACAAAAAAAAAGCGTCATCTCGACCAAAGATGAGCCCAAAAACATTCAAAAACAAGAAGTGTGAACGAATCGACGTGGAGAGACCCACTAATAAAATTCTGAATTCTCAATTTTTAATTTTGAATTAACTTTATAAAAAAAACGTCATCTCGACCAAAGATGAGCCAAGAATTTTGAATCAAAGGAAGA
>CAZNTR010000130.1:0-10991 GCA_964575925.1 uncultured Chitinophagales bacterium
TTTCTACAAAGATACATTAATAACACGTCATATCATAATTAACATAACACTAGTTCTTGTTTTCATTAATTATGCTACTTAAAATCGTTAACAAAATCATTCACTTTACAAAATGTCAAAGTCCGAATTTGAGTTTATAATACGCTTTTAAAGAGCTGTTCATTTTTGTTATCCGAATTTGATTCTTCTACTATCTTTCTTCTAAAATATAATCTCGTTTAATTAACTTTTTTAAATCTATTAATTCGTTTCTGGAAATACCATGACCCGTTTCATATTGGACTTTAACAACGTTAGCACCTAGTTTTTTTAAGGTATTATAACTTTGATCTGTTTTTATAATTGGAATGTATGGGTCGCGCCTTCCTGCATGTAATAAAACTAAGGTCGATTGTGGCATTTTTGTAATGAAATCTCTTTTGTCTCCATAATTTCCCAAAACAGTTCCTCTCATACTAATAACGGCTTTATATGGTCTGGGATTTGTAAGAAAATACTCAAGCATCAAGTTTGCTCCTTGTGAGTGACCAATAAGTATTATTTGATCATCACTAAAACCTAAATTATATAAATGCTGCACACAATTATCTAGCAATTCAAAAGATTGATTTAAATAACGCATGTTTTCAGAAAGATTTTCGTTCCAAAAATGTGGATACCAAGCATATCTTCCTGGCATAATTTCCAAAGTTGCTTGAGGTATTAAACAATAGGTTTCTGCTGGCTGTATTGTTGGCAATAGTGATTGCATATCACCAACATCCATACCTCTACCATGAGCCATGATAAATGCATACTTCGCATGTTTAGGGTCAGCACTGGTTGCCCACACATTCTTTAATTCCTCTAATTCTTTCAAAACATCCTTTCTGTCAAATTGCTTTAGCTTTCTAATTCCAATTACTCGCTTATCTTCAACCGTTTATAATCAGAAAAAAATCAATTTTTTGGTTTTTAATTGCTTATTTCTAACAAAACACTAGAATCATGCAAAAATTACTGCAAACACATCCATTCAAGAGTAAGAAAATAGCTTAATTCGTTGTTTCCATTGCTTTAATTAACTCTTCAGCTTCACGAATTAAATCTTCTGCACGTTTTTGAGCTTCAGCCACAACCTTATCGCCTTTTAGTTTTGCTTCATTGTCACCAATTATCGTTTTACGATCGGTAATTTTTTCCTGAATTTCATTGAGTTCATCCATTAAAGCCCCTAACCGATAAGATAATCTGTTTCTAAGGGTTTTCCCATCTTCGGGTGCTAATAATAGGGCTACCACGGTTCCAATTGCTGCTCCAGAAAGCAATCCAAGAAGAAACCCTTTTGTAAATTTATCCATCGCTGTCGATTTATATTGTCATTAGAATTTCGTTGTGAATATACATTAATTTAGAAGAAGAATGGAAGTGATTCGATGAAAATCATTGTTTGAACGGCTATTTCGATAGATTTGTCTATGAATTAGCATTTAAACAGGAATTTCTTCATGCAAACTGTTTTTAAATTTATTCCGACGCACTTTCGAAAACAAAACAGTTAAAACAGGAACAACGATTAAACTAAATAGTGAAGAAAAGGATAATCCACCAATCACAGATCTAGCCAAAGGTGACCAGGTTTCCGCACCAGCACCTAATTCTAGGGCTAATGGAATCATAGAGCAAATTGTGGTGAGTGCTGTTAGCATAATTGGTCGCATTCTTCTTTGTGCAGCTTTGATAAACAGATTAGCATACTCTCTATCTGTATTGGCGTTTAACGTGTATTGATGAATATAATCGATCAATACTATTCCATTATTAACCACAATACCGACCAATAAAACAATTCCAATGGTAGCAGGCACATACATATCTGTTCCAGTTATAGAAAGCATTACCAATGAGCCAAAAAACGCCAAAGGAATGGTAAACATAACTACAAAAGGATCTCTGAAATTTTCAAACTGAGATGCCATAATCATATAGGTCAATAATAATGCAGTTAGTAAAGCAACTATTAGTTCAGTTCCACTTTGTTGAAAATCACGATTAGCTCCACTGAATTCGTAACGATACCCATCAGGTAAGCTAATTTGTGTTTCCATAACTTCTTTAAACTTTTTGGTAAATTCCAAAGGATTTCCTTTCACCGTAACCGACACGTCAAGAATTGTTTCTCTATCTCTTCTTGAAATTCGGTCAAGTCCTAGATAAGCAGAAAATTCTCCTACTGCTGCAACTGGAATTCTAACTTCTGATGTTTGAAAAACAGGTATTCTTCCTAAATCTTCTCTCGATTTTATTGCCGTTTCTGATGTTCTAACTTCAATTGGAATTTCACGACCTGCCGTTCTAAATTCACCAACCAATGTGCCACGTGTTTGTGTTTTAAGTGCATTGGCAACTTCTGCGAAACTGGCATTCAAACGATTTAATCGTTGTCTGTCAACTATGAAATGTAATTCAGGTGTTGGATCAACTCTTGGGTTTTCTACAGAAACTACAGACGTATCTTGCATTAAAATGGTCTCAATTTTTTCGGTAATTGCTTGTAAAACTTGAACATCACTACCAAAAAGAGTTACCCTTACACCACCGCCACCAAAGCTTCCTCCCCTGAAACCACCTCCACTACCAGCTCTAATTCTAACATCAACTCCGGGTTTTTCTAACATTCGGCGGTACATAATAGCTAAATCATTGGTCGATTTTTCACGCTCATCTTCATTTTTCAGTGTTACTGAAATTTCTCCAGCATTTGTTTCTTGTGACCATCTTCTTTGACCAATTGATGTAACAACATTTAAAACATCAGGATTCTTTTGAATAATTTTTGCGAAATCTTTAATTACTTCAGCCGTAACAGCCAATTTAGTTCCAGTTGGAAGGGTAATATCAATGTCGAGTTCACCTGTATCACTATCTGGGAAAGTGCCACCAGGAATAGTTTTGTTTAAAAAATAGGAACTTACAAAAATGGCAAGAACAACAATAACAACATATTTTTTGTGATATAAAGTCCATCTTAATATTCTGGCATAGCCTTTTTCTAGTAAATGCATGGCTCTAAATATCTTACCAACTTTTTGCTTATCAGTTGATTTATTCAAAAACAACGATGAAAGCACGGGAATTAAAACGATTGATGCTAAAAAAGAAATGGAAATGGCGATACAAATGGTTAAAGCCAAATTCGTTGCAACTACTCCTGAAAATCCACTTAATCCCAATAATGGGACAAATACTCCTAATGTTGTTAACGTTGCACCAAGTAGAGCGCCAATTACTTCGTTTGTTCCTTGAATGGCGGCTTGCATTCTGGAAAAACCTTCTTCCAATTTGGATGAAATACTTTCAGAAACTACAATTGAATTATCTACTAAAAGTCCAATGGCGAGAGCCAAGCCTGTTATAGAAAAAATATTTAAGGTTAAGCCTGCAAAATACATGATAGCAAATGTAGCAGTCATTGAAATTGGGATACTTGTAGCTACAATTAAAGCAATTCTCCAGCCACCCATAAATAACACAAGAATAATAACGACTACAACTAAAGCTTGAATGGCAGAATTTGCTAGATTTTGTACAGAAGTTTCAATAAATCCACCACTATTTCTTAACACGGTAATGCTAACACCTTTAGGAAGTCTTGCTTCAATTTCTGGAATGGCATTTTCAACGGCTTGTGTTACATCAAGAGTGTTGGCATCTGATTGTTTTTGGATATCAATAGTTACCGTGTTTTTGCCGTTTACTTCTACTAAGGTTGTTATTTGAGCAAATCCGTCGTCAATTTCAGCTACATCTTTTACTCGAATTGGAATTCCTTGGTCTGAAATACTAACAATGGTTTGAGCTAATTGATCCACATTGGTGTACATCGAAATGGCTCGAATTCCCAAGTTTTGTTTGTCGTTCAACACATTTCCAACTGGAATTTGAACATTATTACTTCGAATTGCGTTTTCAACTTGTTGAGGTAATAATTTGTGTAAAACCATCATTTCTTGGTCTAAATTCACAAAAATACTTCGTTCTAATCCGCCTTTGGTATCAGCAGCAGCTACACCATTTAAACGCTCAAATCGGGGTTCCACAAATTCTACTGAAAGATTTCTTAATTCGTCTAAACCTCTATTATCTGCCTGAATAGACAAACGCATAATTGGCATATTTTCAGGATCAAATTGAAAAATTACTGGATTTGCAGCTTCTCTTGGAATTTGATTTCGAATTCGATCGATGCTTTCTCGCACTTTTAATTCAGCTTTTCGAATATCTGTACCTGGTTTCATCCTTAAAATGACAAACGAACTTCCTTTGCGGCTCGAAGATTCTAAACTCTCAATCCCTTCAGTTGCTGAAACAGCGGCTTCAATGGGTTCAACCAATATACGTTGAATATCTTCTGGTGATACGTTTCTATATCCCGCAGAAATTGCCAAAACCGGAATATTAAACGGCGGATACATTGTTACTTTGAGTTTGGATAATGCGAAAAGACCAAAACCAATAATCATAAGAGTGAACATGAAAACCGTTACAGGTCGTCTTATAATTGATTCTGATAGATTAAATTTTTTCATACCGTTTCATTCTTAATTCTTCTTTTCTGATGCAATATTTGGAATCTCAGAATTCTTTTTTTGCGATTTCTCTTCTTCAAAAGTGCTATCAGTGAACTGATTTTTGATTAATTTTCAATAAGCTCACTTTTTTTCCGAATTGGGATTTCCACTTTCGGGAGTATTAAACGACTTAGAATTATTCGTAATACCTGCGAAAGTTTTAACTCAGCCTAGATGAATAATATGTAAATATTTGATTATACTACTTTTATTAATTTATCATAAACTAATTTTTAAGCGTTGATTTCTCTGCGAAGTCTCGACAGTATCTGGAAAGTTTTTCACTAAGCGGCATTTTGAAACCAAATGACAGTTCGTTTAGAATTATGGGATAAATACGTTCATGGGAATGATTTGTGAATTCTACTCTTCTTCTAACAAAGGATCGGTTTTATGAATCGAATCGAAACCTAACTTTTCAACAGCTGCATTAATCACATAATAAATACATGGAACCACAAAAAGCATCAATAAAGTTGAAAATGTAAGACCACCAATTACAGTTCTTGCCATTGGTGACCAAGTTTCTGAGCCTGAACCAAATTCTAAAGCCAAAGGAATCATGGATAGAATGGTAGTAAACGCTGTCATTAATATTGGGCGCAAACGGCGAACTGAACCTGTTACAATGGCTTCAAATCTTGAAATACCACGAGATTGTAATATTTTGATGTAATCAATCATCACTATACCATTGTTTACTACAATTCCAGAAAGCAGAATTAAACCAACCATTGAGGTAACGCTTATTGGTGTACTTGTTCCGTATAAAATGAGTAACACACCTGTAAATGCTAATGGAATCGTAAAAATGATAATAAAAGGCTCAACAAGACTTTCAAATTGAGAAGCCATTACCATATAGGTGAGTAAAGCTGCAATTAAAAATGCAATGAGTAAGAAACGGAAACTATCTGCTTGTTCTTCTGCCGAGCCACCGAATTCGAAACGATATCCATCTGGGAAATCGATGGAATTCAATACATTACGAGTTAAATCACTTGCCGTTTTTAAATCAATTCCGTCTAAATCGGCTTTTATTTCGGTGACGCGTTCCTGATTGATTCTTAAAATATTTGTTGGTCCGTTGAAACGTTCAAACCGTGCAAGATTGCTCAAAGGCATCCAATCGCCCGTTGAAGTTCTAACTTGAATGGTGTTTAAACTCGGAACAGATGTTTTTTCTGATGGATCTAATTCAACAACCACATCATATTCTAGACCTTTATCTATAAACGAAGTTGCCAAGTTTCCTTTTACTGAATTGGCGATTGTAGTAGCAACTTGTGAGGTCGTTAAACCCACTCTTGAAATCCGCTCTCTATCCATTTGGATACGTAATTCAGGTCTTCCTTCATCCGCAGTTGAAATAATATTCGCAATTCCTTCAATGCTTCCTAATTTTTCAATAATTCCATCAGAAAGTTTTTTCTTTTCAATCGGGTCATAACCAAATAGTTGAATAACTAAGCCATTTTCTCCATCAGGGCTTAAAGGATTTTGGCGAATTTCTTTAATTTCAGCTCCAGGAACTATTTCTAGTTTGGTTAACAAATCGGCTGTGATTTGAAACTGAGATCGCTTACGAAGTCTATTCGGAGTTAATTCAACCCGAACAGAACCGTGGAAACCGCCAGGATTATCTGCACCTTCAACACCTAATTTGTCCCCATAATCAGATACGATTAAACGAGATTCTGGAACTTCATTTTTGATGATTGCTTCAACTTGAGCAATAGTTTTTTCTAGTTCAAACAAACTCACTCCAGGTTCACGAGCAATATCCAACACAAAAGCATTTTCGTCAACGGGTGGAAAAAACTCGCCACCTAACTTATTTAAAAGTGGTAGTGTCGCCAAAAACAAGACTAAAGCTGACAATATAACGAACCACTTATTGGTTAGTGCTTTTTGAAGTTGAGAGGTATAAAAAGACTCTAATCGGTCTAAGAATCGACCAATGGGTTTACCAAGAATTTTTAGAAAAAAACGACCACTTGGCTCTGTTAATTTTGCGACTTTATTAGCTAACCATTTTTTTGCAACTTGATCACTTACTTTATCTTTTAAAAACTGTGAACTCATTAAAGGAATCAAAGAAAGAGCTACTAAAGTTGATACAATTAGGGCAAATGAAATAGTTAGCGCTAAATCTCTGAACAAAAAGCCTGCAATACCTGGCACAAATAGTATCGGAAGAAATACAACCAATGTGGTTAAAGTCGAAATAAATACAGGAACGGCAACTTCTTGAGCACCATTTACTGCTGCATCTTTTCCATTATATCCATCTTCTTTAAAACGGAAAATATTTTCAAGAACAACCACGGCATTATCGACTACCATCCCTACGGCAAGCGTTAAACCTGAAAGTGAAATTACATTCAAGCTCAAATCAGCAAAATCCATAATACTAAAGGTGGACACAATCGATACTGGGATAGAAATTGCAATCACAAAAGAAGAACGAACACTTCTTAAAAAGAATAAAAGAATAAGTACAACTAAAACAATAGCTTGAAAACCAGTTGAAATCAAGTTTCCAATAGCCAATTCAATAAAGTCGGCTTTGTTCGTTAATACTTGAAGTGAAACATCTCTTGGAAGAATTTTTTTGAGTTTATCCAAGTTTTTAACGACTTCTGAGGCTGCCGTAACAACATTACTATCGCTTTGTTTGTAAATATTGATAATCACACCTTCGTTTCCTTGAACATGTACGCCCCCAATAGGTTGTGCAATTCCATCTTCAACTTCAGCAATATCTTTCAAAAAAACTGGAGTTCCATTTTGTGCATTTAATAGCACATTACCAATTTGTTCTACACTTTTGAAATCACCAATCGTTCGCAGAGAATAAATCATGTTTCCTTCAACCAATTCTCCGGCAGGAACCTGAACATTATCGGCTCTTAATCTGTTTGCAACGCTTGCAATATCAACATTATAAGCCAACATTTTATCACTTTTTAAGCGAATAGAAATCTGACGTTCGAATCCACCAGCTGTTTCTGCTGATGCAATTCCTGCAATGCGTTCAATACGTTGCTCTAATTGTTGTGTTGCTATCGCTCTCAAATCACGCAAGTTCACCGATTTTGATTCTAGTGCAAGAACAAGTATCGGTTCCTCATTTGGATCATAGGAAAACACAATTGGTTGCTGTGCATCTTGAGGAATGGCTCTGCGAACAAAGTCTAATTTTTTACGCACATCGGCTTCAGCTTGATACAAATCGGTTCCCCAATTAAAATATAATTTTACTACTGAAGCGCCTTGGCTTGAAAGGGAACGAACACGAACAACGCCAGAAATTGAACCAACTTGTTCTTCTATCGGACGAGAAATCAAGGTTTCCATGTCTTCTGGTGCCACTCCTTCATAAACAGTATAAACAGTAACTGTTGGAAAGGAAACATCTGGATATAAATTCAGCCTTAAATTGGACAAGCCAAATACCCCAAAACCAATTACAATTAATGAAATCATTAAGAATGTAACCGGGCGAGCAACGGCAATTTTAGCCAAATTCTTCATTAATTTCCTCTTTTAGCCGGTTTTTCGCCTTGCGTTTTATCTGGTTTTCCAGTTTGAGAACTATCGCCAATTGCCAAGGTTTTACCTTTTTTAGGCTGAAATTTTTCTTTGCTGGCAATTTTAATCGCAGCTTGATCTTCTAGCACATTTTGACCTGTAATAATGAGTTGATCACCTTTTTTAATATCGCCTTTAATTTCAACACGATCACCTTGTTCTATTCCTAATTCTATGGGCACTTGAACAGCTAATGTATCACCACGAGTTACGAAAACGGAATAGGTTCTTTCCAATTTTATAGTATTTGATTCTGGATCGATAAACGTTTGAACTTTTTCGATTAAAGTTGAACGTGGTACAGTAATCGTATTCTCTCTTGTTTGAATCGTAATTTTTGCCTCTGTTAAAGCACCGGCATATAAAGTATTTGTGCTTTGCTGAATCGTAACTACAACTTCTCCCAAACCTGTAACAGGTTCTAATTGTGGGCTAATTCTTGTTACCACAGCTTTAGCCGTATTTAAAGGCTGATTGGTAATTTTTAAATCTACTTTTTGACCAATTCTGATTAATTCCCAGTCTTGCAATGGCAAGAACAAGCGAATTTCAAAACCAGAATTATTGCCAACTTCGAACAAAGGCTGACCAGTAGTAGCTAAATCGCCAATTTGAGCATTCCTTGTAATTACAACTCCAGATACAGGAGAAATCACATCTGTATTTGCCAAATTTTCTTTGCTCTGTGTTAGAGCTGCACTAGCCGAAGCCAATTGAGCTTTAGAAGCTTGAAATGTAGCTTGAACTGTTTGAAATTCAGCCTCACTTGAAAGAGACTGATCGAACAGTTTTTTAGTGCGTGAAAATGCTGCTGAATCACGAACATAAGATACTCGAGCTTGACGAACCTGAGCTTCATCACGTAAAACCTGATCTTGAAAGGTTTTATCATAAATTTTAGCCAATTTTTGACCAACTTTTACAGTATCACCTAAATCGACATAAAACGCTGTAATACGATTACTTACTTGTGGCGTTATTCGAACTCTTGCATCGGACTGAACCGTACCGAATGCTTTAATTTGCTGTGAAATGGTTGCGCTTTCTAAGGCTTTTACCTCTACACTTGTAGCGCGTTTCATACCGCCAAAACCGCCAGGTCTTCCCATTCCGCCTTGTTCTGGTTTTCCACCACACGCAAATGAAAGAGCTAAAATTGCAATACATGCTAAAAAATGAAAATTCTTCACGAAATCTGTCTAGTTTAATGAATACGATAACAATAATGAGTTGGTAAAGATACAGACGCTTAGACTACAGAAAAATCATGTTTTACAAAGTTTATTAGGTGGTCAAAATTGTAATGAGAATATAATTCTAAGCCTTTTTAGTCTTTTTCAAGTGTATTAAAAGTTAATAAGGGAATCATCGCTAAAAGTCACCCAATCTTTCATAAACAATGCGAAACCTCTACTCTCGATTTGATAAAAGAAGTTTATTCTTCAAAAATAGTATTTGTTTTTTTTGTAATCTCATCTATTTAAAAAAATAGGAAAATAAGTTAGAATCGTTTACTATTTCATAATTTATTACCTAAATGATGCAGATATATACTAAATAGTTAATAATGAATAAAACTGGTTACACATTTAACTCTAGGAATTTCACTTTAATAAAGATTTTAAATCATTTATCATTATTTATTGTTTTTACAATACTTACACAATCATGCGACCTTGATTTTAATTCAGACGATGAACCAAACAAGCAAAGTCTATTAATCCTCAGTGTAGATAAAGATCAGAACTTTACCTTTCATGAAATAAAAAATTTTCAAGACTTTTCTAATGCTTTTATTTATGGAATGGAAACTTATTCTGATAACTCATTTGCATTATTTGAGTCCAACAATATGACTAAAGGATTTCAAATCAAGTATATGAAAGACTTAAATGAATATGATACACCAAAACCATTTTCTACTCAATCAAACTTTTTAGATGATTACAGCTATATTGATTACAACTGGGCCTATAAAAACCGCTCAGAAATCCATAATTTAATTTTTGACATGTTTCCATCAACAAACTTTAATTCTTTGGCTGAGCTTATTAATCTACATTATGAAAACGGTAATATTAAACTAAAAAGAACCCACAATTATCCAAACCAAATCATTAATGACTCTCTTTATATTCGATACGAATTATCAACTAGAACAAATCTTGATAATTTATTTAATATTAGAAAAACTACTTATGTTATTACAATGGCATCTAATGATTTTAATCCTAGCTTGAAATACAAGTCTAGCACTATGATTTATGGCTATTTTCCCGATAATTCTGACTTAGCCCCTATCGTTTATGAACCTTCAGTTGGCGATTGGGTCGAAAGGCTTGATGAATTAATGATAATTCCTGTCATAAATAGAACTGTATTTTATGGGAAATCAGTAAACGATGAATCTAATTTTGTAGAATTAGGCTCAACTTTAGATTTTTTAGGAGTAGATGATTCCGCTGTTTATTTTTGTGATTATTTATATGACATAAAAAGCGGTCAAAAAATAGAGTACACTAAATCACTTATTGATTACAAATTTAATCATTCGAGTTTTACTATTGACAAACAACTCAATGTCGTAAAGTACCTAAATGGAAAAATTCAATTGGTAAGTGTAAACAAAAACACCCTAATTCCTAACGAAAGTCATTATTATGACTTAACTGAATTTGGTGGCATAACACTATATAATAGAATTAGAAGTGCGAAACTTGCAGATGGAAGCCAACATTTTTTAATTGCAACCATAACGACTTATTAAACACTACCAATCCGTTTAAC
>CAZNTR010000131.1:0-10917 GCA_964575925.1 uncultured Chitinophagales bacterium
TTGTTGCACCTACTTATTTTAAAGCTCAAGATACTGATGAAGATGATTTTTCAATGTATGATGATTTAGATTTTGCTGATGAAGCGGCTAAACGATATGCAACATCTAAAGTGATCGGCTTAAGCCCACAAAAGCTAATTTTGATGGGTTACAATGCGCAAGGTACATATAAAATTGAATCAGGCGCAGTAAATAATACTCTAGCAAGAACAATGAATACGACCTTGACTCATGGTTTTCAGCTAGCGGCAAATATTCCCGTTTATTCTAGAGATAGCTTGGTTGTTCAATTAGGTTTAATTACCAAGGAACTACGTTTGCTTCAACACGATCTAGTTATGAAAATGATTTTAATCAGATTCTTGCCAATGCAACTCATCATACTTTGGGCTTAAACACCACAATTTTCAAAACCATTTAATGAGAAAAACTTCTTGATTTTTCAAGGTTCTATGGATTTAGTTTACTCCGAAAAGTAGTTTTTAGCAAAATATTCGTCGAATTCGTAGTATTTGGAGGGGTATAAAACTAAAGAATTGACTTTTTGGAGTGGACTCATGGATTTAAACGATGATTATGAATTAACAACATTGCAAAATTCCAAATATTTAAAATATTCCGCAGCTGCGATTTACGGTTGGAAATCATCTGATTGTTTATTGTGGGGTATTGGTTTAGCGCAAACGTACAGAGTTGGAGAGTTGAACTATATTCCAATCGTTTTATATAACTGGACACATCCAAGTTTAAAATGGGGTGCTGAAGTTTTAGCACCTGCTCGTGCTCACTTGAGATACACGATAAATCCAAGAAACATGTTATTTTTTGGTTATGAACTCCAAGGGCAAAGTTATCGTTTAAACAATGGTAACAATGTAAATTGGAACTTTGATAACTTAGAATTACGTCGTGGTGAGATTCGAGTAAGAGCTATTTATGAGCGTCAAGTTGTTGGATTTATCTGGTTAGGTGTACAAGCAGGTTACCAGATTGGATATAGTTTTAATGTTGACCATCTTGCTGATGGAAAAGATTTCTTCAGAGGTTCATTTGGTGATGATCCTTATGCTTTTGAAAACAAAATCGGGAATCCATTGTATTTCAATTTTACAATAAGTCTTGTTAGCCCATAATTAAAAAAAAAGCGTCACTCAGAAAACTGACTTGACGCTTTCTTTAAATCTAAAACTTAATATTTTAAACTAAAGCAATACTAACAAGCGCAGTATTAACAATATCTTGCCAAGATGCTCCTCTAGATAAATCCATCATAGGTTTTGCTAAACCTTGAATGATTGGGCCCGTAGCTTGAGCTCCAGCTAGTCGTTCGGTTAATTTATACCCAATATTTCCTGCATCTAAATTTGGAAAAATAAATACATTGGCCTGCCCTGCTACTTTTGAATCCGGAGCTTTTCTTGCACCAATTGAAGGAACAAATGCGGCATCAAATTGCAATTCACCATCAACCAATAAATCTAGATTCTCTGATTTCACTTTAGTGTATGCTTCTGTAACAAGATCAACATTTGGATGAGCTGCACTTCCTTTTGTTGAGAAAGATAACATAGCTACTTTGGGTTCTTCTCCAACCAGTTTTCTATGCGATTCAGCAGCATCTTTAGCAATTGTTGCCAATTGATTTACATCGGGATAAGGAACAACCGCACAATCGCCAAATGTTAAGGTTCTTCCGTCTTGTAAAGTCATCAAAAAAATACTTGAAATTACTTTTGAGCCAGGTTTTAAGCCAATAGTAAATAAAGCAGAACGCAAAACATCACCTGTTGTGTGAACAGCTCCTGTAACACAGGTATCAGCTTTATTTAGAGCTAATAACGATGCAGCAAAGTATAACGGTGTTTTTACCAATTCTTCAGCTTGAGAAAAAGTCATTCCTTTTGCTTTTCTCCGTTCAAATAAATGAGTAACAGCTTCATTGAATAAAGGACTTTCTACAGGGTTCTGAATCTCAATTCCAGATATGTTAATCTCTTTTAATTCAGCTAATTTCTGAATTTCATTTTTTTTTCCAATTAAAATTGGATGCGCTACTAATTCATGATGTAAAGAAGAGGCTGCACGTAATGTTCTTACATCGTTTGCTTCTGGTAATACTACTTTTTTTAAGGAGGATTTAGCATTAAGTGCTAATTTTTCTAAAACTGTCATACGATTTATCGAATTAGAATGATTAAGGCTGAAACCGCTAAACCGATTCCAAGCCATTGTTTTTGTTGTAGTTTATCTTTCCAATAAAAATAACCCAATAAGGTTCCGAAAACGATTACTGCAATATTTGCAAACGGGTAGACAAGTACAGCTGGTAATTGTGCTAATGCTTGAATCAGGAAAATACTGGAAAATAAATTGGGGATTCCAAGAGCAATCCCTGTAAGGATTTCTCTTTGTTGAATAGTTCGTTTATCCTTAAGTAAAAAAAAGAATCCTGTAATAAATGCAACCGTAAATATAATAAACATAAAGGTGTACGGATTCTCTAAACCGGATTTGTTTTCTTGAAATACTTTCGCTGAAAAATCTGCGAGCCCTGATAAAACGAATAATATAATCAGAAGCCACGCTCTATTTTTCTGTTGTGACTTCGATGTTACAACGGATTTATTTTGTAACAGATAAAGTGAAATTACAATTATAAAACCCGCTAAAATTTCTTGAAGTGCGAGTTTTTCACTAAAAAAAAGAACCGATGAACCAACTGGTATAATCAGAGATGTTCTCATTGCTGCTACGGAAGCTCCTATTCCATTTTCTTTAACGCTTTCAGCGTAGATATAAAAGTTTGCAATGAATAAAAGCCCGGTTATACACCCACTGATTAAGGTAAAAATACTTAAACCAACTAAGTTTGCTTGAAAAAGAGCAACCAATGCAGCAATTGCGTAATTAACAGTTATTACAAGAATTACAGATGAAAAATGCTTTTTTGCATAACGTAAAACATGAGCAACACAAAGGGAACAAAATACTGAACTTATTACAAAGAGATATGCCGAGTTCATTCCATTACATTAAATGATTTTCTAACATATAAGAGACTTTCTTGTGATCGATTAAAGTCTTTTCTTGAAATAAAATTGAGTTCTCTGTCTAAATAATTTTTTATATCAACATGTGAACGCAATCCATTCTTCAATGCTGCTAGTAAATTATAGTTAAAAGCCGAATAAGTAAATTGCTCATTATTTTGATTAAATAATAAAGGCGCAGAAGTCTGACCTAGATTTGTTGAAAACCAGACAAAACTTTGGTCATTTCCACTTAAAAAACCCTGCACTACTCTATCCATTTTATCTTTTAATACCAATTGTGATAGCTGAACAGATTTAAAGGAAGCTTCAATAAAAACTCGATAATTAACAGCTCTTGATAACGATAATTGATCAAAAAATGATTTTAATGTGATTGAGGTGATTCTTGATTTGTCATAAAATTGAAGCATCGGCTCCGAAGAATCATCAAAATTTCCAGAATAAAAAATAGTTATTTCTTGATGGGGTCCCGAATCTCTAAAATTCCGAATAATAGATTTAAACTCATCAAATGAAAGTTGATTGGTATTCACTATTTCATCGGTTTCATAACCAAATGTTTGAATTAAATAGGATTTAAATGCTCTTAAATCATCTCGTGATGAAATAGCATCATTTCTTCTATTTCCTATTAGTAATGCTCGTGGACTTCTTGGCCTTCTAGTTTCTAAAGGTATCCCAATTTCAATATTATCTTGATTACCTAATGCCGCAACTTTTTGGCTATTTGTTACAAACTTCTCTGGAGCTAGACCAGGTTGTGCCCAAACTACTTCAGCTTTGGACTTTTCAACAAATGCAGTAGTCGGTCCAAATTGAATTCTGTACCAATCCGATAATTCTTCCGATTGTAAAGGATACATGGTTCTGATTTGCGAGGTTGTTATTTGATCGTGGCGAGAATCACTTGGTTTATTATAAATGATACCAGTTTTATTAAAACTTACATAAGGGACAAGTAAGGTATTTAAGGGAATAAAAAACTCTTGAAAAGAGCCACTGTATTCCACATCAGCAATAATTTGTTCATCTCCCTCTAATTTTAAAGGATTTATTTGAATATATCTAAAAATATCAATTTCAATTTTTGAATCCTTTATCGAAAACTCTTTGTTGTAAAGCCATAATTGATTTTTGTAATAAATATTGACTTTAACTTTTTCATCATCTTTCGAAACCGCTGGAATGGTATCATTTTTTATAATTGTTCCTGTATTCGAAACTAAGCGTGTTTCATCTGTTTTTAAAGGTATTCCTATGGGTTTTTGAATGTAGAAATTTCCAATTAAAACACCTGTACTCGCAATATTCAATACTATCTGAGCTGTTTGATTACTTTCAGCTCCACTTAAATCCATAAAATTAGTATAATAAAACATGGAACCAGAAATACCCAAACCTGCAATAAACCAAGCCCAACGAGGTCTGTACTCCTGAATATATCTTCTTGTTAAAATCCTTTGCTTAAATTCTGTTTTATTTACTTCTTTCAGAGAAAAGTTTAACATCGGATCTGGATTCTGTGTAATACTTGTAAAGTTTACAATTATAGACTTTTCCAAAATCGTTGCAGTCGATTTGTCCGCAAAAAAACTGTCTTCAACTATCCAACGAGAAGAAGTACATGTTGTACTAAATAGTAGAGAAATAAAAAGAAGGTATCTTTTTATCACAAGTTTTGATGATGTGTTTAAATCCAAGGTGATTGATTAGAAGCTAGGGCAATTTTTGCGGCATCTAAAGCGATTACTAATTCTTCATTAGTTGGAATTACATATACCTTAACTTTTGAATCTGGAGTACTTATTAATTGTTCCCCATTTCCGACTGCTTCGTTATTGGCTTCTTTGTCTAATATAATACCCATGTGATCAAGATTTTCAAGAACAAGTTCCCGAATTAATGCAGAATTTTCACCAATTCCTGCTGTAAATATTATGGCATCACAACCATTTAAAACAGCCATATAACTTCCAATATATTGTTTCACTCTGTAGCAATACACATCTACGGCTTGTTTACAACGATAATCTCCATTTTTCATCTCTGTTATTAAATCACGCATATCTGCTGCATATCCACTTAAACCTAAAAGACCACTATGTCTATTTAATAGTTCATGCAAACTTTTGAGCGATAATTCTTCTTTTTCAATTAAATAAAATAAAATTGAAGGATCTATATCTCCTGTTCGAGTTCCCATAGCCAAACCTGCTAAAGGAGTAAAGCCCATACTTGTATCAATAGAGTTGCCATTTTTTATTGCACAAACGGAAGATCCATTTCCTAAATGACAAGAAATAATTTTTGAATTTTCTCGATTTCTCTCATTTAATGCAAAATAACGACGTGAAACAAAATAATGTGATGTTCCATGGAAACCATATCGCCTAATTTTATATCGACGATATAAACGATTTGGAATTGCATATAAATACGCTTCCGCTGGAAGTGTATGATGAAATGCTGTGTCAAAAACGGCAACATGTGGAATTGTGGGCATCGCTCTTTTTGCTGCTTCAATCCCTTTTAAATTTGGTGGATTATGCAAAGGTGCCAAATCTACGGCATCTTCAATAGCATGTATTACGTCGTCATCTATCAATACTGAATCTTTAAATGTCTCACCACCATGAACAACTCTATGCCCTACTGCTTTAATGTCATCTAATGAGCTGATTACTCCAAATTCATTATTTTGAAGAAAATTCATGATTTCTGTTAGAGCCGCATTATGATTTTCTAAACCTAAAGTAAGTTTAATGGGTTTCATGCCTGGAATTTCGTGTTTTATAATGGAGGTAACTGCACCAATTCGCTCAATTAATCCTGAAATGAGTTTCTTTTTTAACTCCGTTTCAATAAGTTGATACTTTATAGATGAGCTTCCGCAGTTAATGACTAAGACAATCATGATACTAGATTTTTCTTGGGTTGATGAAACTAAATATACGGTTTTTCAAAAGATTCTCTTATAAATAAGACAATTTTGTACGATTTTTAATATCGTTTTTTATGACTAATCTACCTTCGGAGTTTGAATACGAATTATAACATTTTTTATTTAATTTGGTTTCTTTGGTATTAGCTCCTTTTTCAACATGATTAAGTTAAGGTTGAATAAACAAATTTCTAAGGTTTAATACGGTCTTATTTTTTGTAATTTGAACCCGAAAATGGATAATTTAGACATATAAAATCTATTCATATTGTGTTAAATAACTAATTATATTATATTAAGCTTCTCTTCTGTGAATTCGATTTATAAGAAATGAAACATTTTATCAACTAGTATCTCGAATACATGTTTTTTTGGATAATCCAGTCAGGAACGATATGATTATTCGATAATATTTCATGAATTACCTTGATTATTCTTTCTTGCTCCGGCCATATTGGATATTTTTTTAGTTGATCTAGTTCTATCCATACATAAGCTGAATGCTCATCATCTAGAATTGGTTCACTTTCAAAGTCAACTTCAATTGCAAAAGCAGGAATGAATAGGAGTTCATTTCGTTTGAAGTCAAAATAGGTATTTAGACTTGGCACACACCAAAACAATTTTGGACTCATTTGAGTTTCTTCGTTAAACTCTCGCAGAGCTGCCTGCCAAGCTAGCTCATTTTCTTTAATTTTTCCACCGATCATACGCCATTGTCCACCATAGACTTTCGTCCTACTTCGAAGGCATAGAAGAAATTTTATTTCATTTTTGTCCCTTTTGTATGGATAAACATCAATAACTTTAAGTATGTTTGGTTTCATTAATCAGTTTTCGTGTGAGTAAATTTTTCTTTTTATTACTAGCCTTCTGCTTTAATTCAGCTTTATTTATCAAGGCTCAGGTAGTTCAAGATACTGTAATTCTTAAAGTTTCTGAATTCATTTTATGTCGAGATGTTATTGAAAGAGAACCTTATGAACCCGTTTCTTCTTTCTCTTTAGAAAATAACAAAGCTTGGGTATTTGCTCGAGTGTATAATTCAAATGGACTTACCGATTTAAAGTTCAAATGGTATTTGAATGATGAATTAATCTCAGAAGTACCTGTTAAAATTGGAAATTCTTCGAATTGGAGAACCTATTCTAATTCAAATTTACGCAAAGGTTTTTGGCGAGTTGAGTTACAAACAACGGATAGTTTAATACTTTCAGAGTTACGATTTAACGTTTCTGAATAATTCTGTTTAAGCTAGTACTTTGGGTTTCTCGAAACTTATGTCATCCTGTTGAAAAACAGGATCTCAGTCGAATTGGGAGTTTATATTAAGCAAGTACTTTGAATTTCTCGGAATTAACGTCATCCTGTTGAAAAACAGGATCTCGGTCTGATTGGGAGTTTATATTAAGCAAGTACTTTGAATTTCTCGGAATTAACGTCATCCTGTTGAAAAACAGGATCTCAGTCGAATTGGGAGTTTATATATTGAAGTAGAGCGAGAGCAAGAGATTATGGCTTTCGTCCTTATAACGATTTTTCTCTCCTATTAACCCTTTCAAAGCGCTACTAAACTAAAAGTGATTCATTCAATGTGAAGCTAAATTACTGTTCTCCTATTATTGCAACAAATCCAATCACAATATCAGACCAAACCAATATTCATTGAAACCACAATCTGTTTCTCTCAGATATTTTCATACAATTCAATCCATTTTGGTAGTATTGTTTCTATTAAAAATGGACTTAACTTATTCTCAATACCTTCAGTCTTAGTAGCAATCCAATCTCGATTTTCAACAATATCCTTAATTAATAATGATAAAGCTGTACTACTACGGCTAGCTAATAAGTGTCCACCTGATTTGGTTCCCTCTTTAAATATTTCATACGGTCCGCCTCCATTTTCTGGATAAAAACCAATAATCGGAGTTTGATAACTCCAGGATTCCAGAATTGTCAACCCAAATGGTTCTTGTCTTGAACCAAAATACATACAATCAATTTTACTAAAAAAATCATCTCTATCTGAAATTCTTCCAACAAATTGAATTGTGCTGAGCTTATGTTTTTTAATAATTTTTTCTAAACTTACCTTATACATTTCATCACCATCTCCTGCTATTAACACATTAATAGTTATAGACTTTGGAAGCAAAGCAACAGCTTCTAATAATGTATCAACACCTTTTTCAAAAACGATTCTACCCAAAAAGCCAATTGTCAATACATCATTTTTAGCTTTGCTGGAAATATTTTTTTTCTTCGAAATCGAGTTAGGAATTATATGTATTTGTTGCTCATTTTTTAAAAATGATTTAATGGTTTTTGCGTT
The DNA here is from genome assembly GCA_964575925.1 of uncultured Chitinophagales bacterium. Classification (GTDB taxonomy): domain Bacteria; phylum Bacteroidota; class Rhodothermia; order Balneolales; family M1805; genus M1805. The sequence goes on from CAZNTR010000131.1 coordinate 8,330, forward strand.
ATGCTCACTTACAGCAACAATTTTTTTATAACGCTTCAATAAAATATTTTTAAATAAACTTTCTTTAAGATGTCTCCTCTCATCTGTACTCTCAGAAACTACATTAAACTCATTGTGATAATGAAGTATGGCTTTTTTTCTCCATTTTGAAAACAAATAGCCAATTGCCCAAATTCCACCAAAATGATCGTGTATTACATCTGGATTTATTTTTTGTAAATACGATTTTAAAGCTAAAAGAGCTTTGGGATCTCCACTATATCGGGCGTTTAACTCAATTTGAGGTATCGACTTATTCTTAAGATTTCCTGAATAATAAAAAATCCAATTTATTTCATGTCCCAAACTTTGCAACTCAATACTTAAGTCTGAAATTACGGTTGCAACTCCTCCATTACTCCAGCGATCGACAAGCATCACAATCTTCATTAAAATAATCGCTCCAAACGTTTAGGATTATCGTTTACTTCTTTTTTTACCCAATAAGAAGTAGCACTTTTAGTAAATTTTAAGTGCATTGACTTATTTAAATCACTTCGTTTTACCAAACCAATTGGAGTCATAACGAGATAATAAACAATTGTTATAATCACTTTTGTCATAACCAAACCTAAACCCAAAGCTAATACCATCCACGCTTTGTAAATTGGATTTAAGATTTGAAAACGAATAATTCCAATACCTAAAAATACTGCTCCAATTCCGAAAGCAATAATTCCAGCTTCTCCAATAGCTCCATCATGTTTATACCAAATTATTCCAGGAATGATAATCATTCCAATAAAAGCAAATAACCAAGCAAATTGCTTAACATTTTTTGGGGAAGCATCAATTTCTTTTAATAAAGTGTGTAGCATACTCATTTTATAAATTTTTTAATCCAATGCAAATTCTTGCTTCCAGCTTTCATCTTTTACTTTTGTTTTTTGATCTTTTTTATACAAAATGCAATTTTCTAATACTAGATTATCCATTTCTGTCCGCATAAAACAGGTAAATGCTTCTTGAGGTGTACAAACTATCGGTTCTCCTCTTACATTAAAACTCGTATTTATTACTACTGGAACTCCAGTTTTTTTATAAAATGATGAAATGAGTGCATGATAACGAGGATTCGTCTCTTTATGAACAGTTTGAACTCTTGCTGAATAATCAACATGAGTTATTGATGGTAAATCGGAACGTTTTTGATATAATTTTTCCATGCCATCTTTGTCCTCTTTTACGTTGTAACAGCGTTCTTTTTTAACTGGAGCAACGATAAGCATGTAAGGTGATTCAGAAGCTAATTCAAAGACATCTGAAACGTGTTCTGATAAAACACTTGGCGCAAATGGTCTGAAACTTTCGCGATACTTAATTTTAAGGTTTAAGGTCTTTTGCATTTCATCTGATCGTGGATCTCCAAGTATTGAACGTCCGCCTAATGCTCTTGGGCCAAATTCCATTCGTCCATTGAACCAACCCACAACATTTCCATCACTTAATAGCTGTGAAACCGTGTCGAATAATCGAGAATCTTCTTCAAAATAAAATGGAATCGATTCATCATTTAACCAATTTTGAATTTCTTCATTTGAAAATTCCGGCCCTAAATAACTACCTTTCATGGAATCTGAACTTATTTGGCTTTCTTTCTTTTCAATAATTCGCTCTTTTCCAGAATATTGATACCAACCAATTAAGGCTGCACCTAAGGCTCCTCCAGCGTCACCTGCAGCAGGTTGAATCCATAAATTATCAACTATACCTGATTTTAGAATTTTACCATTTCCAACGCAGTTTAGTGCAACTCCACCAGCAAGACAGACATTTCTAGATCCTGTTTCTTTTACAGCATTCTTCGTCATTCTGAGCATTATTTCTTCTGTAACCACTTGAACAGAAGCCGCTAAATCCATTTCTCGCTGACCCAATTTCGATTCTGGTTTTCTTGGCGGACCATCAAATAACACATCCATTTTTGATGATGTCATTTTTAATCCTGCTGCAAAATCGAAATAGTTCATATTCATGATAAATGAGCCATCTTCTTTTAAATCAATAAGATGATCATATATTTTTTGAGCATATTTCGGTGTTCCATAAGGTGCTAAACCCATCACTTTATATTCACCAGAATTTACTCTAAACCCAATGAAATAGGTAAATGCGCTGTACAATAATCCCAAAGAATGTGGGAAATGTAATTCATGCGTTAAATTAAGTTTATTCTGATGTCCAAATCCGATTGAACTTGTAGCCCATTCTCCAACGCCATCTATGGTTAAAACTGCTGCGGTCTCGAATGGTGATGGATAAAATGCAGAAGCCGCATGAGACTCATGATGTTCGGGATAAATTACCTTAACATCTGTTCCGAGTTGTTTTTGAATTAAATCAGAAATCCACAATTTATCTTTTATCCAAATCGGTAAAGCTTTCCATGCCGACAGAATTCCTTTTGGAACAAAACCCAAATACGTTTCTAAAATCCGTTCAAACTTTAAAAAGGGTTTGTCATAAAAACACACTAAATCAACATCTTTATGCTGAATCTTTCCTTGTTTGAGACAATATTCAATAGCATTTATTGGAAAATCAGCATC
>CAZNTR010000132.1:0-10740 GCA_964575925.1 uncultured Chitinophagales bacterium
AAAAGAAAATCGATTATTTGAAAAAAAATTCGAATATTCGCTTGTATAAACCATAAAAATCATTCTGGGCTCGACCCAGTATCTTCGCCTTTTGAAGCAAGGGCTAGATGCTCAACAAAAGGCAAAACGATGTGCTAGACCGAGATACTGAATCAAGTTCCAGGACCTTGATTTCCTCCGAAATTTCTCTACGCGGCATTTTGAGAGGGTCTACGGAACCGAAGGCACTTAGCAATTAACATATTTCTTAGTTTTTTCTTTATAAATGCTGAAAAATTGCGCCAAATCTTATCTCGAACTCAGGTTAAATGAGTATTGAGCTTAGTCCAAAATTGAAATTTAGAAAAAAAACGATGTTTATAAAAGATTAGAAAAGGTTCTAACCAATAAATTCGACTTTATGAAATGAGCTCAGAATTGAATTCTTAGTTATAATAAGTATTGATATTACTTAATTTACAAATTATAGTAAGACTTAATTTTTTAAAAACAAAAATAGCCTGCCGAATTTCTTCAACAGGCTAATATAATTCTAAATAAGTTGAATCATAGGAGTGGAAGCAAAGCTTCCGGTAAAAACACCTCCCCGCGGGGTTTAGCTGAACAGCTCTTAAATTATTCTAAGTTCAGTTAAATCTCAGTAATCGTCACGTTGACGACGACGGGCTTCGCGAACACTCCTTTTCATAGCTTCACGTTTTTCTTCAGATGGTTTTGTGAACTGCTGACGTTCTTTAAAATCCACCATTAGACGGGAACGAGTTACCATTTTTTTGAAGCGGTTTAATGCGCGATCGATATTTTCGTTTTCTTTTACTTTTACTCCAAGCATAGAATTCCGTAGTTTTACTACAATTAAAGGTTAAAATTAATGATACAGATTTCAAATATAACATTTTTTGTTGACAATCGCGCATTATTTTCTGGTGCAACCCTGCAAATTAATACGGGCGATAGAATAGGTTTAGTCGGACCAAATGGTACGGGTAAAACTACACTTCTGAAACTACTTTCTGGCGAATATCAGGTCGAGGAAGGTTCTATAAGCAAATTTAAAGGAACTACTGTCGGATTTTTAAGACAGGAGACCTTAGAGGAATCTGTCGATTTATCCGTTCGTGAAGTAGCCATGAAAGCATTTGACGAGGCAATTCGTATTGAAGATCGCTTAAGATTCATCGAAAATCGTCTTGGCGAAATTACCGACTATACCGGTGATGAATACATGAATATTTTAGATGAAATGCAGCATCTACATGAAAGATATGCGCTTTTAGAAGGAGATAAGAAAGTTTCCAAAACAGAAGAAGTACTTGAGGGACTTGGATTTAAAACCGAAGATTTATCAAGACCATTGGAAGAATTTTCTGGTGGCTGGAGAATGCGTGTTGCTTTAGCAAAATTACTTTTGGAGCGTCCTAATTGTTTACTTTTAGATGAGCCTACAAACCACTTAGATATTGACTCTATTGAATGGTTAGAGAATTACTTAAGAACGTATCCTGGAGCCGTTATTCTAGTTTCTCACGACCGCTATTTCCTAGATAAAATGGTAAATAGAATTGCTGAAATTAGAAATAAACGTTTGTATGAGTATCCTGGAAACTATGATGACTACGAGAGAATTCGAACAGAACAAGTTGAGCAGCATCGTCGTGAATACGATTCTCAGCAAAAACAAATTGAGGACACAGAAAAATTTATCTCTCGCTTTCGTGCTAAAGCAACCAAAGCTCGTCAAGTTCAAAGTCGTGTAAAAGCACTTGACCGCATGGATATTATCGATGAACCTGAACAAGAGTCAGCAACGATTAGTTTTAAATTTGCTGAACCACCTAGAAGTGGACAAGTTGTTGTAAAAGTTGAAGGATTGAAAAAACATTATACGATTCCTTCCACAAAAGAACGCTTAAACGTATTTACTTCAAATCAGGAATTGGAAATTCAAAAAGGCGATAAGATTGCTTTAATTGGGCCTAATGGTGCTGGTAAATCAACACTTGCTCGTATTTTATTTGAAGACGAATCTTTTGATGGTAAAGTATCACTCGGTCATAATGTCTTAGCGAGTTTCTTTGCACAGCATTTGAGCGATGTTATGACCTCAGGGGCAACTATTTTATCAGAAGTTGAAAGCGCAGCTAAAACGGGTGAGGCTAGAAGCCAAATTCGAGGTTTGTTAGGATGCTTTTTATTCTCTGGTGATGATGTTTTTAAGCCGATTAAAGTATTAAGTGGAGGTGAACGAAGTCGAGTTGCTTTAGCAAAAACACTTCTAGAGCCAGCAAATTTCTTGATTCTTGATGAGCCCACGAATCACTTGGATTTACGATCGAAACAAGTCTTGGTCGATGCCATTGCTGCCTATCAGGGAACGGTTTTGGTAATTAGTCACGATCGTCACTTTATCCAAGGATTTGCGACAAAAATCTGGCGTGCCGAAGGCGGAAAAGTTGCCGAATATGAAGGAGGCTTCGATTATTACGATTGGAAGCACGCTCAGGAAACGGCCGAAAAACTAGCGATGAAATTAAGTTCAACAACTCCGAAAAAAGGAAGTCCTACTCAGAATCCTCAGAAATCACAAAAGAAAACGGAAGCTGAGATTAGAAACCTTATCCATAAAGAAACCAATGCATTGAAGCAGGAAGTGGATAAAATGGAAGAACGTCTAAATCGGATGGAAAAAGAAAAACAGGATTTGACGATGCAAATGGCAGAACCTGATTTTTACCAACATCCAGAACATAAAGCAAAATTACAAGAATTCGGTAGTTTAGAAAAAAAAATTGATGATTTAACCGAAAAATGGTTGAAAAAACAAGATGAACTTGAAACGAAAATTGAGCAAATCAAAGTAGTAAATGCTTGAAATTTTATTGAAAAATCAACTAAAGCCAACAATTAATTTTATTGTTTTTTTTTAAATATGAGAATAAACAATTAACTAATGTTCGGGATAAGGATTAAGGCAATTTTTTAGCCTTAAACTAGAAAAAACTAAGAAAAATGTCATTCCACTGAATAGCGAAATCTCGAATTTGACTCCTAATTGGGAAAAGATTCTTTTTTTTTCTTCGTTGGGCTTTGAGAGTGTTAACGATATATTGGCACTGCGAAGCCAAATGTCGGTAGTTTTTTATATCATTTTTATAATTTATTTCTTATTGCGAACTCAGGCAAATAAGTAGATTTTGCAAGTTTAGACTGGTTGTATTAGGGAAATATCTCATTTTTATAAAATTGTAAGTAATTTAAAATTAACACTTAGAAATAATATAAGTTAGAAAACTCAATTGTTGATTTATTTAACTTCAACATTATTTTCGGAATAACTTAGTTAGGCAAGGGGAGTCAAACCCCAAGCATTCATCCACGCTAATTGTTTCTCACGTTCACCTAAAATAATGACTTCATCCCCAGCATTTATTGTAGTTGTAGGTTCAGGATTACTGATTGTAATGCCATCTTTTCGAATTAGTGCAATTACAGAAATTCCAAAAGTCTTTCGAATGCCCGAATCAATCAAACTTTTTCCAGTCCAAGCTTGATTTTCGTGAACAATAAACTTATTAATACACATTGAATCAAGAATATGTTTTTGTAAATCTTTTTGATTTTTAGGAATAATTGGGCTCCGAAAGGTATCATAAGTATCATTTCGCAATGAAACCATGAGTTCATTTCTATGATTAGAATCAACACCTAAACGATTTAAGACATTATTAAAAATAGAAATAGAAGTTTCATATTCTTCGGGAACTACTTCATCAGCGCCTAATTTTAATAGATGTTCCGTTTCTCCTACATAACGAGTTCGAGCAATAATATAGACATTCGGATAATTTTTAGAAACGGTATCAACTACATGGCGAACAGCTTGTGCATCAGGAATAGAAACTACAATACTGTCAGCTTTTGCGATATTTACATGATCTAGAACGAGGCGTTGAGTAGCGTCACCATATACGATAACAGTTCCTTCTTTTTTTTCAATTTTTACTGTATCGGGATTAAATTCGATAACGGCATAAGGAATTCCCATCAGTTTAGCGGCTTTTGCTACACTTCTTCCAATAACGCCAAAGCCAACAATAACAATATGATGATTCAATACACTAGTTTCTTCTTTTGTTACTAAATCAAGTGAAACCTGTCTTTTTATCTTTGTATCTAAATTGAACGCTTTATCCGCTAGCAGAAATAAACCTGGCGTAATTGACATTGAAATTAAACAAATTGCCAACACAATTTGATATTCAACTGAACCTATAACTTGATAACCAAAAGCTACTTTAGCAAGTACTATTGAAAATTCCCCAACTTGAGAAAGGGTTAGTGCGATAGCCAAACTTTGACCTATTCGGTATTTAATTAAGCGTAAAACCAAGGTTAAAACAGAAGTTTTGAGAATAATTACCGCAAGAGTTCCTGCCAGAATAAGAAATGGATATTGCAATACAATTTTCAAATCGAGTAACATTCCGATGGAAACAAAAAAGAAAATGGTAAATAAATCACGAAAAGGGATTACACCTGAAGCGGCTTGATGTACGTATGGTGATTCCGCTAATGTAAAACCAGCTAAAAATGCTCCTAAGCCTAAACTAAGACCTAATTCAGCACTGAGCATGGCAATTCCTGAGCAAATTGCAATAACGAAGACTAAAAAGAATTCGTTATTTCGAGTTTTAGCAATGAATTCTAAAATAGGATTCGTTACAAATCGACTTAGAAATAGAATGAAGCCTACTATGCCAATCGCTTTTAGAATCATAAATAAGACTTGCTTTCCTAAATCGCCAAAATCTCCACCTAAAATAGGTAAAATCAACATCATAGGAACAACTGCTAAGTCTTGGAAAATCAAAACAGATAAACTAGCTTTTCCTTCTTTTGTAGATAAATCTCCCTTATTTAAAAGAGTTTTTAAAACAATAGCTGTGCTAGAAAGTGAAGTGAAAAAACCACCAAAAACAGCGATTCCCCAATTGAAATTAAATGAAAGCAAAAGAGCTGTTATGCCAACTGTTAAAGCAACTTGAAGAAATCCGCCAATGAAAACTTCCTTTTTAATCTCTTTTAAGGAACCAATGGAAAACTCCATACCAATTGTAAATAAAAGTAATACAATTCCGATTTCAGCCATAATTTCAATTTGCTCTAAACCACTAATTAAGGCAAATCCGTGTGGACCTAATAGTAATCCCGTTAATAAAAAGGCTAAAATGCCGGGGATATGAAGTTTTTGAGCAATAAATAAAATGATTAAACCAATAAAAAAAATAATGGCAATATCTTGAATTACAGGAATTTGCATTGATAAGAGAAACATAGACATTATTTTAAATTTTGGATTAAAATATCAGGTAGATTTTTATTACTTTCTAATATGATTTCAGGTAAATATAATGTTTTACGATGGATTTTCTTTGCAATTGCATTAAGCGCATTGTTAGGTATTACCTATTTGAATGTACAATATGTTGATAAAGTAAGAGATGCGAATAAAGAATCTGTTGTAGAGAAGAAAAGAGAGCATGTTCGTGAGTTTGCCTCTCAGGTTCGTGCAAAATTTATAACCGTTCCAAGAGCGATATGGAACATTGATGTCGATGTAATTAAAAATTCCATCAATAAAACGGGAATTCCTCCAAAAGAGATTTCAGCGTTGATGGCGAGAGTTTTAAAAGACTCCGTGTATTCAACAGTTTATTTTACTCCAGCGGGAGTAAACCCGTGTGAATCGAAGAATACACCCATGTGGGTTTTTGACAGTGAAAAAATCGAATTTGTGCCAACATTAAACTATCCTGATTTAATTTGTGATGGATTAAATTTAGTGAAAACAAGGCTTAAAGTTCTTCTTGAAGATTATCGTTGGAACACTAAAACAACGTTTGATACACACAGAAGTATGAATATTGCAATAATGTATCCTCAAGACCGAATTGTTTTGGGTTATCTAATGATTGTAATAAACACAGATTATGTTCTAAATACATTTCTTAAAAATGAAATGGACCGATATTTTGGAAGTAGTACTGAAGAGAATAATGTTACTGTTTGGATAAATGATTGGGTTAAAGAAAAAATACTACTTAGCAATAATCCCGAAGTTGCATTCGATTTTAAAAAAGTTCAGATTACGGAGCGGTTTCCAGGTTTTTTAGATAATTGGGATATTTTAGCCCTTATTCATACACCGCAAAGTCAAGCTTTTATAGAATTTGAAACTACTAAGAATATGATAATACTTGGTTTATCAGTTACTCTATTGTTGGTAAGTTTAGTTTTTATCGTGTATTCTGCACAAAAGGAACAAGAAATTACAAAACGTCAGTCGGAGTTTCTATCGAATGTAACACATGAATTAAAAACTCCACTTGCTGTAATTCAAGCTGCTGGAGAAAATCTAAAAGATGGAAGAGTTAAGAGTGAAGAGCGATTAAAAACGTATGGTCGTCATATTTACGATGAGGCTCTTCGATTAAAATTAATGATTGAAAAATTATTGGATATAGCGCGAACTGATGCAAAACTAACTAAAAGTAATCCTGAAAAGTGTAATCCTGACGAGTTAATTGAGCAAATTTTACAAAGAGAATATCCCTTATTGCATTCAAAAGGTTTTGAAATACATGTAGATTCTGAGTTTGATGATTGCTTAATTGCTGTAGATAGAGGTCATTTTGAAACGATTTTATCAGACCTTATTGAAAATAGTGTTAAATATAGTAGAGATACTTATTTTTTATCAATTTCAACGAGTAAAAAGCTCAATAAAGCTGTAATTCGTATTTCTGATAAAGGTATTGGAATTCCCAAACATGCATTACCGCATATTTTTGAAAAATTTTACCGAGTTGAAGACTCCTTGACGGCTCAAACAAAAGGGCATGGATTAGGATTATCAATTGTAAAATACTTAGTTGAACTAAATGGTGGAAATATTTCAGTAGAAAGTGTGTATAATGAAGGCACATTATTTATCCTGGATTTTCCGCTTGTGGATCAGTCTTTAATCTCACAGAATGTAAAACTTAAAGAATCAAAATTAAACGTATATGTTGAACACCTCTCAAAACCAACCTTACAAAAATAAATATATATTAGTTGTTGAAGATGAACCAAGCTTGGTATTTACACTGCAGGATACTTTAGAGAATGAAGGTTATCGTGTAGTGGTCGCTCAAAATGGTAACGATGCACTCGATCAGGTTTTATCGAGCCCTCCGGATTTAATGCTACTCGATATCATGTTGCCAGGTATGAGTGGTTACGAGATTTGTAAGCGTGTTAGAGAAGAACGTTTCACCTTCCCAATTATAATGTTAACTGCGCGTGACCAAGAAATTGACAAGGTAACGGGTTTAAATATAGGTGCTGATGATTATATCACAAAACCTTTTGGTGTGAAAGAGTTATTAGCGAGAATTCAAGCTCGTTTACGTCGTTCCCATACCTATGTGAAAACAGGTCCAGTTGCTGAAATGCAATTAGGGGAAGTTACAGTTGATTTAAATAATGCTGTTTCTGTAAGACCCGATGGAAATCAAGAATTAACTACTCGTGAAGTAGAATTATTAAGGTATTTATATGGCCATTTGAACGAACCTGTTTCCAGAGATTTATTATTGGAACATGTTTGGCGCTATGAGTTCAGTACAAATACAAGAACTGTTGATGTTCATATTTCAAAATTGCGTTCCAAAATTGAAATGCGTCCAGATGATCCTCATTATTTAGTTACCCTTCATGGTGTTGGTTATATGCTAAAGAGTGTATAATCTGTTTTAGAAAATTGTTAAAAGGTGTAGATGTTGAATTTACGCCTTTTTTTTGATTAATGGGGAAATATCAGGTTTAATTACAAATTTTAGGACCAATGTCGGAATTATACCGGAATAAATATCACTCAGATACTGCCCGTGCATTATGGTGGGATTATGGTAGAAATGGAGCCTATTTTATTACTATTTGCACCAAAGATCGAAAACATTTTTTTGGGAAAATTGATTCTGAAAAAATGGAATTATCAGAAACTGGCGAAATTGCCGAAAAATGTGGTATGAAATTCCGAAACATCACGAAGATGTTGAATTGGGTGAATTTGTTGTTATGCCCAATCATGTTCATGGAATTATTTTGTTGAATAAACCTGTAGTGACAGGGCATGCCCTGTCACTACAGGATGTCGGAAAAAATCGGTTTCAACATATTGGGAAAAACACCATTTCGTCGATTGTTGGTTCGTATAAATCGGCGGTTACGAAATATGCGAATCGTTTGGGTCTACCAAATGGGTGGCAATCCCGTTTTCATGATCGAATTATTAGCGATGCAGATGAATATGACAGAATTGCCGAATACATTATCAAAAATCCAGAAAAATGGTTTATTGATAAATTTTATCAGGATTAAAAAATCAAAACGTATTCACAAATTTCACAAAACCAGAAATTTGATCATCTAATAATTTGGCGGTAAACGGATCTGTTGGACCATGTTCATCTGACCAATTTTTAGAAACACGTTGAATAAAAACTCTTTCAGGATAAGAAAGGGCATTCATATAATTCAAAACCAATTGTAATTGTTCAACGGAACGTAAACTTCCGAATGCGCCACTTGCTTCACCGATATAAGCAATCGGTTTATGTCCCAAAACACTTGGATATGGGGTGTGATCTATCATGACTTTCAGAACGCCAGGAAAAGATCCATTATATTCTGGGACAACAAAAACAAGTCCCTCAGCATTAATTAATCGTTCATTTATCGCTTTAATACGTGGTTTTGAAGAATCGTAAGAGCCATCGAGGGTGTCTTCAAATGGATAATCTTTCAGTTCTAATACTGTAGCAGTTGCCCCAATGGCTTCATATTTTTTTCTAACAAATTCGGCAATTCGTGAAGCATGAGTATTTGGTCTGTTCGTTCCTGAAATGATGAGAATATTTGTCATGATGAATTTGGATAAATGTCTCTAAAAAGTAAGTTGAGTGGAAGTACTTCTAAAAGTAGTCTAATTTGAGCAAATTCGTTATTTCGAAGTTATTATAAGAATAATCAACTATTTCTATAGTAAAGTAAACGAATTATATAAACAATAGATTTGGAACTTCAAAAAGTGTTCAGGTTTACAAATGATATCGTAAATATTTGTTAACTTTGGGGTCTTTGCAAAATATATCAGCCTTAGTTTTTTTACCTGTATGAAATCTTTCCATCCTCCAAAACGCCTTTTATTCGGTCCTGGTCCTTCAAACGTTCACACTCGTGTGGCTGAGGCAATGGCACAACCTGTATTGGGACACTTAGACCCAGATTTTATTGGAATGATGGATGAAGTGAAAAGTGGTCTTCAGTATGTGATGCAGACTAAAAACGCAGTAACAATGGCCATTTCAGGTCCTGGTTCTGCTGCCATGGAATTAGCCGTTGTGAATATGATTGAACCTGGTGAAAAAGCAATTATATGTCAGGCTGGCTATTTTAGCGCAAGAATGCGTGAGATGATTATTCGGAATGCTAGTATTCCTGTTGATGTCATTTTTGAATGGGGAAAAGCCATTGATTTAACTATTCTTGAAGACACGATAAAAGCACATCCAGATGCAAAAGTAGTTTGTGTTGTTTTTGCTGAAACTTCGACAGGAGTTCAGTCAGATTTACAAGCTATTGCTGCTTTGTGTAAGCAATATGATCGTTTTCTTGTTGCAGATGCAGTTCCAGCTTTAGGTGGCTCAATAATAAAAGTAGATGAATGGGGAATTGATGTCTTATTTAGTGGAAGCCAAAAATGTTTAAGTTGTACGCCTGGTGTTTCACCAATAACCTTCTCTGATAAAGCCGTTGAGCGAATTAAAAATCGCAAACAAAAAGTGATGAACTGGTTCTATGATATTTCATCTATGTTAGGCTATTGGGGTGGAAATCAGAAAAGAACGTACCATCACACTGCGCCAATTCATTCATTATACGCTTTGCATGAAACCTTGTGTATGATATCAGAAGAAGGCATTGAAAACCGCTGGAAGAGACATTATGAAGTGAGAGATTACGCTCATCAGAAATTTGCTGAATTGGGTTTGAACTTATTGGTTCCTAAAGAGATACAAATGCCTCAATTGCATCCTGTAATTGTTCCTGAAGGCTTGGATTATAATATAGTCACCAAAACATTGCTTACAGATTTTGGTATTGAATTAGGGGCAGGATTAGGGCCATTTGCTGGTAAAATCTGGAGAATTGGATTCATGGGAGAAAACGCACGAATTGAAAATGTGGATTATTTGGTTCAGGCTTTTGAGCAGGTTTTAGTTAAAGCGTAAATACTAATAATCAAGAGCATTTTTTAGATTTTGTAATAATTGCTGAATTGAGTAATGGAAATAGACTCAATTTGATTTTGAAAATGTAATTCAAAAAAAAATGAACCCCGGTTTAGAAGACTCATTATTTACTTATTTTCTAACCCGCAAAATTAATATTTAGTTCACTTTGTTTATCACAGAATAAAAACATTCCATTTCAAAATTCCATTATCTCTAAAAATTTAAAGCAATTTTATTTATTTCAAATTAGCTATTGTCTGTTCAGTTGTAAATAGGTGAAATCACCCAAAAATCGGGCTGTTTTTAAATTTATTTGTTCAAATTCCCAAATTGGTTCTGAAATAGGTGATATTGTGAAAATCTATTCACAAGTAAAAATTTTAATTTTGAGCTTTCATAA
>CAZNTR010000133.1:0-10426 GCA_964575925.1 uncultured Chitinophagales bacterium
TTATTTGAAAAAAAATTCGAATATTCGCTTGTATAAACCATAGAAATCATTCTGAGATCATAAACGAACTCCAAATTTGAGTCATAAAAGGTAAATAACCTTATTTAAGCAAATTCATCTGGAAGATGTTTTATCTCTTCATTAAACCATGAAATTAATTCAAGTGGTGCATCATTTGGAAGCGAAAAATGTGAACGACATTTCACCAAACCTGAATTCATTAATAGAGGATTACCTTTGTTATCAAAATAAGAATGTTGAAAACCAAGTTTACTCATTATTGCAGCAGGAGCACAAATATCCCAAAAATAGGTTCTCCGAAATCCTAAATATCCGTTAGATTCCTTAAAAATTGGTCCCATTTGGGAAACCATATCTTGAATATACGGATGTTTTTTTTGACCAAAATGATGGTCTAAAAATAGCTTTTGATTTGAGTTCACATATTTTAAAACCAAAGTTCCAGGCTTTTTCCATGTAATTACTGGGTTATCAATGGTAGCACCATTCATATCAATGCTTATGGAAGTTTGTGAGTCTGTATAGATAAACAAATCTTCACTTGGTTTATAAAAAAATCCAAATTCAGGAATTCCGTTGATAACAAGCCCAACGAGAATATAAAAATGGTCTTCGCCACGAGTGTATTGCTTTGTTCCATCTATGGGATCAACATACCATATAAAAGGAGCGTTTTGGAGATAGGTTTTATTCACAGATTCTTCACCAATAACAACATGATTTGGAAAACAATTTCTTAGAAATGTAGTTAATTGTTCATTTGCCCAAAAATCAACATTGGTAACCAATGACTTATCATCTTTAACAAAAATAGTAAAATCTGGTTGATTACGCTTAAGAATGGCTTGCTTTCCAACAAATTTCATTTTTTGTTGAAGTTCAGATATAAATAGAGTACTAAGCAAAATAGAATAGATTGAATGGTTCTAGCTGAAAATACCATTATTCTCAGCGAATAGTAAACAAGTTGACTAAAAATGATTAAGAAATAAATGGAAACTAATTTAGATGAGCCAACTTCGAAAAGTAGTTTTCCAAAAATAATTGGCGATTTCAATCTATTTGAATTGCCGAAAACAGGTAAAACAGACTATATGGAGTGGAGTCTTAGATAAAAATTCGCCAACGATCGAAACTTCTCTTTTAATGAATGAATTAAATGAACGTAATAATGAAAGACATAGTAATCTGATTTTCTTATCTTTAAACTATTATAGGAAAATATATGCAAAAACAGCTCGAAATAGTAAGTCAGGAATTAAACTTCAAGAAGGAAGAGTTAAACAGAAAGCTTGTTCATCAGTATAGAAGTGTTCGCAGAATTGCCCGTGAAAAACCAGAAGAAGTTGTTGCGATTTCGTTAATTGCTGGAATTGTTATAGGTTTTTTTGCGAGTAAAATTATTCAAAGTGTTAAAGAAACGGAGTGAAGCATTTAATTGCCCTTTTTGTAAGTGCTGTTTTTTTTGTTGGTGGTGTATATTCATTATATAAACCACTTGGTAGGGAATTAATACCTAGAATTGCTCCGTTTTTTATTGGCGAACAAGGGATTTGGGGCATAATAAAATTAGCTACAGAAAAAGAAACGGACTCTATACAAATTGATGGAATCAATAAGGAAGTATCTATTGCACGCGATAAGTTTGGAACGGCTCACATTTATGCAGAAACCTACGAAGATGCATTATTTGCATTAGGTTATATCACCGCAAAAGACAGAATATTTCAAATTGAATTAATAAATCGATTAGTTTCAGGTGGGCTATCCGAATGGTTTGGGCCATCTTTTACTGATGTTGATAAGTTTATGCTAAACTTAGGTTTAGATAAAACGGCTACAAACTTAATTCAAAAAGCTAGTAATACAAATGAGTACGAACTATTACGAATTTATAGTAACGGTGTAAATGCGTTTATTTCTAATAAATTTGAAAAAATTCCTTCATTTGAATATGCCTTTTTGGGTTTGCCGAACAGATATCATAGACCTCTAGATGGAATAAAGACCTTATTGTTTTTACACTTTATTATGAATTGGTCAATGGATGATTTTTACATCCAACAAATTGTAAATCAAAATGGGGACAAACTTTTCTCTGATTTATTCTTTAAGCATTTAAAGTCGGTAAAATTGCCAAACGGGGAAGATTTAAAACCTTTTAAGCCAAAACCCATACCTATTCAAAATAATTCATTTATCAATACGATGGATTGGATGCAGAAACAATCTAATTTACTAGAAATCTTAACGGGTTGGAAATCAGGGATTTATAATGCGAATACCGTAGTTGTTAGTGATGAGGATGGAAATTCAATGATGAGTAATACCTTATTTGGACCTCTTACACAGCCAACTTTAATATATGAAGTCTATTTACACCTATCTGATAAAACGATTCATGGTTTTACAATTCCAGGGTTACCAGGTATTTTATTTGGAGCTAACGACTCATTAGCTTGGTCAATCAATCAGAGTCCTGCTGATATTATTGATTATTCAATTGTATCAGATGATTTAATTGACTATAAAGAAACACCGAATCAAATACAAATTAGAGATAGAAATAAAATTTCTTATCCCGTTCGATTCACAGAAAATGGGACATTGTTTTATTCGGGAAATGAAATAATTGAAATGAAATGGCCTGTTCATGATGTAGGATTTTTTGCCATTTATTTAAAAGATGCGGTTCTTTCAACAACTTTAAAAGAACTTCATACAAGTTTAACAAAAGCACATTTGCCAGTATTGTCAATAACGGCTATTTCAGAAAAAGAAGCGACTTATTTTACGAGTGGAAAAATACCAATTCGATCAAATTACCTTGGAATTGGCAATGCAACCAAAGAGGTAAGTCCTTCAGAGTATTATAATTCAAAGTTGATTCTAAAAGAAAAAAAAGATCGTTTAGTTATTACTGATCAAGTTCTTACAACTAATACAAGCCATGAATTCCCTTATTTTAGTCGTGAGGGTTTTTGGCGAAATAATCGTCTCAATTATCTCGTTTCAAATTTGAAGAATCCAATTCAAATTACAACAATTGAAAAGCTCTTTCTTGATTACAGAATGCAAGAAATTGAGCTTAAACCGATTTTAACAGAAATGTTCAAAGGTCGCTTAAATTCTCCCGTAAACAGTTTAGGAAATGGGTTAAGAGATTGGAATTACGAGGCTAATAAAGATTCTGGTTTTCCGAAATTTTATTCAAATCTGGAAAAAATTATCAAACTTCAAATATTTGATGAGTTTTCAGTTCGATTCTTTCCAGATAATGAAAGTAT
This sequence comes from uncultured Chitinophagales bacterium, assembly GCA_964575925.1. Lineage (GTDB taxonomy): Bacteria > Bacteroidota > Rhodothermia > Balneolales > M1805 > M1805. Next base: position 3,309 of record CAZNTR010000133.1, read on the forward strand.
TTACAGAATGATTATAAATGAAAATAATAATCCAATTTTTGATAAAAAAGAGACACGGGAACGTGAAAATGCCGAAGAAATATTTTATGATGCGTTGTCAAATTCTTTAGAGTTAAGTGTTCTCGAAAGTGGCGCTCCAGAAAATTGGACGTGGGCAAATTCAAATCGTGCGGATATACGTCATATATCTAACAATAAAATTATGAATCAATTGAATGATCAAAGTGTAGTTCGTGAAGGATTTCTGAACACCGTGAATAAGTCAGGTGAAGGAGTTTTTCCAATTTCATCAATTTCAAAGTTTTCTTCTTGGTTTATTAAAGGAAAGATGAAAACAAAAGGCTTAATTTTTTCAGGATCTTCTGCAAATCGCTATACACCTTATTACGAAAATCAATTGTCATTGTGGGCTTCAGGTGAGTTAAAACCAGTTTTTGAGTTTCAGGTATTTGATTCGCTAAAAAAATATGGCTACACACAATTTAAGGTTTATGAATAATTTTCAAGTGTATTTACGTATTGCGGGCATTTTTTTAGTCGTTAGTCTTTTACATATTATGTTTGGTTGGCTAGTGCCACTTGTCGTCTGTTTTTTACTTGTTGGATTAGTGTTAGATGAGCATATTATGTTAACTGTTACAATTTCTGGATTCATAGTAAACTCAATCCCAACGCTTTATTATTATTTTATTTACAGAGATTCAGCAGCAAAAATTATTGCAGATTTATCAAAGGCTTTAGGTAACATTGATGAACTTATGGTCATGTTCGTTTCATTGTTAATTCCTTTAATTATGTACACAATTGCTGGATTTTTTGCCTGGCAAATTGCTGAAGTTCGAATGAAATTACAAGACTAATCATCTGAGAATTGGATAAAGATTCTAACATTAGTTTTAATCACAACAATTTTCCAATCACAGTAAAAATCGTTTTGGGTAGTCAAATTAATGTCTTATAATGCGCAAATAATTTTTTAAGCACTGAGAAGGTAACTCGCAAATATACCCCAATTTGGAAAAGATTTTTCTTGTTGGTAAAAATACAATCCGAATCCGTTTTCACACTACGGCTTTTTAATAGAGTTAGTGAAACTGAATACAATGGGAAGATAAATAACGATATTAATGTATATTTTTTTAAACAGACGTTACATAACCAGAATTCAAGTAAATAGATAAAATTCAGCAATAAGGAATAGTTTTACTGAAAGAAAAAATCGATTCCGCCATTTCAACTGAAATCTGTTTGATATTTATCCTTTAGTGAATTCGTCTAATTTATCTTAGAAAAAAATAAAACAAAGTTTTTTATCTTATTGAATAGTAGTCGCATAGAACTATCACCATAGTAAAGTGACAGATTCGAGTTAATCAATTTTGAATTCAATTCAATAAATCCATTCCATTTTGTACCGATAGAATTGAAAATACCCATGATTTAGTGAATAATTTTGTCAGAAATTTTCAGAAAATGGATCTTTAGTACGTCCTCAAAGTCGATTATTTTAGATTGATACTTTTCCAAATCCTACGAATATACCTAACATTTTGGTGTAAACTACCTTGATTAGTAAGCTCAATCCTTGAAAGACAAGCTTTTTTAGCTCATTAAAATCATGTATGAAACAGCATTCAAAGTTTATATATTTGTCATCTAGAATTTAACCAAGGTTTTCCAAACACAATGGCAGATATTAAATTTTTTACAACAGATCATATTTCCGAACTTTTTCAGCGGCTTTCTGCGCTGAGGAGGTATCTTTGACTACGATTCAAGGAAATTAAAAATTATTGAATTAGAAGAATTAACACACGACGGAAGTTTTTGGGAAGATCCTAAAAGAGCTCAAACTATAATGAAAGAATTAGATTCAAATAAGTCGTGGATTGCAGGTTGGGATGCATTAAACGAACACAGAAATAGTATTGAATTATATCGAGAGTTTGCTAAAGAAGGTGAACAGGTAGACCACGAGATTCAGACTCATGCTCGGCAGTTATTTAATGAGTTAGAAGAACTTGAACTTAAAAATATGCTTCGTGATGAAGATGATAAGCGTGATGCAATTTTGACCATAAATTCTGGCGCAGGTGGAACAGAAAGTCAAGATTGGGCAAATATGATTTTCAGAATGTATTCACGTTGGGCTAATAAAAAAGGGTATCAAGTTTCAACTGTTGAATTTCAAGAAGGTGAGGTTGCAGGAATTAAAGGGGCAACCTTAGAAATTAAAGGAGAATTTGCTTATGGATTTCTGAAAGCAGAAACGGGCGTTCATCGCTTAGTTCGAGTTTCACCATTCGATTCAAATGCGCGCAGACATACTTCTTTTTGTTCTGTATTTATTTATCCCTTAATAGATGATGAAATAGTTTTAGATTTGAATCCTGATGATATTGAACTCCAACGTTTCCATGCTGGTGGAAAAGGAGGGCAGAATGTAAATAAAGTTGAAACAGGTGTTCGCTTAATTTGGACAGGTAAACTTTCAGATGGAAGTGAAGAGAAAGTCGCCGTTGAGTGTCAACAAGAACGTTCACAATTGCAAAACCGAGAAAAAGCTATGGCTTTGTTAAAGTCTCGTGTTTATGAGATTGAAAAAAGAATTCAAGAAGCTGCAAAAGACAAAATAGAAAGTACCAAAAAGGCCAATGAATGGGGCTCGCAAATCCGATCTTATGTTTTTGACGATAGAAGAATTAAAGATGTGAGAACGGGATATGAAACGTTTAATGTTGACGCAGTTATGGATGGTGACATTGACGAATTCATAAAAGCCTATTTAATGATGCAATAATATCCAAATCAAAAATAAATTTATAACTTTTTTAGTTTCAAAATTCCATGCAAAAAATATTCGATTTTCTAGTTCTTGGAAGCGGTGCTGCAGGATTAAGTTATGCACTGCAAGTTGCTGAATATGGAACCGTTGCGGTAATTACAAAGAAACAAAAGGCAGAATCGAATACGAATTATGCGCAAGGTGGAATAGCTGTGGTAATGGATCAGTTCGATTCTTTCGACAAACATATTGAAGATACTTTAATTGCTGGTGCTGGTTTATGTAAAAGATCAGCCGTTGAAGTAATCGTTAAAGATGGACCGATTGCGGTTAAACAATTAGTGGAATTTGGCGCTCGATTTACTCATGAAGAAAAAAATCTTCATCTTGGTAAAGAAGGTGGACATTCTCATAATAGAATCGTTCACGCTGCCGACATGACTGGAAAAGAAATAGAACGAGTATTAGTAAATGCGCTTTCAAAAAAGAAAAATATTACCATTTTTGAGCATCATTATGCGCTTGAGTTAATAACTCAACATCATTTAGGAAAACGGGTTACTCGTTATGATAATGATACGCAATGTTATGGCGCTTATGTACTTAATACAAAAACAAAAAAAGTTGAAACATTCCTTGCTAAAGTAACACTTTTAGCAACTGGCGGTGCAGGTCAAGTTTATCGACATACAACGAATCCTGAAATAGCAACCGGCGATGGAATTGCAATGGCATATCGTGCAAAAGCGCGCGTTGCTAATATGGAATTTATTCAATTTCATCCTACGTCTCTTTTTCACCCAGATGCAAATTCCTTTTTGATAAGTGAAGCCGTTCGTGGTCATGGCGGTTTACTTAGAAATAGAAAAGGGGACTTGTTTATGAAAAAATATGATACCAGATTAGAATTAGCACCGAGAGATATTGTAGCAAGAGCAATTGATGATCAATTAAAAAAATCAGGTGATGATTTTGTTTATCTAGATGTAACTCATATTCCTGCTAATGATATCAAAGCTCATTTCCCGAATATTTACAAAACTTGTTTGCAGTTTGGAATTGATATAACGCTAGATATGATTCCTGTTGTTCCTGCTGCTCATTACACTTGCGGTGGAGTCGTAACTGATCTTTCAGCTAGGACTAGTATTCATGCGCTATTTGCGTGTGGAGAAGTAGCAAGTACTGGCGTACATGGAGCTAATCGATTGGCCTCTAATAGTTTACTCGAAGCCATTGTTTTTGCAGATAGAGCTGCAAAAAGTGCTGTAGAATTAATTGGAAATCTAAAAAATAGAGAAGATGTACCTGATTGGGATGATTCTGGAACGCATGACACCAAAGAATGGATTGAAATTTCTCATAATAAAAGAGAATTACAACAAGTTATGTCCGATTATGTGGGCATTGTTCGAAGTGATTTACGTTTAGAACGAGCATTCCGTAGAACTCATCTTTTATATGATGAAGTCGAGTCCTATTATCAACGAAATAAAGTGAGTGTTCCTTTATGTCAGTTGAGAAATATGATTTCGGTTGCTTACATGATTATTCGTTGTGCTCAACAACGTAAAGAAAGCCGCGGTTTACATTATAGTACTGACTATCCAAAACTATCGAGTGTTCAACTTCACGACACGATTATTTAGCGCATTAGTTTTTCTTCTGCTCGTCCGAACTCTTTCGGCACAGCAAATCAATCAGATTTATTTGCCTGATTCTTTGCGCTTAAATCAAGGGTTTACCCCCAAAAATGCTGAACAATTTAAGAAATGGCTTTTTTCTGATAACGTTTATCTAGATGGTGAAACCCTAAAAAAAACAACAGGTTCAGAGAATATTGAATCTCTGATTAATCGATATAAAGTGGATGTTTTTTCGGATAATCATTCTGCTTTTGATTGTACTTGGTATGCTGGTGCAATGCAATTATTGCAGGCAAACCACGAAGTTCAACAAGACACATCGGTTCTCATTGCAATTATAGATACGGGGATATTTTTCGAACATAGTAGTTTAAGATCTTCTGTTTTCATTAATAAACAAGAAGTTGCGAATCAATTAGATTCCGACAATAATGGATTTGAAGATGATATTTATGGGTATGATTTTGTTTCAAATCGGGGAATTACGCGATTGGCGAATGATGATAATGGCCATGGTACGGCGATGGGATTTATTGCTGCTGGCCGAAATATTTCGTCATTAACTCCACTTGGTGTAAATCAAACGGCTAAATTATTAAGTGTTAAAGCATTCGATTCTTTTGGATTTGGAAACTCATTAGACATTGCACGCGCCATTGTTTATGCAACCGATAGAGGAGCCGAAATAATTAATTTAAGTTTTGGAGATGTTTTTAAGAGTTTACTTATTGAATCTGCAGTAAAATATGCTTGGCAAAAAGGCGCCATTTTAGTAGGAAGTGGCGGAAATGTGGGTGGAAATTCTCTAAGATATCCCGCTGCTTTTCCTGAAGTTATAGCCGTAAGTTGGTTAAATAAAAGACTTCGAATAAATGCTACTGCGAATTATGGTCCACATATTCAATTCGCCGCACCAGGTTCTGAGATTAAACATGCTGCAATTGGGAATCAAATTGCATTTACTACAAGTAGCGGTTCTTCTGCATCTGCTGCTTTAGTTTCGGGTGTTTTTTCTTGGATGAAATCGATGCTACCAAATGCAGATAGAAATCAATTGCTTAATATGGTTTCCACAACTACACTCGATACAGAGTCGCCTGGAATTGATCAATATACAGGTTTAGGAATGCCTTTATTGTACTCCGCTTGGGGAGGAGAGACGTCTTCCATTTTTGCTGAATTTGATTTACTACAGATGAATTCAAGTTCAATTTCGTTTCAAGTCAGTGCTTTGGGTTCTGGAATTAAAGATTGGGAAATTCGATACGTAAGAGGTCGCGATATTCAGGCAGAATCTTATCTAATGCAAACTGAATCGCGTTTATTGGTATCAGACTCACTTCGTTTAAATTTTGATAAGTCTGAATTCTCAAATCAAACACTTACATTTTTCCTACAAATAAATTTATGGAATGGTTCTCGGCAAGTTCGAACTAAAACCATAACGATTCCTCCAACTAGTATAGAGATAAATGAATTTAGTTCAGCATGGAGTATTAAAGCCAATTCAATTGCATATTCATCGATCATTGAAACCGATGTGTTAGGATTAGTGTCTGGAAGTTTACATTCTGATGTTAATGAAAATGTATGGTATAGTAAATCTGATCGGGAAGCTTATGTACATGTTTTATCTTATGATGAGCCGGAAAACGGCGCATTAATACAAGAAATTAGTTTTAATTATTCAGGAGAAAATTCACAAATTGAACTCAATCATAAACTAGAAAAAAAACCTGTTTTTACTCCTCATAATTACGTGAAAAAAGAATTCGAAACTGAAATTCAACAAGCTTGGACACTTAACTATCAAAATAATTCAGAAGAAGCTTTATTAAATTTTTATCAAATGTTTAGTAATACTGAGGGTTATTTTATTCAAGTGAGCGAAAATGAGGGAATTCCCCAAAATAATACTGAGTTGATAAAAATTCTAGGTCGATTTATTCCAAAATCAATTTATAAAAATGATGAAATAGGAATTTTTTGGTTACTTGCTTATGGCGGTGGAAAAATCTTTTTGTTTGATATCAATCAAAATTATAAACCTATTGAAACCGATGTTTTTGGAAATTTTGTTTTTGCAGGTCTTATTGATGATACGGACTCCGATGCCAATCCTGAAATATGGGCGCATAATCGTTCTCAATTAAGCTGTTTTGAATACGAAAATGGAGCATTTTTGCAGAAATTCATAGTTGATAATTCTTCAACTGTTGAAACCAATCTAGTTACCAATGAATTTCAAGTTCCAGATATCATCGCTTTTGAAAATTTAAATTCTTTTAAAGATGTCTTTTTAGGCGATTATGACGGTGATATTTTTCAAATTAAGACAAGTGGGAATGACAATTGGTCGCTAAAAACTATTTATGAAGGTAATTATTATGGAACCGGAAATGTCTTAAAAAGTGTCTATTCTACTTCTGGAAAATCGTATTTATTTACTATAAGACACAGTTTTCCATTTATTGATGAGAATAGAACCAAGCAAACCGAGTTTGTACAAGTAGAATGGTATCGATTTGAGAATGATTCTTTATCACTAGTTGAAAAACTTATGTTTACTGAAGTTGATTTAGGATTTATTGATGCGGTTTCTATTAAAAAAGACACCGTAGTTTTAGTTACTAGTCCGAATGTATATGAAATTATAAGTGATTTCGATCATGAAAAACCGATTCAGT
>CAZNTR010000134.1:0-10389 GCA_964575925.1 uncultured Chitinophagales bacterium
AGAAAAATTATATCTAAATCACCAATTGATGGAGATTTTAGAAAACGATTGATTTACAAAATGAGTTCAAAAAAAAGAGATAGATTAAAACAAAATGAATAAGCAAAAAATTTCCCTATTCTGGTTCAGAAGAGATTTGCGTCTTGATGATAATCACGGATTATTTATGGCGCTAAAAAGTGGCTTTCCAGTCGTTCCGATTTTTATTTTTGATACAGATATTATTTCAAAACTCCCTGATAACGACCCAAGAATTTCCTTTATTTATGATTCTTTATCAGGTGTACATGATTCCTTGCAAGTATTTTCGAGTAGTTTGTATTGCAAAAAAGGGAAACCGATTGAAATTTGGAAAGAACTTTTAAATGAGTTTGATATTCAAGCAGTTTACACTAATGAAGATTACGAACCGTATGCCATTCAAAGAGATACAGAGGTTCAATTGATTTTAGCTGAACACGGAATTGCATTTTATTTGCACAAAGATCAAGTGATTTTTGAAAAGAATGAGGTCTTGAGTAATACTAATACGCCTTACACCGTTTTCACTCCCTATAAAAATAAATGGTTAGAAACGCTAAAATCAAATCCTTTTCCAGATTTTACGGTTGATGGAACGCCGAATTATGCAAAAGTTCAATTTTCATTCCCAAGTTTGGCCGAAATTGGTTTTAAGCGTTCTGAAATTCGTGTAAAAAACTATTCTATTGACTCGTTAGATAATTATGAGGAAACTAGAAATTTTCCGGCTATGAATCAGACGAGTAATCTTGCGCCACATTTGCGTTTTGGAACCGTCAGTATTCGCAAAATCGTTCAAGCAACCGACTCGAATCCGATATTTCTAAGCGAACTAGTTTGGCGCGAATTTTTTATGCAGATTTTATATCATTTTCCGCATGTGGTAAATTCCAATTTCAGAAGTAAATACGATTTGATTGAATGGAGAAACAACGAAGCAGATTTTGAAAAGTGGAAAACGGGACAAACTGGGTATCCCATGGTTGATGCCGGAATGCGAGAATTGAATACAACAGGATATCTGCACAACCGAGTACGAATGATCGTAGCTGGATTTTTATGTAAACATTTGTTGATTGATTGGCGCTGGGGTGAACGTTATTTCGCCGAAAAGTTGCTCGATTATGAGCTCTCTTCCAACAATGGAAACTGGCAATGGTCGGCGGGTACTGGGTGTGATGCGGCGCCATATTTCAGAGTTTTTAACCCATCTGAGCAGATTAAAAAGTTCGATTCCAAAATGCAATACATAAGAAAATGGGTTCCTGAAGTAGATTCAGCGCGATATCCGAAACCGATGGTTGAGCATAAAATGGCTCGCGAACGTGCAATTGAGACGTATAAAATTGGTATTGAACGAAGTGCGAGTCTTTAAGAATGTGTGCTCAGGAATTTATAAATCATTATTTGCCTAAGTTTGGGATAAGAAATAAATCTGAAAAACACAGGGGTGTTTTATTCTGGTTGCTTGAAAAAAATCAGGTAAGAATTCTTATCCAAAACCCAGCTTGGATGATCGCTTTGAAAGTTTATTTCATTTCATCTAGTTTTTGTAAAAAGCTAGCCCGATATGTTGAACCAATCGGAATTTGCTTTCCTTGAATGCTAACTTGGTGTCGTTCAATCTCATCAATTACATTCATATTTACGATAAATGATTTATGAACTCGTAGAAAATTATCGGGTAAAAGGCTTTCAACTTCCGACATTTTAATTAAACTCATCAATTTTTTCTTATTTACCCAAAAGCTTACATAATTACCCATTCCCTCAATATAGCTTAAGTCTGAAAGGGAGATACGGTGCGTTGTGGTTCCACTTTTAACAAATATCGAATCTTCAGAAGATGAATTTTTTTGGCTTAACCTTGGTTTCTCAAGCTGTTGATTTTTCAGTTGATGTAATTCTAAGGCTTTTGTACATGCTGTTAAAAAACGAGGAAATTCAATCGGTTTCAACAAATAATCGGTTACTTGTAACTCATAACCTTGTAAAGCATATTCAGAATAAGCTGTTGTAAAAATGACCAATGGAGGATTCCGTAAGCTTTTTAAAAACTGTATTCCTGTTAAATCGGGCATGTTGATATCTAGAAAAAGTAAATCAACTGAATTCGATTGCAAATAGGTAAGTCCTTCAATTGCATTTCTAAAAGTTGCTACAGATTCCAAAAATGGCACTTTTTGGATGTATTCGGTCTATAACTCAAGAGCCATTGGTTCGTCGTCAATCGCAATACATTTCATCATAATCCTATCCGTTTTGTAGTTCTAAAATAGCCTTGTACGATTCATCTGTAGTTTGAATATCCAATAGATGTTTATCAGGATATAAAAGGCGTAATCGCTTATTTAAATTTTGTAAGCCAATTCCTCCAAAAGTATCGTTTTTAATATGTTTGTGAATCGTATTCGAAACGGTAAACCGAAACAAGTTAGACTCATGTTGAATTGATATATCGATAACGGATTTCTTTTGCAAGCTAATGCCAAATTTGAAGGCGTTTTCGATAAGTGGAAGCAATATAAATGGAGCTATTGGATAGCTTGAGTCTTTATTTCCCCAGTCTAGAATGATGTGAACATCGTCTGTAGCTGAAAAACGAAGTTTTTGGAGTTCGATGTAGTTCTCTAAGTATTCAATTTCACGAGAAATCGGTACAAAATTCGTGTTAGTTTCATATAACATATAACGCATCAGTTTTGCCAATTTGGCAATTTGACTCGAAGTTTCTAGGTCGCCATTTCGGCGAGATAAAGCAAATAAATTATTTAGCGTATTGAATAAAAAATGGGGGTTAATTTGATTTTTCAAGAAAGCTAATTCAGAAGCTAATCTCTCTTCTTTTAAAGCCATTTGATGTTTTTGGTTCTTTAGCCAAATTTTTGAAAATCCATACCCCATAGAAATCAAGAAAAAGACAAAATTAAACGACCAAACCAGGAAAATCAGATTAAAGAACGTATTTTCGATTTGTTCTGCTGAGTTAAAAAAGCCAAACTGTGGTTGTGAATAATGCAAATAAGCTAAATCGACAACTGATTCCAGAGAAGAAAAGAGTACAAAAAAGGCAAGTGCAGAATAGATATACTTTTTCAGATTCACTTCTACTAGGCGTGGAAGTAAATAAGTAGCATTTCCGTAGAAAATGATCATGTTTATTAAAGTCCCCCACAGAGTCCCAATTAACATGGTTCCATCTTGAGTTCTAAATAAACCTAAACTTAGATTCAAGCTTGGCCAATTGATAAACAATAAGCCAGCTACCCAAATTAGAATTTGTAAACTGATTAAAAGTCTTTTCATGTATCGAAAATAGAGAATTATGTCTTAATGCAATACTAGACTCAATAAAAACAACTCTATTCTTGATGAACACATCGATTTAATGGGTAAACTACAATTGCATCAAAAAAAAGATAGTTTGTCAGGAATATCACGGTATTGGTTGATTACTTTTTAAAGTGTTTTACTAATGTAGGATATTTGCTTGAGCTCAAAAAAATCAACACAACACATATCTCAATAGTACATTTATGAAATCAATAAAAACAATTAATTACACATTCTTATCATTGCAAGTCTTTTTTGTTTTGATTGCATGTTTATCCTTAGTCTCAACTGGATTTGCACAGCAAAACCCTTCAACAAAAATCACGAAAATTGATTCTTTTGTAAACGATTTATATTCCTATAACAAAATGATGGGTTCCATAGCCATTATGGAAAATGGCAAACTAGTCTATCAGAAATCAGTCGGTTTTGCAGATGTAGAAACCAAGAAAAAAATTACAAATGAAACTCGTTTTAGAGTCGGTTCCATCACAAAAATGTTTACATCAACAATGATTTTCCAATTAATTGATGAAGGTAAATTGGAGCTAAGTACTCCTTTATCGAAATTCTTCGCAAGTGTAAAAAATGCTAAAGAGATTACACTAGCACAATTATTAGCTCACACAAGTGGCATCGCAAGTTTTACGAGTGAGGAAGACTATGAATCGTATATGTACACTGGTAAAACAGATAAGGAAATCTTATCAATTATTGAAAATTTACCTTCCAAATTCACACCTGGTGAACGCTCAAGTTATTCCAATTCAAATTATTGGTTATTAGGACATATTATAGAATTGGTAACCAAAGATTCTTACTCGAATCAATTAATACAGCGAATCACCAAAAAAATTGGATTAAAGAATACTTATTACGGGTCAACAATTTCATCTCAATCTCAAGAAGCGAATTCCTATACATTAGGAGAAGACTCAAAACCGAATCAAGCAAACTGGATTCAATCGAAAGAAACACAGATGGGAATACCACATGGAGCTGGTGCTATTGTTTCAAATCCAAAAGATTTACTGACTTTTATCACTGCTTTATTTGAGAATAAATTGGTTTCTGAAAACTCATTAAAAGAGATGATGACGCTCGATGGTGATTTTGCACGAGGTTTATTTGTATTCCCATTTTATGGAGAAAAGACCTATGGACACGAAGGCGCGATTGATGAATTTGTTAATAATTTGGCTTATTTGCCTGCATCAAAAACGGCTGTAGTTATGATGACCAATGGTTTAGGCGACTACTCATTCAATTCCATTTTAGTGGGTGTTTTAAGTATGTGGTTCGATAAACCATTTGATATGCCAAATCTAAAAGAGCAACCTATTCGTTTAAATGAAGAAGAAGTAAAGCAATATACGGGACTATTTAGCAATCCAAATCTACCATTTAAACTACAGTTAGAAGCTGATGGCGCAAAATTAGTGGCAACGGCAACAGGGCAACAACCAATTGTTTTAGTTCCCTATTCAAAAACAAATTTTCAATTTAAACCCGCTGGTATTGTTATTGAATTTCCTGAGCAATCTTTTAGTACGTTTACTTTAAAGCAAGGTGGTGGAGTATTCGAGTTTGTAAAGGAATAAATGGAATTAATGCTCAATTCCATCTTTAAAACCCCCTTTTTTGTATGATTATTATCCACTGTTTTACAGAAATGAAAATTCTACAAAGTGATCGATCTCGAAATGGAGCATAACTTTCTGAAAAACTCGATTATTTATATGTTGTGTAATAGAAAATGTCTAAATGAGCTTGCAAGGAATTGTAGGCTCAATTTTTGATAGGTGTTGCAATGCTTACTCTTAACTTATTTGAGTATTAGAGAATAATATACTTGAGATGGATTCAGTAAACATAGATACCTCAAGCGTATACCGAATTTGTTTGATAGTTAAATTTGGAAGCACTTTAAGTTGATAAAAATTAAACTATTTAGAATTCTTTTCTGCGAATCAAATTAAAAATGAATATCTTGAAAATCTTGTCTGTTCACTTTTACTAAGCTTTTCGAATTCTCGGTGTGTTTTCCATGTCATTCTTGGATTACTTATTATTCACAAAAGTTAGGTCACTTTTTTAACTGATTTGGATTATAACTTTCAGTATCAAACTTTGAAATGATGATTCTAGTCGTACTTCGAAAGAATTGTTTTTTATTCATAGTTAGTGTCGTACTTAAGTTGACTTATCAAAATACTTGATAAGGGAAAAGTGGTAGACAAGGAAACAATTAGAACCCATTTTTAAATCTGTTCACTAAAGTTTAACATGAGCAAAAAACAATTCGTAGTAATCAGCCTTGGTTTAGCAATATTCTTGGTAACACCATTTTTAAAAGCCCAAACCAAACTTGAAAAAGATGGATATGAATGGAAGTTATTAGTTGATGACAAACCATTTGAAATTAAAGGAGTTACGTTTGGTTATGATAAAGATCCTGCTCAGTTTGAATCCTATTTTCGCGAATTAAAATCATTAGGGGTAAATACCATTCGATTATGGGCATCAAATGAGAATACGCCAAAACTCTTAGATGCAGCACAGGCACATGGAATTAAAGTAATGCTTGGAATTTGGATGCGCCATGGCCGGCCAGGAATGGAAGATGATGATCGTTTTGATTATTTGGGTGAAACCGAAGGGAAAGAGGCGATGTATCAAAATGCAATAAATAAAGTTGAACAGTACAAAAATCATCCAGCGATGTTGAGTTGGGGAGTTGGAAATGAAGTTTATTTAAATATCGAGACAGACGAAGAAAAAGTAGTTTATTCTCAATTATTAGAACGCATTTGTAGCCAAATAAAAAAGAATGATCCAAATCACCCAATTATTTCAGTTGATGCGTGGACATTTGGGCTCGATTGGTGGCAAGAATATGTTCCATCTATAGATATACTTGGTATTAATAGTTATGGCGGAGCTGCAAAATATATTGCTGAAGAAATTGGGCAAAGAGGAATTGACAAGCCTTATATCCTAACAGAATTTGGAATAACAGGCGAATGGGATATTAAAGCCATGAAAAATGGTGTTGTTTTTGAGCCTAGCGATCAAAATAAATTTGATGTAATTGTACAAGGTTATCAGGATTGGATTAAAAACGAGGTAAAATGTTTAGGCGTTTATGTGTTTCATTATGCGGATGGAAATGAGTTTTTAGCGCCTTGGTTATTGACTCATGTAAACGGTTTGAAACGGCCGCAATATTGGGCCATTCGTGAAGCTTTTACTGGGCAAAAACCTAACAATTATGTTCCCAAAATAAATCGATTTAGCTTGCCCGATTCCGAAATAACAAGTGGAACTTGGGTTCCTGTAAAACTTGACGTTTCAGACCAAGAAAACGAAAAATTAGAAGTGAGTTTCTATTATAATCAGCGGACAGGAACTCGTAGAAGAAGAAATCAGATTAACAAATTAGCAATTCGAGGAAATCTTGAATCGGGATTTGAAATTCAATTACCGAAAGAACATGGTGGGATTAAAATCTATGTTTATGTGAAGGATTCCTTTGATAATTTGGGAATTGAATCAACTTCTATTTTGGTTTATGATGAAGAAGCTAAGCAGAAAAAATATCTAGTTCCCAAAGTAGAATTGCCCTTTTATGTGTATAAAGATGGAGAAGTAAATCCTTATTTTGCATCAGGTTACATGGGAAATTATGAGAAAATTACTGTTGATTTGGAAAATAAAGAAGATGTAAAAGTTGGGAAATCTTCCATGAAAATTGCTTACAAAGCGTTTGATAATTGGTACGGTTTAGCCTTTGTTGATCCTGCCAATGATTGGGGAGATATTGCTGGAGGTTACGATATAAGTGGAGCAAAAACATTTAGTTTTTGGGCAAAAGCAAGCAAGAAAAACGTAGAAGTAAAAATCGGTTTTGGAATGATAACCGATGATAAACCTTTTCCGGACACAGCCATAAAAACGATTGATGTAAAATTAAAAACAAGCTGGAAAAAGTATGAAATTAAACTGAAAGATCTCGATTTGAGTTGTATTCGTTCGGGTTTGGTCTTGTATTCGAGTAGTATTGGTTTGCCGCAGGATATTTTTATTGATGATGTGGTTTTTGAGTAGAGTTCGAACTCTATTTAGGACTTACTGTCCTTATTTTATAAGTAACTCGAATTTGGGATAAGAAATTAAAATAAAAAAAGGGCAAAAAAAATCGTCATTCTGGGCTTGACCCAGAATCTCTGCCTAATTTGGGCTTAAATTCGAGATTACACTTCGAAGCCAAATGATGTTCTTCCTTGTTCATTCTGGATTTTGACTAAAATTATAGTAATAATTCTTAACCCGAACTCAGTTAAGAACAGAGAATGATGAAAATGAAATTATTTTGAATAAGTAAAAAAAGCGTATATTGTACGGTATTATTACGTAAAAATTGCAAAGACAAATTAGAAATGGAATCACAAATTAGTAAAGATGAACGAATTGAACTTCGGGTTTCTTCAGCTGATAAAAGGATTTTCCAAAGAGCACAAAAGCTAAGTGGTGACAAATCTTTTAGTAGTTTTATTGTAAGGATTGTTAAAAAACAAGCAGAAGAAATTCTAGAGAAGAATGATAGAATTCTTATTTCAGAAAAAGATCGAGAGGTGTTTTTCGACGCAGTTTTTGGGGATAAAAAGCCAAACAAACAGTTAAGTGAAGCTGCTGAACGATTCAAATCCCAAAATGCTGTATTGTGATTATTCATTTACTTGATAAATCCCATAACAGAAAGAATTTTAGCTGCGAAGAACCGTCTTTAACGGGTTACATTCAAAAACAGGTGAGCCAAGATATTAGAAAAAGGATGGCCATTTGTTTTGTTGCTCTTAACGAAAGTCGAGATGTGATTGGTTATTACACACTATCAAGCGAAAGTCTTGGTAGAGACTTAATTCCAGAAAAGTATATGAACCAAGTTCCTAAGAATTACAATGCACCCGTAATCTTATTCGGTAGACTTGCAAGGGACATCAAAGCAAAAGGAACAGGACTTGGCGAGTTTCTTCTCTTAGATGCATTATTCAGAAGTTATAAACTATCAAACCAAAGTATTGGTGCAATGGCAGTAGTTGTTGATCCAATTAATGAATTAGCAGTAAAATTTTACGAGAAATACGGTTTTGAGCAACTGCCAGATAGTGAAAAGATGCTTCTTCCAATGAAAGTAATTGAACAATTAATGTAGATTGAATTTGTAAATTTTGGGCAATTAAACCACTTTTATGATCATACTTGACAAACCTTACGTCTCCAATTATTTAGTAAAAACTATTCTTTCTGAGAAGCTTCTCGTTTTACGAAATTCATTTACTGAATCCTTGCCTGAACTTGCAACTCAATTAATTAGCGATTCAGCATTTGTGGAAAGAATTAAGACGGGTTCAACTATGCGTTTTATTCAACTACAGAAAATGCGATTGGTTGGATTGCAGAGCATTTGGCTTTTTTAGATTTACCGCAACAAATTGATGTATTTAAGGATAAGGTTAAGTTTCGTGAACTCATTCAGACTATTTATCCAGATTTCTTTTATCAAAAAGTGAAGATTGACGAGCTTGATGATTTGGATATTTCATCGTTTCCATTGCCGTTTATCATCAAACCCACTGTTGGTTTTTTTAGCATGGGTGTCTATCGTGTTGATTCGATGTCGGACTGGAAACGCAAGAAAGTGAAGCTACTTAAGGAGACTAAGGAAGCCGGAACACTATATCCAAAAGAAGTATTTAACGGGACTTCGTTTATTATTGAGGAATTTATTGAAGGCGATGAATACGCTTTTGATGCTTATTTTGATGAATTTGGAAATCCAGTTGTTTTGAATGCCTATAAACACTTTTTTGCGGATGAAGATGATGTGAGCGATCGAGTTTATTTCACATCAAAACAAATTTTAGCTGAAAAAATTCCCGTATTCACCGATTTTCTGCAAAAAATTGGAAATCTGATTTCAATAAAAAATTTCCCTATTCATGTGGAAGTGCGCATTTCAGAAGATCAAAAGCTCATCCCGATAGAAGCCAATCCATTTCGTTTTGGCGGTTGGTGCACCACTGTAGATATGACTCAACATACTTTAGATTTTAATCCCTATGAATATTATTTGAAATCCATCAAGCCAGATTGGAATCAGATTTTCTTGAAAATGAATGACTCTTTTTACAGCATTGTGGTCTTAAATAATTCAACAGGTGTAGATGGGAAGCATATAGAATCGTTTGATTATGAAAGCTTGAATCAACATTTTACACGAATTCTTGAATTGCGAAAAGTGGATTATAAAGCTTATCCGGTGTTTGGTTTTTTGTTTACTGAAACGCCGAGTGATTCCTTTGCTGAATTAGAAGCTATTGCGAAATCGAGTCTTAGGGAGTTTATCAGCATATAGATATTACTTCATTTTTTTCTTTTTGGGTTTTGGCTCAGGCAACGCTTTTAATGTTATCCGCGCTAATTCATTCAACCAATCTTTATCTTCCAGTCTATCCGTGATCAAAAAACTATTTTTAGCGCCAGGATAAGGTGGAGCTTCGTTTGACGTTCCGATAAAATATCGACCTTCTTCGGTCGGTTTAATAAAAAGCTGATTATCACAGAGGAGTGCAAATAGCTTACCGTCTGAATAGACTCCAAATTCTCCAAACATATATTTCGCTGTAACTTCTCCAGTATTTTCAAATTGGGCGGTTACGTATTGCATAAAATCGTTACTTGTTGCCATTTATTGATAAGTATTAAGTGATTTATAAAAATACTGAGTTCGGTATAAAAAAGATTTATAATAACGGGTATATACTAATTTCGTCATTTTATCTTGAAGTATTTCGGGAAGAATCTTCGCCTGATAAACCATGAACTTAACCCAACTTGAAAATAGGGTTGCTCACATCAGCTTATAAGTTGATGCAAGATAAATAAGCCATTTTGATAGAAAAGATAATCACCATTTTAATCGAAGTTATACCGTTAATAGTCAAGTTTTTTTTGAAACATTTTTCTATGTTT
>CAZNTR010000135.1:0-10379 GCA_964575925.1 uncultured Chitinophagales bacterium
GTTTAAATGCTTCTACCGGCTCAGATCAAACGATGTACTATTATAGTTTACCATCTAACAAAGCTGAATTATGGTTTAATTTAGAAGCTGAACGTTTCAAAGATCCCGTTTTCCGTGAATTCTTTGTGGAAAAAGACGTTGTTAAAGAAGAGCGTCGTATGAGAACAGATTCTTCACCAATCGGTAGATTAATTGAGGAATTCTTAGCTGTTGCTTTCACTTCTCATCCTTACGGTGTTTCTGGAATTGGCTGGCCTTCAGATATTGAATCAACTACCGTTGAAGACGCAAAAGAGTTTTTCAAAACTTTTTATGTTCCTTCAAACTTAGTGATTGCAGTTGCAGGTGATGTGTATCCTGATCAAATTAAAAAATTAGCTCAGACCTATTTTGGTGACATTCCTGCTGGAAATCATGTTCCAAAAGTCATGACTAAAGAAACTAAACAACGTGGCGAACGTCGTTTTGTAATGGAAGAGAATACGCAGCCTTGGTATTTACAAGGTTATCACACCGTTGGGTTTAATCACAATGATTCAAAAGCTTTGGATTTAATGAGTTCCATTTTATCTGGTGGTCGTACTTCTCGTTTATACAAAACTATGGTTGAAGAAAAACAATTGGCTTTAACCGTTGGTGCTTTTAATGGATTTCCAGGCGACCGCTTCTCTCCTCTTTTCTTAACCTACGCTATTCCAAATCAAGGTGTTGAGTTAACTCAGATTGAAGACGTAATTGCCGAAGAAATTGAAAAAGTTAAAAACGGCAATATTAAAGAAGAAGAATTAGTTCGTGCAAAAACAAATGCACGTGCTTCTAAAATTAGATCTTTAGGTTCAAATATGAACTTAGCTATTTCTTTAGCGACTGCGGAAATTCGTTATGGCGACTGGAGAGCATTCATTAAAGAAACCGATGAATTACAAGCTGTTACGCTAGCAGATATTCAACGAGTTGCTCAAACCTATCTTATTAAATCGAATCGTACTGTAGGAATTATCCATAAACCTGCTGCAACTGAAACTGCGGAGGCGAAATAATGAGAGCAATTAATTTAACATCAAGTATGAAATCTTTTCGTTTTTTACTGTTTTTAACGGTCGGATTATCTCTTTCCTTTTCAGTTTCCGCTCAAAAAAAACATGATCAATTAACGTTTCCTGAAATCGGGAAAATTAACATTCCAAAAATCACTGAATTTACTGGTAAAAACGGAATCCGTTATTATTTAGTTGAAAACAAAGAGTTACCTCTTATTTCAGTTCGTGCAACGATTTATGGTGGTGATATTTTCACTTCTGATGATAAAATAGGAGTTGCTGGAATTGCAGGAACAGTAATGCGTTCTGGCGGTACTGAAAAATACCCTGCTGATAAACTTAATGAATTGCTTGAAAACAAAGCAGCTTCGATTGAAACATACATGGGATTCGCATCAAGTAGCGCATCAATGAGTGTGTTAAAAGAAGATTTTGATGCGTTAATTCCTGTTTTTGTTGATGTGATTAAAAACCCAGCATTCCCACAAGACAAAATTGACTTAGCTAAAAAACAAACAAAATCTTCGATTTCAAGAAGAAATGAAGATGCTCAATCCATAGCAGATCGTGAATTTGAGCGTTTAATTTATGGACCGAATTCTGTTTATGGACGAATGGAAGAAATGGCGACTATCGATGCCGTAACTCGCGAAGATTTGATTACAATTCATAAATCCGTATTTGTTGGTTCGAACATGTATGTTGCTGTAATTGGCGATTTTAATGCAAAAGACATGAAAAAGAAAATCGAAAAAGCATTAAAATCCATTCCTAAAGGAAAACAAAACAAGCCAAATTATCCTGAAATTAAGTACACCTTCAAGAAAAGTATCAACTTTATTAATAAAGAAGATGTGAATCAGTCTGCTGTATTTTTGGGACATTTAGCAACCAAGAGAAACGATGATTTTCCAAGTCTTCAGTTGATGAACGAAATTCTTTCCAGTGGATTCTCTGGACGATTGATGCAATCAGTTCGTACTGATTTAGGTCTGGCCTACAGTGTTTACGGCGCTGTTGAAGGAAACATTTCTTACGAAGGTCGCTTTTACGCGGGTGTAATGACCAAAAGTGAAACAACTGCCGATGCTATTGATGCCATTATTGTTCAAATTAAACGCCTACAAGACGAAGCGGTAACGGAAAAAGAATTAGAAGATGCAAAAAACAGAATCTTAAATTCTACCGTTTTCCGTTACGATAGTCCTGCAAAAATTTTGTATGAAAAATTGAATAATGACTTTTTGGGTCAGCCAAAAGATGCTTTTGATCGTTACATTGATGGCGTGAAAAAAACTACTGTTGCTGATATTCAACGCATTGCTAAAAAATATCTAAAACCAGATAGGCTTGAAATTTTAGTAGTTGGTAACAAAAACGAAATCGGTGATCAATTAAATCGCTTCGGAAAAGTAAACGAAATTGATATTACGATTCCAATTCCAGGAATGGAAAAAGCTGAAGTTAAAGGCGATGCTGGAAAAGCAAAAGAGTTATTAGGCAATATGTCTAAGGCGATTTTAGGTTCAACTATTTCTGTTTCAGGATTTGAAGCGGAAAATGAAACAACACAATTCAATGAACGCATTCCTGGCGGATCCATGACTATGGGAACAAAATCGACTGTAACTTTCCCTGAAAACTTGAAAGTTGTTATTTCAGCGCCTCAAGGTGAAATGACTATGACTGTAGAAGGAAGCACAGGAAGTATGGTAATGGGGCCAAATTCTCAGCCTTTACCACCACAACAAATCAGTATGATGAAAGCTGACATTCAACGTAATCCTTTATACTTAGCAATGAATTACATGAATCTTGATGCAGTTTATACAGGAAAAGAAGCTGTTGATGGAGTTGAATATTTAAAGATCTCAGTTAATGCAGATCAAGCGTATTCTATTTTATTAGATGAAAAAACTTCCTTACCTGCTAAATTAATGTACTCTCAAGTGAATCCCATGAGTGGTGAAGCTATGATGGTAACTGAAAATTTCTTGGATTGGACTGATTACAATGGCGTAAAATATCCTGCTAAAAAAGAAAATATTGCCGGTGATAAAAAAGCAAGTTCGTCTGCTGTGAAGACATTTAAAGTACTAAAGTAAAAATCATTTTTTAGTTCTTGTTTTTAAGCCGTCTCTAAAACCTTTTGATTTAAGAGACGGCTTTTTTTTTGTTTAAAACATAGCGAAGCGTCCTCGCAGGTGCTTATGAAATTAAAGTCAGCGTCCACACTGACATCCTTTTTATACGCAGAACTTTGCACAACTCGAAATCTCATTTATTGCAAATGCTTAGTTCAGAGTTTTGTTTTGTTGTAAGCGAGGACGCTTACTCTTTTTTATGAAGCACCAGCGTGGACGCTGGCGCTAGAAACGGGAAGCAAAGCGACCAAAATCATAGCGAAGCGTCCTCGCAGGTGCTTATGAAATTAAAGTCAGCGTCCACGCTGACATCCATTTTAAACGCAGAACTTTGCACAACTCGAAATCTCATTTATTGCAAATGCTTAGTTCAGAGTTTTGTTTTGTTGTAAGCGAGGACGCTTACTCTTTTTTATGAAGCACCAGCGTGGACGCTGGCGCTAGAAACGGGATTTGAACTGATAAAAATGGTTTAAGCCACAGCTTTTTTTGTTTTATTTTTCTGATTTAACTCCAGATTTACAACTTTTTGAGAATTACCTCACCTATTTTTTATACTATCTCAGTTCAAAATCCCAATCAAAAAAGTTTGCACTAAACTAAATTGTTCAACTCAACTTTTAGTGTGTTGAATGGTTTTGATTTCAAACTTATTCAGCATTCCTAATTTAGCATCAAATCATCATTCTTAGAAAAGAATTGATAAATTATTAAGTGTACGATTTTGATTGGTAATTCAGTTCCGATGATTTGGAACATTTTATAACTCAGTTTTCATTAAATGAAATACAATTCTATGAAGCATTCTACTGCCCTTTCTGTAATTTCGCTTTCCCTCCTTTTTTCATGGGGAACTCAACGAACCGATGCTCAACAAGCGAGTAAATCAGATGATTATATGAATGGATTTTTAAAACAAGAAACCATTCAAAAAAATAGTTTATTCAATCAGTTATCTCCTCGATCTGTTGGTCCGGTGGTAATGAGTGGACGCGTAAGTGATTTTGCTGTCACTAAGAACCCAAAAAAATATTATGCAAGTTTCGCATCAGGTGGCGTTTTTGTCACA
This sequence comes from uncultured Chitinophagales bacterium, assembly GCA_964575925.1. Taxonomy (GTDB): domain Bacteria; phylum Bacteroidota; class Rhodothermia; order Balneolales; family M1805; genus M1805. The sequence continues at coordinate 4,254 of CAZNTR010000135.1, forward strand.
CAAAATTATGGCGCAAGTTTTAAACCAATTTTTGATCATATTGATGCTTTAGGAATCGGTGACATAGCCTTATCTCCTACAGATGAAAAAATCATTTGGGTTGGAACAGGAGAAAAAAACTCATCTCGGTCAAGTTATGCTGGAAGCGGAGTTTATAAAACAACCGACGAAGGAAATACTTGGGAATTCATGGGTTTAGGCAATTCTCAACACATCGGAAGAATTGTAATTCATCCAACTGATAACAATACCGTTTGGGTTGCCTCAATTGGACCTTTGTATTCAACTGGTGGCGAACGTGGCGTTTACAAAACGACTGATGGTGGTAAAACTTGGGAAAGAACATTGTTTATTAATGACAGCACAGGCGTTATTGATTTAGTGGTAAATCCTAAAAATCCTGACATTCTTTATGCTGCAAGTTGGCAAAGAATTCGTCAAGCTTGGAACTTTGATGGTAGTGGGAATGGTTCTGCGATTTATAAATCCGTAGATGGCGGAAAAACGTGGACGAAACAAACACAAGGTTTACCAACTGGTAAATTCACTGGAAGAATCGGTTTAGATATCAGTAAAACAAACCCAGATATCGTTTATGCACTAATTGACAATTTAGAAGAAACAAAAACAGATGTCAAAAAAGATAAAGACAAATTATATGCTGTTGATTTCGAAAAAATGTCTGTTTCTGATATTCAAAAATTAGATGATAAAAAACTCGCAACTTATTTAAAAAAAAATAATTATCCTGAAAAATACACCGCTGAACAAATCAAAAAAGATGTAAAAGCAGGTTTGTATTCAGGAAAAGATATTGCCAATTATGGTGGAAATGCGAATGATGCTTTGTTTGAAACAAAAGTTTCAGGTGCAGAAGTTTATCGCACAGATGATGTTGGAGCAAACTGGAATAAAGTTAATTCCTATGAATTAGACGGCGTTTATTTCACTTATGGATATTATTTTGGTGAAATCAGAGTAAATCCATCGAATGACAATGATGTGTATGTTTTGGGAGTTCCAATGTTAAACTCTAAAGATGGTGGAAAAACTTGGAAACGAGTTGATCATTCTGGAGTTCACGTAGATCATCAAGCTTTATGGATAAACCCTAACGATAGCGATCATATTCTTCTAGGAAATGATGGCGGTATCTACACAAGTTTTGATGGAACTAAAACATGGAATCATCAAAACAATATTCCTGTTGGACAATTTTATACAGTAAATGTTGATCAAGCAAAAACCTATAATATTTATGGTGGACTTCAGGATAATGGCGTTTTTTATGGATCTTCGAAAAGTGTTCCGAATAAAACAGTCAATTGGGAACGCTTAATGGGCGGAGACGGAATGCACGTTGCGGTAAATCAAACCAATAATAAATTGATCTATACAGGTTTCCAATTCGGAAACTATTATCGAATCGATTTAGCCAAAAATGAGCGTGAATACATAACACCACAACACGATATAGGCAAACCTGCGTACCGTTTCAATTGGAATACTCCCGTAATATTGAGCTCACACAACCCTGATGTTGTTTATATGGGTTCTCAGATGTTAATGAGAAGCATGAACCGTGGAACTTCATTTACTGAAATCAGCCCTGATTTAACGACGAATTACGCTCCTCAAGGAAATGTGCCTTATTCTACGATTACATCAATTGCAGAATCTCCTTTTGAGTTTGGATTCCTTTGGGTCGGAACGGATGATGGAAAGGTGTACTTAAGTGAAAACGGTGGTGCAACGTGGAATAAAATGAACAACGGTTTACCTGAAAAAATGTGGGTGAGCAAAATCACGGTTTCATCTCATGACAAAAACACCGCTTTTGTGTCTTTAACAGGTTATCGTTACGATCATTTTGCGGCTTATGCATACATGACAACAGACAAAGGAAAAACTTGGACAAAAATTAGCGAAGGGCTTCCCTATCAGCCAATAAACATTGTTTTACAAGATTCTAAAAATCCAGATTTATTGTTTGCAGGTTCTGATCATGGTGGATTTATGAGTTTTGACAAAGGAAAAACCTGGCAATCGATGCCAAATTCGATTCCGAATGTAGCAGTTTATGATATGATAGAACAAGTTCGTGAATCAGATTTAGTGATAGCAACACATGGAAGAAGCATCTATGTGATGGATTTAGAACCAATTCATGAAATAGCAAAAGCTGGACTTGAAACTAAGATTTATGCCTATAAAGTTGAATCAGTACGATTTTCAAGTCGTTGGGGTGTAGAAAGAAACAAATTCACACCTGCATTTATGCCAAAAGTAACACTTCCTTATTATACCGCTGAATCAGCATCTGTTGAAATAAAAGTACTATCATCAGACAAAAAGCCAAAAACATTAAAATCTTGGGAAATTAATTCTAAATCGGGATATAATGAATATGACTGGAATTTAGTTAGGAACGAAAAAGACGGAAAGAAAGAATTTCTAGAGATCGGGAAATACCAAATCCAATTCAAAGTAGGAAAAGCTGAAAGTACAATTGAATTCGAAGTTAAGAAGTAAGAATTGATTTTTTATTTATTCACTAGGGAGAGCCAAAAACTCTCCTTTATTTGTTGCAGGAATCATGGCGACTGCGTCCTCGCAGGTGCCTAAAAAATTAACGGTAGCGTCCTCGCTGACATCCTTTTTTAAACTCAGAATTAAGCAAAATCACTACTTGAGTTACTAAACTCTTAATTTCGAGTTTTGCAGAGTTTCAAATTTTGTTATAAGCGAAGACGCTTACTCTTTTTTATGAAGCACCAGCGTGGACGCTGTCGCTATAAATTTGAAATGAGACTAAGTCTCTTTTTTGCATGTTAATCCAAGACTTCAGTCTCGAATCAAATTATAAAAAAAGCCTCCATTTATCTTCGATAAATGGAGGCTTTTTAGTTTCTTAAGTCAGAATCTGATTAGTTAAATAAATAACGAAATCCGATTTGAGCTCTCCAAGTTTGATTTAGGTCAAAAATTTCACGAGATGTTTTAGTTGGAACATCACTTGTACCCGAAATATAATTTAAGGTAAACTGAGCATTTCCGCTAGCATCAACACCACGGTAGTTTAATAGATTTCTTTGAGCAGCAGTAGTTGTTACACCCCACTCATCATTAATCATGTTACCAAAGTTTAAGATATCTAAGGTTAATTGGAATTTGTGCTCTTTGAATTTTGGAAGTCCAATATTTTGAGCAATTCGAACATCAAAACGATGTAACCATGGTAAAATACCACCATTACGTTCAGATATTGAACCTCTGTTTTCACTTAAATACTCATCTTGACTAATGTATTTATCCAAAGCTGCCCATTGTTCAGCAGCAGTCATCACTACATTACCACCTGAAACGATATCTATTAATTGAGCATCCGTTTCATTTTTGGGGATGTACATTAAGCGAACACCTGAACCATCACCAAAATTACCTGAGTAAGTATAACTGAAACGACCTGCTTCACCACCAACATAAATCAAGGAGATATTTGTGTTTAAAGCTTCAGAGATAAAGTCTAATGAGCTTGAATTAAAGCTAACCTCTGCAATGATACGATTTGGTTGATCAAAACGTGAGAATCCTTCTTCAGGATTATTACGATCAAACGCAACAGCATTTGGCCATAATGACTGAGCTTGTGACCCACCTATTAAACCATAATCACGAGCTTGGCTTCTTGTATAAGCTAAACGTGTGTACAAGCCGAAATCCCAATATTTTTCCAATTCAAGAGTCAAGGAAGCATAAGATCCCATATCAATATTGGTTAAATAATAAATTTCTCGTAAAGATGATCCAACGGGGTTACCAGGAACACTTGTTGAGTATAATGGATAATCATTTCCACCAATTTTTGCAACACTACCAGTAGCTTGATTAGCTAAGTTGACAGATAGAGGACTGTTATAATCTTTAGAATAAATCCCTTCAACAGTTGCTCTAACTTCATAAGGTAATTTGAAATCTGCAGCTAAATTCGTTCTCCAAACTTGTGGCAAGGCAAAATCATCTGCTGTAATATTTACTTGTGAAGGAACAACAGCACTAACTGTTGCAGGATCGGGACGATATACATTAGGATCTGCTTGGAAACCAGTCCATGCTGGATTGCCATTTACGCCCCAATCAGCAGCGTAGAGACCTATTTGACCACGAGTTACACCATTTGCATTTGCTTGGTTTGATATCCAAACAAAAGGTAAACGACCAGAGAATAAGCCTGTACCGCCACGAACTTGGAAACTTCTATCTCCTTTTACATCCCAGTTAAAACCAAGTCTTGGTGAGAATAGAGGATTCACTCCTGGCAACTTGCTAACATCAGGAGAAATGGTTTCTGATGTATTTCTTGGATTTGGGATGTTAAGATTTAAGTTCTCAACTAGTTCGTTTCTTGGCAAATCGTTTGGATACATTGGTAAATCTATACGTAAACCAGCATAAACTTTTATGTCTTTATTGATTTGAAATTCATCTTGAACATAAAAACCAAACTGAGAGAAATTCACTTCATCTAATGGAAGTGCATTTGGGTTAGCGGCATCATAAGAATAACCAACGGCAAAGTGTGATGGCAGAACCGTTAAATCTTTGTTAATTACAGAAGCAACAAAATCATCATAAGAAGCATAACGATACCATGAGTTCCAAACTGGATTAAATGCATTGGCAAATGACATATATTCATAACTTAAACCAGCTGTAATGGTATGTTGATTTAATGAAATTATGGTACTGTTCGTAATGCTAAATACATCATTTTCTAATAAGTTACCCACTGTAAATAATTCGTTCCCAGCACTTAAAAAATACTGATTAACGCCTGCTCCATCTTGTTGAATAACTTCAATCATCGGGAACGTTTGACCAGCAGGAACACTTCTTTTAGGATCTGTAACCGAGTTAAAAGAAACATTCAAACTATTAAAGATATTTGAGCCGAAATTAGAGTTTAACTCAGCAACATAAGACTCAATAATATTATCTACTGAATAATGCGTGTTCGCAAATGTTAAGGCTTCAGGACCAAAACGATTGGTATTTCTGTACCTATCTATACTTGGAAATCCTCTAATAGAGTTGCCATTTACTAATTGATCTTGAACGCTGCTAAAACGATTATAACGGAACATCGCTTTGTGTCGATCATTTATATTCCAATCTAAACGCATGTTGAAACGAAGAGCCTCATTTGCAAAAGAAATATTTTCATAATCTCCCGTTTCATATCCATAAATCGATTTCAATTGTGTACGAACAAATTCAGCTTGATCTTTAGTTACTCGAGAAACTGTTAAACCATCTGCAGGTCTTGTAGCTGTTGCTACTAAACGATTATCGCCAGGTGCTGAGGCTTGTTCTTGCTCTACTGACACAAAGAAGAATAATTTGTCTTTAATTATCGGTCCACCTACAGATACACCAAAAATTTGATTGTAAGCATCTGTTACTTCAAATTCAGTTTCACCAATTTTTAAGCCTTGGTAATCTTGATTTCTATAATAAGTGTAACCTGTTGCTTTAAATGTATTTGAACCACTTTTTGTAACGGCATTTACACTTGCTCCTGTAAAACTTCCTAAACGGACATCAAATGGAGCTAAATTGATTTGTATTTCTTCAATAGCATCTAAACTAATTGGATTAGAACCAGCAAACTGTGCACTTCCTAAACCAAAGTTATTATTATAGATACTTCCATCAATTGTGTAATTATTGAAGCGATTATCACGCCCTGCGAAACTTGTTCCATTGCTTTGTGGAACAACACGAGTAAAGTCATTTACACTTCTTGAAATGGTTGGCAATGCGGTTAATTTTGTGGGATCAACGTTATTTCCAGCTCCTGTTTTGTCGGAGTTAAATAATTTGTCTTCATATCCAGTTACCGAAACTACAATTTCTTCCAATGCTAAATCATCTACTTGTAAGGTGAATTTAACACGTTCAGTATTACCTAAACTCAACGTAATTCCTTCTATTACTTGATTTTCAAAACCTATATAACTTGCTGTAATTCGATAAGGACCACCAACTCGCATGTTAGGAATTCTAAATTCTCCATTTGCTGTTGTTGCCGCTCCATATTTTGTTCCTGTTGGTGTATGAATTGCA
>CAZNTR010000136.1:0-10360 GCA_964575925.1 uncultured Chitinophagales bacterium
CACCTAGAATCATTGAAGAGCGTATGTTAAAGCTACTTCGACAGAACAAAATATCAAAATGGTTTAGTGGTATAGGACAAGAAGCTATTTCAGTTGGAGTTGTAAAAGCGCTTTCCGATAAAGATTATATTTTACCCATGCACAGGAATTTAGGAGTGTTTACAAGTCGAAAAGTCGATTTCTACAAGCTATTTTGTCAACTTTTTGGGAAACGTGATGGATTTACTCGTGGCCGAGAACGCTCTTTTCACTTTGGCGCCATGGAATATCATATTATTGGAATGATTTCACACTTAGGCGCAATGTTACCCGTTGCAGACGGATTAGCTTTAGCGAATAAATTGAGAAAGGAGAAACAAGTTGTCGTTGCATTTACTGGAGATGGCGCTACAAGTGAAGGCGATTTTCATGAAGCATTAAATATTGCTGCGGTTTGGAAATTACCCGTCATTTTTATCATCGAAAATAATGGTTATGGTTTATCAACACCAAGTACAGACCAATTTGCTTGTTTACATTTAGCTGATAAAGGAATTGGTTACGGAATAGAAGCTGTTCAACTTGATGGTAATTCTATTTTGGAAGTTCATCACAGAATGAAAGAGATTCGTAAGAAAGTAATCGAGACTCAAAATCCAATTCTTGTTGAAATGAAAACATTTAGAATGCGTGGACACGAAGAAGCCTCAGGAATGGCTTATGTACCAAAAGAATTGGTAGCATTTTGGAAGACTAAAGACCCCATTTTTCAGTTTGAAAAACTCTTGCTTTCTGATTTTGATTTTACTCAAGAAGAATTAAATAAAATTAAGAAGTCACAATCTAAAGAAATAGATTCTCATATCGAGAAAGCATTAGCTTGTCCATTGCCTACTACAGATTCAATTAGTGTTGAGAATGAGGTTCTTGCACCATTCAAACATGTATTTGCAAAGCAACAAATAACAGAAAACTTAATTGAAAGACGTTTTGTAGATGCACTTTCTGCTGGTTTAAAACAAGCTTTTACTGAAGATGAATCTGTTTTAATGATGGGGCAAGATATTGCAGCTTACGGTGGTGTTTTTAAACTATCACAAGGTTTTCTTGAAGAATTTGGTAAAGAAAGAATTAGAAACACTCCCATAATTGAATCAGGTATTGTTGGCGCAGCTTATGGTTTAGCACTTGCAGGCTTTAAACCCATTGTAGAAATGCAATTTGCTGATTTTATCACCGTTGCATTCAATCAAATTGTGAACAATTTAGCTAAATCGTATTACCGTTGGAGTGGGCCAATAAACGTTACCATTCGAGCTCCTCACGGTGCAGGAGTTGGTGCGGGGCCTTTTCATTCACAAAGCCCAGAAGCTTGGTTTATGCAACATCCTGGCTTAAAAGTTATCGTTCCTTCTTCGGTTCAAGATGCACAAGATATGCTCTACACAGCCATTCAAGATCCGAATCCAGTTTTACTATTTGAACATAAAAAATTGTATAGAAGTTTAAAAGAAACGGTTTCAGAGAAAGCTCAACTTATCGACTATTCGAAATCCAAGCTGATTCATGATGGTACTAGAGCTGTAATTATAACATTTGGAATGGGCGTTCATTGGGCAAATGATTTGGTAAAAAACAATCCCGATTACAATGACATTGCGATTCTTGATTTAAGAAGCTTATCACCTATTGACTACAATGGTATTAAAGACATTGTTAAAAAAACAGGTAAAGTTTTATTACTTGAAGAACATGGTGGCTTATTAGGACCTATGAGTGAAATTTCTCGTCATATTAGTGAATATTGTTTTGAGTTATTAGATGCACCGGTTATGACTTGTTCATCAATGCCGACCCCAATTCCAACAAATACGATTTTAGAAGCAGATTTCTTAGCATCTAGCAGATTAGAAGATAAATTAAATCAATTACTTATGTATTGATTATTTTCCTGTCGCTTACTTACAAGATTTTTGAGGTGATTTCTTAATTTGTAAAAAATTTAGATAGGAATCATTCATTTTTAATTTTACGACCCTTTTGGCGAAAATTGACTAAAATTTTATGCGTACTAAATTACTATCCTCTAGTCATTTAATCTAAAGTTTTTAGTACTGAATGCTATTAATTTAGCCCTCCATTTGTTCATATAATACATTAACGATGAGAGCTGTAAACTATCCGAATCAGCCACTTCATCAATAACCTGTACATAGCAGAGGCAAAATGCAAGAATATTGAGCAAGAATTCAAACAGCTCATTTCCCGAACTCAGTTTAATTCAACTACTCAAGATATCTAACAAAAAAAGGCCTGCAATGTGTCATCAATTGCAGGCCAACAAGGGTTTGTTTTTTTAGGGAATATCTATGAAGTTATATTACTAGCATACATAACTAAGATGTTGCGAGAATATTGTGTATCAGCAATTAAATCTCTTATAGATTTACTTCTGACTGCTAATTTTTCAATTTTTTTTTTGTTCTTCTCGTCCAGATTACCTTCAACATAATCGCAGATTAGAATATGTGTTTCTTCGTCTATGCCAATTTTAATCATGAATTTTACCTAACGTGTGAACTGAGTTTCTTCAGTAAACAGGATTAGGCAAAAATTGTTTCCTGAGGAATTACCTTTTCTAAAATGACTTTTAAACGAGCTCTTCCACGGTTAATTCGAGATTTAACCGTACCCATTGGAACACCTGAAATCTCGACTATTTCTTCGTAGGTTAAGTTTTTAATGTCTCTCATTATTACCGCATCTTTAAATTCTACTGGAATCATTTCAAGAGCATTTTCTATATGTTTCATACAAAATGACAATTCGAGGCTTTTATCTTGAGTAATCATATCTGACTTTAATTCGCGTTCAATATCTTGTTCTTCTTCTGTTTGAGCAAAAATGGATGTGGTTAACATTTTGCTACTGCGTTTGTATTGACTTTTAGTCAAGTTAAATGCGATGGTGTATAACCATGTTGAAAATTTGGCAATTCGCTCATATCTGTGTCGGCTTCTAAAAACTCTTAGAAAAGTTTCTTGTACTAAATCTTCTGCGTCTAACATATCGTGTGTGTATCGACAAATAAACTGCTGAACTTTAGATTGATAGCGTTCAACGATGACTTGTAAAGCTTGATCAAAGCCGCCTTGCAATAATTCCATTACATCTTCATCTGCAAGAGTTCTGACATTATCAAGAGTAATTTTGTGAGCATTCATAAACAATTCCTTTAGTTCTGTGTTATGCCAAGTAATAGACAAGCTTCATTCCATAAGCTCATTTATTCTACACTTTACTTATAAGTGTGTTTTTGCGTGGTCATTACAACAAGAATCCCCTATTTCTCGTCAATTATAAAAAGGTAGTGTACTATTTTTTGGACACGAAGTGTACTATTTTGAATTATTCTTGAAATAAAAGCTCATGTAAGAATTTTAAAATAAAAAGTCGTTTTAGAATTATATCCTAAATAAATGAATTGATTACAAATTATCGCCTTACTTATTAATTTAATAAATGAGTTATTGCATCTTTTTTTAGTATGCATAAAACCTAACCAATTTATTCCCCTAAAAGCTAAACCGAACAAAGTCGGTGAATTGTTAAAAAGAAAATACTTTGCTCATCTAGAGTTGAGAAACCTTTCATGGCTCTATCTGCGTCATATAAAATTTCAAAGATTACTGGCATAGAAGACAATGAATATAAACGCGCTTCTTTTTGTAACATTCCTAATCTAAACCCATTAATTCCGAGAGCCATTGCTATTTCATCAGGTGAATTTCCTTTAGCTTGAGCACGTAAATATTGCCAAATATTCACATAAATCGAATTGAAATAACCTAACGATTTTAAAATCTCCCCTACAGCTCCGTCACCTTGCGACAAAATTTGATCGGCGATTTGAATCGCATCGTTTGTTCGTCTTTGAATAATAGAATCTTTTAGTTCAAAAACGGTGAATTCTTTTGAAAAACCTACTAAATCACGAATATCTTTTTCATTAATTACTCCTTCTTTTGATTTAGCCGTAACAAGTTTTTCAATTTCATTCGAAAGTAACAACAAATCTGAACCTATAAATTGCACGAGTAGTTGTGCAGCTTGTGGTTCTATAACAAAATTATGCTCTTTATTTGTCCAGTTTGTTACCCAATCAGGAACTAGATAATCTGGTGTAACAGAAAATTCAAAAAAACCAACTTGATTAGAAGTGGCTATTTTTTTACCAATTTTAGTAGTTTTTGGAATAGGCTTCTCATCCATAAAAACAGCAATTGCTGTTGGATTGGGTTTTTCTATAAGTGGTAAAAAATCATTTAAGGAAGAACCATCATTACCTGTGGCTTTTGTTAAGCTTTGAAAATCTCTTACAATTATCAATCGCTTTTCAGCCATCATTGGGTAAGACTTACACAAAGAGATAACTTGTGAAACGTTGCTATCCTGACCATGAACCATATCAAAATTAAAGTCTCTTACATCTTGTGGAATAAGATTCATTAATAATTTAAGAGCTCTATCATGGAAAAAAACTTCTTCACCGCATATATAATAAATCGAATAAGCACCTAATTTAAGCGCTTTTGAAAACTCTTCAAAAACATCAAGTCCTGTTTTTTTTCTATTCTGCATTTTCTCTTTGATTTATTAGATGAGCTATAAAAATCACCAAGTACTTGTTATAATATTACAGTTTTATTTAATATAAATATCTGTTTTATTAAGGATTTAATCTTCCTATTGTACGTGCAAAGGGAATGGTTTCACGAACGTGATGCAAGCCACAAATCCAGCTGACTGTTCGTTCAATACCTAGACCAAAGCCTGAGTGAGGAACAGAACCATAACGACGAAGATCTAAATACCAGGAAAAAGCTTCTTCATTTAAATCATGCTTTTTAATCGCATTTTGTAAGATTTCAAGACTGTCTTCACGTTGTGAACCTCCGATAATTTCGCCATATCCTTCAGGTGCTAAAATATCAACACATAGTACTACTTCGTTGTTTTCAGGATCCCGTTTCATGTAAAACGCTTTCGCTTCAGCTGGGTAACGGTGAACCAAAATAGGTTTATCGAACTGCATGGTTAACAAGGTTTCATCTGATCCGCCTAAGTCATCTCCCCATTTTAAATTATCAACGGATTCTTTCCAAACGGGAATGTTTCTTAAATCTTCTTCAACTTCAGCGAGTCTTGCCAAGATTACTTTTCTTCTGGCTTCAATCTGAAATTTTCTGCCTTTTTTCGCATTATTGAATTCTGCATTCAAGTCTTTTTCTTCTTGCGTTAGAGCTTTTAACTCTTCTTGTCGAGAACTTAACATTTCACGAACCATTTCCTTTGTTTTCTCACTTTTAAGTAATTCAATGGCATCGGAGTAAGAAACTCTTGGGAATGGAGGCTTAATTGCTTCTAATTTAGCTTTATCACGACCTAAGATTTCCAATTCTTCTGATTTATTTCTCAATACAGAATCGACTATAAAACAAAGCATGGCTTCAGCGAGTTCCATATTCATATTCAAATCATAAAATGCCATTTCTGGTTCTACCATCCAAAATTCGGTAAGATGTCGGCGAGTTTTGCTTTTTTCAGCACGGAATGTTGGACCAAAGGTGTACACTTTACCATGCGCCAATGCCATTGCTTCAGCGTACAACTGACCGGATTGAGTTAAATAAGCTGGTTGATCAAAATATTTAGTTTCAAATAATGTTGATGTTCCCTCTGCTGCATTTCCAGTAAAAATTGGGGCATCCAATTGCATAAAATTACGCTCTTGGAAAAAGCGGTGAATGGCAAATACAATTTCATTTCTAATACGCATAATTGCCCACTGACGCTTACTTCTCAACCACAAGTGTCTGTTATTTTGCAAGAATTCAACACCGTGTTCTTTTGGAGTTATGGGGTAATTTTCAGCAATTTGAATAATTTTGATATCTGAAATATGAATTTCATATCCGCTTAATGAACGCTCGTCTTTTAAGACGTTTCCCGTAACATATAAAGAGGATTCTTGAGTTAATGAAGATACCATTTCCCAAACCTCAGCACTTACAACAGCTTCGGCTGTTATACATTGACACATTCCTGAACCGTCTCTTAGGATGGTAAATACGAGACCTTTTGATGCTCTTTGATTGAAAACCCAAGCTCCAAGAGTTACGGTTTGTCCTTCATGTTTGCTTAATTCACTTATGCTAACCATAATTTTTTTATTCGTTTTCTGAGGGTAATAATACTGTTTCTGAGTAAAAATCGGGATTTAAAAAGTCCTGACAAAATGATTGAATATCATCTTCCGTAACTTTATTAATATTCTGTTCAATTTCGTCCAAACTGATATATCGACCGTAGTACATTTCACTTTTTGCCATTCGGTTCATTCGATTATTCAAACTTTCTTGACCCATTAATAACATTCCGTTTAATTTCGCTTTAGCACTATCTAATTCTTCAAATGAAACGGGAGTTTCTGCCATTTTTTTAAATTCTGCAAAAATTAATTCCCGTAAGTGATCTACGTATTCCTCATCGGTTCCGGCAGCAACTGCAAAAGATCCTGTATCATAAAATGATTGATTAATTGTGTTTATGGAATAACAATAGCCATATTTTTCACGAATATTTTGATATAATCTTGAGCTAAAACCAACACCAAGAATCATATTCATCAATAAAAACTTAAATCGATCATCAGAGTTTGAACTTAATGCTCTTCTTCCAATTACCAAGTGAGTCTGTTCAATTTCTTTGCGAAGTACAACACGATCTTTTGTAAAAACTGGAATTTCATCCGTTTTCGGGAAATCAGCTACAGCTTTCAAATGACCGAATTGTTTTTTAATTATTTCTACTATTTCTTCATGGTTTACATTTCCTGCCACAGATACAATCATGTTATTGGGCGAATAGAACTTACTCATGTAAGCATATAACTTTTCACGAGAATACTCAGTTATCGTTTCTTCATAACCCAAAATAGGTCTTCCAAGAGGATGTTTATCAAAAATCTGACTAATAAACTGTTCATAAACAAAATCGTCTGGGCTATCATTGTACATTTTGATTTCTTCAATAACAACCTTTTTCTCTTTTTCCAATTCATCCGCTGGGAAAATAGGATTGATAATCATATCACTAAGAACTTCTAAAACTGTTGCCAATTCCTTATCTAAACCTCTTACATAATAAATAGTGTACTCATGTGAGGTTCCTGCATTTATCATTCCACCACGAGACTCGATGTCATTGGCCAATTTGAATGAATTTCTATTTGCTGTGCCTTTGAACAACATGTGTTCTAAAAAATGTGTTATTCCTGCTTCATCACTACTTTCGTATCTCGACCCCGTTTTGACTAAAATTCCCGCTGATAAACTCCGAACATAAGGCACCTGTTCTGTTAAAATAGTTAAGCCGTTATCTAGACGAGTTTGTTTTATGCTTTCAGACATTTTTCGTTTTTTATCTTATTAATTGATTTTTTTGAAGCTTTTTTTGCAGAAGTAAAGATGATGCGATAATTCTTTTTAAATATTGAGCTTACTCCGATAAGTAGTTTTCAGCAAAATAATCGGCGAATTCGAACGATTTGGTAGGGTGCAAACCGACATAATCGACTTTTTGGCGTTGGCTCAATTTTGAATTCATTTCTAAATCTACTAGTTTTATTCACTTATGAATAGACTATGTTCTCAAAAATATTAAACTTTAGTGTTTAAAAATTATAGACATATCAGAATTAGAAACATTGAATCTATTGTTAAAATGAATTTTTAAATGAGTCAATTTGAATAATGTCTATTATTCTCGTTTACCATTCGATATCAAATTACAAAGCTTCTTCTTCCTTAGTCTCAGTTTGAAAATGAGTGTTTAGAAAAATCACAAAATACTTACTGCAAAAAAAAAGCGCCCTAAATTGGGGCGCTTAAATATACGAAGCTTTTCCAGCTTAGAATCAGTTTTATTCTTTCGGAAGAAGTGCTTTTCTGGAAAGTTTTAATTTCCCACCATGCTCAATTTTTAGCAATTTAACAGTCACTTTATCGCCTTCGCGGAAGAAATCACGAACATCATTTACCCGTTTGTGATCAATTTCAGAAATATGCAATAAACCATCTTTACCCGGTGCGATTTCAACAAAAGCGCCAAATTCTTTCAAAGATTTAACAGTTCCTTCAAATATTTCGCCTTCTTCAAACGAGCCTGTAATTTGTTTAATTCTTTTTACAGCGAAATCTGCATCAACAGAGTTAGCTGCTGCAATTGAAACAATACCTTTATTTCCTTGTTCTTCGATTACGATTTCAGTATTGGTTTCTTTTTGTAAAGCTTGAATTACTTTTCCTCCAGGACCGATTACCGCACCAATTTGATCATTCTGAATTTCTACCGTTACAATCATTGGGGCATATTTTGAAACAGTATTTCTTGGTAAAGAAATCGTTTCTGCCATTTTGCTAAGAATATGCAAACGACCCTGACGAGCTTGTTCCATTGCACGTTCCATAACATCGTAAGGAATACCTTTTACTTTGATATCCATTTGGCAAGCTGTAATTCCATCTGCTGTACCAGCTAATTTGAAGTCCATATCACCTAAGTGATCTTCTTCACCTTGAATATCTGTTAATACAGCAACTTTGTCACCAATTACAATCATTCCCATTGCCACACCAGAAACAGGTTTTTTGAAAGGTACACCAGCATCCATAAGAGCCATTGAACCACCACAAACAGAAGCCATAGAAGACGAACCGTTTGATTCAAGAATATCAGAAACTACACGAACAGTATAGTTAAAGTCTTGATCGCTTGGCATCATCATTTTTAAGGCGCGTTCAGCTAAGTTTCCGTGTCCTATTTCACGACGACCAGGACCACGCATTGGTTTAGTCTCACCCGTTGAAAATGGAGGGAAATTATAATCTAACATGAAGCTTTTGCTTTCGGTAGAAAATAAAGTATCTACACTTTGCGCATCACGTTTAGTACCTAAAGTAACTGTAACTAAAGATTGAGTTTCACCACGAGTAAATACGGCAGAACCGTGAGTACGAGGAATATAACCAACTTGAGTCCAAATAGGTCTAACTTCATTTAAAGCACGACCATCAAGACGAACTTTATCGTTAATAATTTGCTCACGGAAAACTGTTTTTTGAATGTCGTGACAAAATTCTTTAATCTCTGATTTTGAATCAGGGAAGGATTCTTCTAATTGAGCAACAACATCAGAAACGACTGCTTTAATTCCATCAGAATATTCTTTTTTTGCAGGGCGTGATTTTGTGATGTCTTCAATTTTTGAACCAACAAGTTCTACAACTTTTGCTTTTAATTCTTCATTAACAACCGTCTCAGCGATTTCACGTTTAGCTTTTCCGAACTCTTTTTGCAATTCTACTTGCCAGTCACACAATTTGATAATTGCATCGTGACCAAATTTGATAGCTTCAAGCATTTCAACTTCAGAAACTTCTTGCATTTCGCCTTCAACCATTGCAACACTTTCACGTGTACCACCAATAATTAATTCAATATCTGATAATTTGGTTTCCGCTAAGGTTGGGTTGATGATATACTCACCATTAATTCTACCAACACGAACTTCTGCTGTTGGACCATCGAATGGAATGTCAGAAACAGTTAAAGCGATTGATGCAGCAACACCTGCAACTACATCGCCATCATTTTCTTTATCTGATGAGATAACATAACATAAAACCTGAGTGTCGTTTAGGTAATTGTCGGCAAACATCGGACGAATGGTTCTGTCGATGAGGCGACTCGTTAAAACTTCTTTCTCGGTTGATTTTCCTTCTCTTTTAAAGAAACCACCTGGGAAACGACCTGCAGCGTAAAAATTTTCTTTGTAATCAACAGTCAGTGGGAAAAAATCCTGACCGGGTTTGGCTTCGTAAGCTGATGTAGCCGTTGCCAAAATCATAGTCTCACCGAAACTCAGTACAACTGAACCATGAGCTTGTTTTGCTAATCTACCAAGATCAGCGGTGAATGTTTTGCCCGGGGCAAATTCGATAGAACGTAAGTCTTCTTTCATTTTCTTCTTTTTTTCTTCTTTTGATACGATAATTTTGTTTACTAAAACGAGGCTTTGTTTAAGCTGTAATTTTAGTAAAATGTGTTAGCATTAAGCTGGTGTAAGTTAAGGCAATTAAGTCTGTAAATGAAGGGCTGAAATTCAAGATATAAACCAAAAAATTAATCTCTGTTTTGATGATAAAAACCTTTTTCACAAATTACTGCAAAAAAAAAGGCACGAGAACGTGCCTTTCCAAAAAAATTACTTACGAATATTGAGTTTCTCGATAATAGCTCGGTAACGTTCAATATCTTT
>CAZNTR010000137.1:0-10348 GCA_964575925.1 uncultured Chitinophagales bacterium
TGAATTAACAAACCATTTTCAATTTTCCAATTTGGTGCTCTTAACTCATACTCATTACCAATTTCTGTTCTTTCAAATTCATCAAAGAAAATTTCTTGTTCAACAAATTGTGAATACAAACTATTCGAATCAATGAAAATTATCAAACTTGCTAATAAAAGATTACTTAATACTATGTTCTTCCACTTCCACATACTACTTCACCAATACCATTTTCTTAACAATTACATTTTCGCCGGCTTGCAATCGGTATAAATACACTCCACTCGACCATTCTTGCGCTTGTACTCTTACTTTATATCTGCCAGCTGCTTTCATTCCATTTTGTAAAATCGCAATTCTTCGGCCTTGAATATCAAACACTTCTAACTGTACATGACCTGCTTCTGCCACATCAAATTGGATGCTTGTTTGTGGATTAAACGGATTCGGATAGTTTTGATATAAGGCTAATTCTTTAGGTTTTTCTTCACTGATCCATTCTGTATTTGTCTGTAAAACCTGTTTAAACTGAATTTTCACAGGCGGTCTTTCTCCTGTTTTATTCCAAATTCGGACTTTTTTTACATCAAATAAGGATTCTGTTTCACTATTGGTAAAGCCTTCTAGTTCAAACATTCCCAAAATCCCAATTGAACTCAGTTTAGTTAGCACATCGCCTGCTTGTCCGAATTCTAATGCACCGGTTTCCTTATTCAACTGAATAATTCGTAATTCCCCACCGGAAAAATCGGCATGATTCACCCACTTCATTTTTCCATTGAACTGTTTAAGTTCATCATTTTGAACAGAAAGAGCCAATCCACGCCAATTTCGCTGATCTTCCTCAGGCAAGGTGAATAAAATCTGTAACTTCTCATCTATTTTCATCCATTCAGCAACAATCAAGACAGAATCTGTCCCTGATTGAATTATCGCACTTGGAACTACATTCATTTTTTGCACCGGTGTTTTTCCATAATTCACATCCAAGGCATCCAAATCAAATACATTGATTTGGCCATCCCCATTAGCATCGGCAAATACTCGTCGCGGCGTGGAGCCATCTGCTTGCCAAGTCGGACGTTTCCATGCTTTCCAAGAAATACTATTTAAGGAATCGGTCGTTTTTTGCCCATAAAAAATGGAGATATACATTAAATCCGCGGCGACAACTCGCCCGTCATTATTAGTATCTCCAGGCCAAACATCGATTGTTGGGAGGACTGAAAATTCGATTTGTTGCTCTATGAGTTTATCTCGAATCATCAAATCGAGTTTGTAATTTCCTGCACTCAAATTCTCTGGCGCAGAAAGAACAATCAAAGTGTCTGACCAAGATTGAATGACTGCATCATTTTCATTTAAGAATTCCGGTTTCGAATAACTTTGATACGAAACTGATTGCTTATTTCTTTCCTTTAATCCTGTTGATTCTTGTGAATATTCAGAATCTGAAAAATCCATGGGTTGAAGATTAATCCAAACTCCTGAGTTTGACTCGGTTGAAGTATTTTTTTCTATTGATGAACTCGAAGCGTTAGGATTTAAAACAAATCGAGCTGTTGCATTATTCTGTTTCTCTCCAAAACCAATACCTTCAATCTGAATCGTATGGTCAGGCGAAATTCTATTTAGATTTGAACTCAATTCTGGAGATTTAGGAATTGCTTTTAAAATGGGACTAAATAAACTCAAAGAATCTTCCGATTGCTTCGCTTGAATCCGATATTCGTACTCATTTCCATTTTCGACCTCATTATCAAAATAGCTGTATTTAATGGCCTTCGTTTGAGCAACAGAGTCAACTAAAACAAAAGTTTGTTCGGTAACTCGTTTGTAGAGAAGGAAATACGCTTGAACTTGTTTTTCATCAAAATCCCAAGCTAATCTAATTTGTTGATGAACTCCTTTTGCAGTGAAGTTTTGAGGTGTTTGAACTCGCTCAAAAGACAAAGGCAGTTTAATTTGTGTTGAATCTTGATCACTAGTCAATAGAATATCAATGCCAAGTTTATTTTTCGCAACAAGATCTGAAATGGTAAACTGAACCTTACCAGAATCAAGTGCTGCAAAACGTAAACGACTCAAAGTTCCAGAACCTAAAACCTGAGTATTTTCCTCAGCAGAAAATTGAATCGCAATTTTTGAACTATTCTGCTCTTTTTGTGCAGAAAACACTTCATTATCCCCAAAAAACTGATACGAAACGGTGCTATCCTGAATAAAATCCACTTTGTCAGATAAATAATTCAAAGAAAACGAAAGTGTTGAAATAGAATCAATTGGGTTGAGTTCAGTGAGTTTTAAATTCAAGGAAAATGGTTGACTGATTTCAATTTCGTCTTCAAGAACCTCAACGGAAAGTGTGGCAATTGCATGATTAACAGCAACATGAAGAGTATCGCTTCTGCTACTTTCATAACCCAAACTATCTACGGCAGCAATGGAATAATAGAAATTAGAAGCACTTTGGATATCAGAATCTGTGTATGAAGTATCAATTTCAGAGCTTAAATCGTGAATAATTACTGTTGATAAATCATTTGGATCGGTGCCTTTGTAGATTTTGTAAATAGCTAAATCGGGTTCTGTGTTTGGAGACCAAGTGAGTAGGATTTCTTTATTTGCTAGCGTGGCTGAAAATTTTTCAGGCGTTATAGGAGCAGACTCTAATATATACAAGTCCTTGATTTCTGAATCGGAAAGCGCTCGGTTGTAAATGCGAATCTCATCTAATAAACCGCTGAAATAACGATTACCCGATGCGTTATCATAACCAAAATAAAGACTTCCATTTAGTCCACTACTTATTTCACCTGTTTGATTAACCGAAGATATTTCGACACCGTTAACAAATAAGCGAAGAGTTTGACCATCATAGGTCATTGAATATAAGTTCCAATCTGTTATTGATTTTGGAACATCTGTATAAGGAGTAGAAACCCAATTACCATTAACCCAAACATACGCTGACAATTTTTTAGAACCTTCATCAGTATGCAAAATGTACGAATTGCGCTTACTAAGAAGCATTCCTGGTTTATTCCAAACATCAGAATTACTCTTAGCCCACAAAGAAACAGTAATATTTCTAGGAACCAAGTTATTATCACTTGAAACTACAATTCTAGAAGTTTCGCCATTGAAACTCATTGCGTTTTTATCATTTCCAAACCGATCGAATGTAGCGACCACATCAGTACTCGTGCCATTGTATTTATTTCCGCTTACGTCTGCGAAACTTCCGTTAGTGAAGGGGTAATATGCGATTAAATCGGGAGAGTCTAATGTATTTGGTTTAGTATTCACTACCTCACTTCGGGTGCTTTCATACCCTGAACTATCAACTGCCGAAATTGCGTAATAATACGTTGTTCCATTAACCACATCTGAATCGGTATAAGCTGTGTCAATTTCAGAAGACAAATCTTGAATTATTACCGTTGATAAATCATTTGGATCGGTGCCTTTGTAGATTTTATATAAGGCTAAATCGGGTTCTGTGTTTGGCGACCAAGTGAGTTGAATCTGGGAATTAGATGCTATAGCAGTAAAGTTTTGCGGTGTTTCTGGGGCTGATTCTAAATAGTACAGAGCTTTAATTTCTTCTTCTGAAAGGGCTCGGTTGTAAATGCGAAAATCATCAACCCAACCTATAAATCTTGTTGATGAACCTCCACTCCAGTAGTGTCGTCCAATCGCTGAAAAGGAAGTATTAATAGTCAAATTAATTACATCTTTTTTAACCTCAGCACCATCAATGAAAGCTTTAAGTGTATCATTTTCATACGTTAGAAGATGATGAATCCATTTATTATAAGTTGCACCATAACCAGGATAATCAATATTTATTGATTTTGATTCACTTTGCTTTGTTGCATATGTTAGCGAATTACCATAATGTCCAAAACCAACGAAATTTGGGTCATCACCAAAACCAAAATAAGCCTCACCATGTTGATAAGCCATTCCTTCTTCTTTAACCCACATCGAAATTGTAAATTTATTGGTTAAGCCTAAAACTTGGAAAGATGGAACTAAAACATGACCACCAGAAGAACTAATTACAAAACTATTTCCATTTAAACGAATAGCATCTTTCCCTGCTTCTGTTTGAAAACTAAAAGTACCAGCAGTAGTACCATCATTTCCATTCCCACTTTCATCATTGGTATTACCATTAAATGGATAATAAGCCACTAAACCATCCACAAATGGAGCTACAGGCATTGCACTTACCGTTTCACTTCGCTCACTTTCATACCCAGAACTATCAACTGCCGAAATGGAGTAATAATAACTTTTTCCATTAACCACATCTATATCGGTATAAACTGTGTCAATTGCAGAACTCAAATCATGAATAATTACCGTTGATAAATCATTTCGATCTGTGCCTTTGTAGATTTTATATAAGGCTAAATCGGGTTCGGTGTTTGACGACCATGTGAGTTGAATCTGGGAAGCAGTTGCTGCTGTTGCTAAAAGATTTTGCGGTGATTCTGGGGCTGATTCTAAATGGTAGAGTGCTTTAATTTCATCTGCTGAAAGGGCTCGGTTGTAAATGCGGATGTCGTCGAGGGAGCCGTTGTAATTTTGTGATGTTGTAGATTCATGATTTACCCCAATCCATAAAGGCTGATCATTTGAGATATTAGTTATTGCTACGGTTTTTGTACCCTTTAATAAACCATCTACATACAATTTTAGCTGATCTCCTTCTCTAATTGCAGCGAATTGATACCAAACATCATTATTCAAACTAAGTCCTGTAGTATTCAGTTGGGTGGTTGCTAATGCGGAGGTTCTAAATTGAACATTTCCACTTGAAGGCTCATCAACAAATAAAGTGAAACCATCCCAAGGTGAACCTATTTTACTTTTAATCAAAATTGCTGCATAGTTCGCAGAGCCACCAACTTGAGCCGGGTACTTTAACCAACCTGTCAATGTAAAATCATTTGTCCCAAAATTTAACTCAGGGGAATTCTCAACTTTAATATAATTATCCACCCCATTAAAATTCATTGCGCTTTTTGCATTTCCAAAGCGATCTAAAGTTTCTGTTGCTCCATTATTAGAACCATCATTATTATTGCCACTTAAGTCTGCGAAACTTCCATTTGTAAATGGGTAATAGGCAACTAGGTTTTGAGTTATTGGAATGGGCGCATACTGAACAATATCGTCGAAATAATAGGTGAAAGCTGCTGAACCATCACCAGTAGTACCATTATCAAAAATGATAAGAACATTTTGATAGGCGAATGTTTTATTAGCTTCATTAAAATCGAAGTCAACTTTAGTCCATGCATTAGCAAGACCAACACCGACTTCTTTTTCGAACCTTTCAGCAAATTTAACGGGGTTTTCAAATATTAATATAACTTTTGAAGTTTGTGAAGGAGCCCAAACGTTCATAGAGAACATGGTTCCTTTTTCTAAGTCGATAGGTTTGCTCAAACTTAAGTAAGCACCTGCCCAAGGTTGCCCACCAGCATTTTTAACCATTTTCACGACTTTGTCGCTCATGTTGGCTTCGGTTTTGTATGGATTGATAATGACTTCTGCACTACCACCATCAAAACCAGTAAAAGCATCTGTCCAATTGATATCTAGGTTTTCGAAATCAACTGGGAATTTTATTTCAAGATCTATCGATTCACTATCGAATTCGCCAAAACGAACATTGTCGAAGTAATAAATATCATCAGCTCCTATAGTCCAGAAATTAAAGTAAATGGACGCTTTATTGAATACAAATGCTAGGTTAAGAGCTTGAGTACCTTCTACATGCTTAGAGAAATCGAAGTTCAATACCTCCCATTCACCAGCTTTAGTGGTCATAACTTCTGTTTCAACTGTTTCTTGATTATTGACCACATTTTCTAATCTTAAACGAACAGGAACACCTGCAGCTGCAGACCAAACACGTACGTTCATGAACGTAGAATCTTGGGTAAACGGAATAGGATGAACAAAACCGTCTTTACCTATTATAGTACCTGCCCATATTTCAGCACCTAAAGTTTTAATTACTTTTACAACTTTATTTGAAGAATTTTGAGGATCAACTACTATTGAAGAACTATTTCCACCAAAATCAACAAACGAATACTCAACATCAGTCAAGTCGAATGTGATAGGTAAATCTATTTGTTTTAAAGTGGTATCATTTCCTTCAGAGTAATCATTAAACAATACATTGGGAACAAAAATTTGTGTTACAGAATCACTACTGATTGAAATTTCTCTATTCAGATCTGCATCCCATTCATACTGTTGATATTGAACAGAGCTGTATAAGAATTTAAATTGATGATCTCCGGGTTTGAGTTCTATTGTTTTTTCAAACATCCCTGCGGTAGAACCCTCAAACAAGGTATCAACACGTGCAGACCAATCGTTGAAATTACCTGCAATTGTTACAGCATGTTCAGCAGGCTTAAAATTATTCTTTGCCATCGCATCACTCATATCAAGCTGGAAGGTGACATTGTAATAGGGTATGAGGTCAGAAGAATAACGTGGCAAAAGTTGTGATGATTTAAAAGAACTGGCAACACCAATTAAATCAAGACTAGCTGAAGGAGTAGTTCCAATTGCTTCTGTACCTGCCAATAAACGAATAGCTATAGTGCTATCATTAATAGTGTATTTAGCAGTAATGTTTTTACTAGAAGAAGAAGCATCATTTGGCCAAGTTGATGGATCAGTTGTTAAACCATTCAAACGAACCAATGAACCTTGAACCTTATCTAGGTCAGATTCAAGGCTTTTTGCATTGTAAAACTGCAAGTATGTGATATTACGAGGAGCAGGAACAGGATTTCCAGTGTTCATTACTGTGATGTCAGTAGAAATGTCTGCAACAGCTAATTCTCTTAAACCATTATATGTATCCAATGTACCAGTAACCATAACGCTATCACCTAAGGCGATTTCTTTGCTAGGTGTTCCTAATTTGAAGATATTGATTCCAACACCATTATCTTGAATAAAGAATGATGTTCTTGTGGCTGATTCCAAAGATGCAGTAATGGCAATACCTTTTACGGTTACGACATTACCATCATCACTGTCTTTAGCTGCAACTATTGATTGTAGTTTTGTAATCCTAAAATCGGTATTTATATTCACAATCGAATCTCCTATTCTAAGATAAACTTTGTAGATTCCTTGCTCTAATTCAATGGGAACCTCACCAACAATTACATCATCAGACCATATTATCGAACCTAATGCTATTGCAGATTCCTCAGTAACTCCAATTTTTATAGTACTATTACTTTGTGATTCTCCGAAATAAAATCCGGTTATTTTGATAGAAGTACCAACAGGCCCAGCACTCGGTGAAATTGATGAAATTACAGGTGTTACATTTAATAAAACATTCTCAAACCAAACTATTTTGTTATCCAATGACAAAGCTGAAACTACATCTAAATCTCCATCACCATCAAAATCAGAAGTGTAAACAGAATGTACCCCTAATGCAGTTTGGCTTATAACATGTGACTCAAAGACCAAACTACCTTTATTTTCAAACCAAGCAATTTTATTATCTCCATTAGAAGCAGAAAGAATATCCATTTTTCCATCTTTATCTAAATCAGCAATATGCACATCTCGAACACCATCAACAGTTGTACTAATAACATGAGCGATAAAACTGTTAAATCCCTGATTTTCGTAAACTACAATTGAATCAGTTAATCTTAACGCGGTCACAACATCGATATCTCCATCATTATCTAAATCGGCAGCTGAAACTGACCAAGCCCAAGTTGCTGTATCGGATATTACATGTGTGGTAAAATTACCAGAACCATTATTTTCATACCAAGCTATTTTATCATCGTATCTTGAAGCTGATAGAATATCATTATCGCCATCAGAATCTAAATCAATAGAATATACCGATAATGCTCCCTCTGCCGATGTTGATATTTGATTTTCGACAAATTGACCCAAACCATTATTTTTGTACCAACTAATTTTATTATCACCTCTAGACGCGGATAATACATCAAGATCATTATCACCATCTAAATCTTTTGCAAACACATCAAAAGCATCAATTGCATTTGAACTAATTAGCTTTTGTGTAAAAAGTTGATTCCCATTATTTGTATAAAGATATATCGAATTGTCTTCAAATGAAGCAGAGAGAACATCAATGTCCCCATCATTATCCATATCAGCTGCATATACGGATTCAGCACCAAGCGCATTTGTTGTTATAGTATGACTTATGAAACTACCTATACCTAAATTTTCATACCACGAAATTTTATTATCATCAAATGATGAAGAAAGTACATCCATGTCTCCATCTTTATCTAAATCAATTGAAAAAACCGATGTAGCATCTAAAGCTTCACTATTAATTAATATGGGATTATCTGAAAAAGTTGCCTTAAATACAGAATCTTTTGAAGTTCTAATTGACTTTTTTGTTTCTTTTTTAGAACCAAGCTTAAATAAACTATTAACAGAATAAACACCATCGACACTTATCAATAAAATAGCTATAACTAATATCAATCTTTGCAAAATACCATCCTCCCTAAAATCCAACTCCATCAGGAAATCCCGGTGGCAATGGCAATGAACTTCCACTTCCACTCATCTCTGGCTTAATCAAATAATTGTAAGCAGCATAACCGCCGCCGCCGATCAATAAGGCCCAAAAGATTCGTTTTCCATTCCAGATTCTTCGTGTCCATTTTAATTTAACCGGAACTTGAAGACTTGTCACTCCTGCCTTATTGTAAATCAACCGTTTTTCTTCAAGTGTTTCATAATCGTCTTTTTCGTACTTAAACCAATAATTTCCAGCTCCAATTTCTAACGTCTCATTTGAATACCCAATTTCTTTAAAATTTATTGGATTTGAGTTTTCAAATTCTAAAGTGGCAAAAATCTTTACACTATCTAAATCCGATTTAAATTCTATTTTTGCAATTTGTGGCTTTAATGAACGTTCTATTTTTTTGAATTCCCCTTTTTTTAAGTTTAATGTATCAGTCTCACTTTCAAAATATTTTTTACTATACTGAACTATTTGAGGTGCTGTTGTGGGTAAATAAACTGTTACAAAAGCCCCTGTTGCTTCAATTTTGTAGGGGAATTGACTATTTATGACTTTTTGATCTACTAGTTTATAGGTGTTAATTTCAAGATCGTCATATTTTTTTGTATCAAATTCTACTTTTGCATAATCCGCTTGTACATTTATGACATCATTCACACGAACATTTATCGTATCCGTATAAATTGGATAGATCGGTTTTGTTTCGAATAGTTCAACTATAGCTGGTTTTCGAACAGGTATTGTTACCAATAAGGTATAACCACTTTGTTGCATTTTATAGGGTGCACCTAATCTATAGAGACTCCCATTCACAACCGGTTCGAACTCATTAATTCTAATTTTATCAATGCCAAATGTATTAAATCTAAGTGTCGCTTTATTTAATCTTTCTGGAAAAACTAATACACTATCTTCATGTCTTAATTTGTATTTTTGAGTATAAACCTCGCCTTGAGTATCATTTAACTGAACTTCTACACTATCTTTAACTGGAATTTGTACAAATAATTGCTTGTCTTTTTTTTCATATATATAGCTAATTTTATTTTTTGTAGCTATAAATCGTTCATTCCTATAAAATATATTTTCTCCGATTGTTAATGATTTCACCTCATCTTCATTAATAGTTAAAACACCATATTCTAACTTATCATTTAACTCAATTTCAGTTGTTTCATTCGGCTGAACAATAACTTGTGTTGGATTTGGAACAGAATAAATATTATCAGTTATAACCTGAATTGTATGAGAACCCGATTTTATTCTCTCTATTGTAGCAGGTAAGGTATTCGAAATTTGCAGAAAGTCTAATTCTAATTTAGCTCCTTCAGGTCTTCCCTTTATAATCAACTTTCCAATTCCGTCTGGAATATTAGTCACATTCGTTACTGATGTAGCCTCAATAGAGGTAACTTCCCACACTTGTACTTCCTTAAGTTTTAGTACAAATTTTTGTGGTACTGTACTTAAATGACCCGGTGCTCCTATACTAATCATATAGGTCTCACTCGGATTAATCCGTAATACCCACTCACCTTCTTTATCTTCTACTCTTCGAAAGGTATAACCTGGATTCGTTGAATTAACAAAAATGTCTTTAACGGTTGAACGGATGTATAAAACAGCTTTTTCTCGTTCAATTAATTGTGGCGCATCTTTTATCTGAACAAAATTTAATTTTTTTAAATCCTGAGCTGTGGCATATTTAATCCCAAGTGTACATTCAAATAGAATGACAGCTAAAAACAATATGAAATGGATTTTTTTCTT
>CAZNTR010000138.1:0-10291 GCA_964575925.1 uncultured Chitinophagales bacterium
TAGAAATAAACTTCAAAACACTCAATTTTACCTAAATGAAAGAATTCTGGGATAGCCGCTACAGCGCAGAAACCTACGCCTACGGAGAAGAACCAAACGCATTTTTGAAATCCGTTTTACCTCAATATGAAGCAAATTCGATTTTATTTCCAGCTGAAGGCGAAGGGAGAAATGCTGTTTTTGCAGCTGAATTATGTTGGCAAGTTTCCGCATTTGATCAAAGTTCAGAAGCCAGAAAGAAAGCGATAAAATTAGCCGAAAAACGTGGTGTTTCCATTGATTATTCCGTTTGTGATATTCAAGAAGCTCCGTACAAAACAGAACAGTTTGAAGCTTTAGTTCTTATTTATGTTCACTTTCCGGCTACTGTAAAATCTCAGTTTAATAAACAATTAAGCTCCTATTTAAAAAAAGGTGGATTGGTAATTATCGAAGCTTTTAGCAAAAAAAATTTGCCATTTGTGATGGAAAACCCGAAAGTCGGCGGCCCTAGAGATGCGGAAATGTTGTGTTCCAAAGAAGAAATTGTAAGAGATTTTCCCGATTTTGAAATCATTCAGTTAGAAGAAGTGATTACAGAATTAAACGAAGGTGAATTTCATGTAGGAACCGGAAGTGTTATTCGTTTTGTGGGTAGAAAGAATTGAGTTTAGGTTTAAATGTCTGATAGTTTAATGCGTTTATAAGAACCGTTTTTTTTATCCTCAGGGTGTGGTTCAATTCCTAAAATGGTAATTTCTACTTTATTTGGCCCGTAAGCCCACTAAAATCGACGCGCAGTAGAACCTTGATCTAAATAGGATTGCCAAATTTCGAATCCATATTTTTCACTGAGAGGTGTGATTTCATGGGTTTTTAATCCCAGACGTTTCGGATTAGAACTAAGAAATAAAATCGCTTTAGCAAACTTATTAAATAAATCAGCTTCAGTTTTTGATAGCTTGTTTTCTTTTCTTTTTTGCAATAACCCATCCCAAAACCCTTCCATTACAGGAACTCCCATTCTAATTGTAAACATGTTTCTTATTTATCGATTAAATCATGTAATCCTTGAAGGTCAACTGACTTTGAAACCACGCCGTTTTTAATGTTTTGAGCAGATTTATCAATCATATTCAATGTTTTTTCAGAAATTTCATCTGGATGAACTAAGATTCTAGGACTAAGTTCAATAGTTCCATCAGCTCTTTCAGTTACATGATAATAAGTAGCTTTTGCGCCACGAATCGTAATTCGTTTCTTAGAGTCTATTCGTGTTTCGTATTCTAAAATAGGTGACATATTTTGTATTGTATTTGGTGGGAATTCCCACTGAGAATTTAATCATAACTAGTTAATAAAACAAAATTAGTATTATGAACGAAATCTCATAAACTCAATTCTTTCCATGAATACCACTTTACAAGAATATATTTCTCTTCATTTTGAAGTTAAAGAGCTAGAAGATTTGCAAAAAATCGCTTCATTCTTCAAAAGAACACAGTTAAAAAAGGGTGAATATTTTCTTCAAACGGGGAAAAACTGCGATAAATTGAGTTTTATTGATTTTGGGATTTTGCGCATTTATGTGGAATTGGAAGAAAAGGAAATCACACAATGGATTTCAATAAAGGGTTATTTCGTTACTGATATCCAAAGTTTTATTTTTAATTCGCTAGCTCGTTGGACTATTCAGGCTTTGGAAGACACAGAATTATTTACGATTTATCGTGAAGATTATCAGCGATTGAGTGAATTGGTTCCTAAATGGAATGAGTTGGAAAAGTTGTTTTTAATTAAGTGTTTCAGTTTTTTGGAGAACCGGATGTTTTCTCATTTATCGATGAGTGCTGAGGATCGCTACGACTTTTTTTATCAAACCAATAAAGAGCTCTTTCATCTAGTTCCGCAGCAATATATCGCTTCCATGTTGGGGATGACACCTGAAACATTTAGCCGAATTCGAAAAAAACAATTGAAATAATCGAGTTTTGTTACTTCTTGATCTATATCAAGAATCAAAAGTGATTTTCTTGTGAACTTGTTGATGAACACACACAACAACCCAAAAGGAAATTACCATGAAAGCATTCTTATTTTTAACCATTTTCTTTTTACCAAAACAAGAATTAAGCACATCTATTCAAATAAATGCAAGCCCAGAAGAAGTATGGAACCAATTAGTCAATTTTAAATCCTATCCTGAATGGAATAGTTTCATAAAAACCATAAATGGAACTCCTGAAATTGGAGAATAAATCGAAGTTACGATTCAAACACCAGGGAAATCAGGGATGGATTTTACACCAAATGTAGTAGCCTTTGAGACAAACAAATTGTTTGTTTGGAAAGGAAAAGTTCTAATTCCCGGATTATTTGATGGTGAACACCGATTCGAAATCGTAGATAATGGTGATGGAACAACAACATTTAAACAATCTGAAAACTTCAATGGAATCTTGATTCCATTCTTCAAAGAAATGATTCATGTGAATACAAAACAAGGCTTTGAAAGTATGAATACAGAATTGAAAACTCGAGTTGAAGCAATGTGAGATTCAATAAACATCTCAAATCATTTAATTTTTGAAGAGTTGAAGTAATTGAGATGGCATAAATAAAGGGATAAGGCTGAATTGAAATGACTATAGAAAAAGTTATTTTGCTCTCTTACATTTTGTTAGAAAATGGATAATCATTTATTTTGAACTTGATCTACAGCCCAACAAAATGACAAAAGCTGCGTATGGCTAATGATAAACATCCATTAAACGCAACGATTATGAGTTCTCAAAAATATGGTTTACCCGCACTTGTATCTGTCTTTCTGCCTGGTGTTGGACAATTAATAAAAGGTCATTTCTTTAAAGGATTTTTTATCTGGATATTCGGAGGCATAATTACCTTCTTTTTAGGTTGGACCGTAATTGTTCCGTTTCTATTTTGGGTTTGGAATATTTACGATGCCTATAATGCGGATTAAATAACAAGTTTTTAATAAAAAGGCTGTTTTGAGAAATCAAGACAGCCTTTTTTGCTTAGAATGGATATAAAACTTAGTGCCTTAAATTAAGGTGAGAATCACGAGGGAGAGAATCACGAGCGGACGCTCGTGATAGGGTTGGGTGTTCACGAGCGGATGCTCGCGATAGGTTTTTTTTAAAACTAGATTGATATGAACTTAAAATATACTATTTCTAACAAAAATTAGTATATATCCGGATATCGTGCAAATAAAAAGTAATTGTTATTATTGTGTTTGTAAGTTTGTATGTTTTTTGAGTCAGACAAAAAGCAGATAAGATTTTTAACTTGCTGTTATAAAAATCCGGCTGTTTGCAATATCATTTTAAAACCTATATTTGAATTCCACTTTATTAATTCACCTTATTCAAATTCATTAACTATGCTTAAATCATTTCTCGGTGATTTTCTGAACAGGTTAAGCTTGCGCATTAACTTACGTTTTCTTAGTAAAAACAAGAGAATATGTTTTTTGCTGATGATTGTTGTTCAGTTTTTAATCGGGATTCAAGTTTCAATCGCTCAAATGTATCGTCCGCCAGTAAATTGGTTTGAATTAGAAACTCCACATTTTCGCATTATTTTTCATGAAGGTTTTGATTCTGTTGCTCAAGCTTCTGCTCGAATTTTAGAACACAATTACAAGCCGGTGCAGAAATTAACAGGTGGAAAACTCAAGCGTTTTCCGGTTGTTTTAAATGGGTATAATGATTTGTCTAACGGTTATGTTACGCCGATAAATTTCAGAATGGAAGTTGAAATTCCACCTTTAAAAGGCAAAATTTTAAATCCAAAAGTGGGTGGTTGGTTAGAAAATGTGCTTCCACACGAATTGGTTCATGCTCAACATTTTTCAGTTGTCCCAAAATTGGGTTTTACGGCTTTAATCTATCCTTTTTGGCCCGACGGCGCTCGATCTCTTCATTTTATGGCACCAATTGGATTTCATGAAGGTTTGGCTGTTCATTATGAATCCGATTTGGGATTAAATAATGATTTAAATGGACGTGGAAATCATCCCTTTTTCGCGAATCAAATAAACAGTGTTTTTACAGGATCGAATCCTTGGAGTTTTGGGCAAATGATGCACAGTAGCAACCAAACTCGTCCTTTCAACCGACATTACCAAGGTGGATTTGAATTTATTGATTGGGTGCAAAAACATAAAGGGGAACTTGCTGCGAATGAAGTCATCGATTTTATGGGAAGAGTTCCGTTTTTGAGTTATGGTGGAGCATATTTGTTTACTCAATGGGAATGGCCCGGAACTGCTTTTAAACAATATAAAGCGGATAAATTATGGAAAGAGCGTAAAAGGCAAGAAACGATTCGTATGCAGGTTTTCAAAAACGAAAACATACTTTCTAATCAAAATGAAAGTATTGAAGCTGCACCTATTTTAATTGGAAAAGTATTACCTAGTTCATTTACGGGGGAATCTTCTCGGAGGCCGATTTATTTTAATGAAAATGAACTTGTTTCTTATGGAAGTTTTTATGATCAAAAAGCGGGATTTTATCTTCGGAACATAAAAACAGGAAAAGCCAAACGCCTTCAAAAAAGTAATATCGTGGAAGATTATCGAATTGATATCTCCCCAAATCGTGAAAAAATTGTGTTTGCTCGATATGATGTACATACCAAATACGATGCGATGTACATTTCAGGTTTGTATGAGTTGGAAGTAAAAACGAATAAACTAACAGAAATTGCCACAGGAAAGCGCTTATTTAATCCAGTTTATACAAAAGGAGGTTGGTTTGCTTTTCAAACAAATAAAGAAACAAACCGTTTGGTTTTTGTGGATGAAAAAGATAAATCTATACGGGAAGTGTCAAATCCAGGAATTCAAAATATTATCGATTTGGATTACAGTTTTGAAAATGGAAAAACAGCTCTTATCGCAAATATTCATGGAGATATTGTCTTATATATTGCCGATTCTGAATCAGAATTAGCGAATATTTTTGAAGCGAAACCCGTTTTTTTTCAATCGGGGATTAGTTTATATGATGTTGTTTGGCATCCTAATGGAACAAAACTCTTGTTTACCGCAGATGTAAATAAAGTGATGAACGTTTTTGAATACGATTTAGAATCCAAAGAAATTGTTCAATTAAGTAATAGTTTATTTAATGTTTACGAAGCTTCCTATAATACTGATGGATCAGAAATTGCCTTTGTTGTTCAGCAAGAAAATGAACAAAAGCTTTCGGTAATGAAACGAGAAAACTTTTTAAATAAAGTTCCTGCAAAACTAAAAAACGAGTCTCAAAAAGAACTCAGAAAAGATCGAATTTGGTCTGATCTGCCCGATTCTATTTGGAAGAAAAACCCAATAAAACCCTATAAAAGTGGCTTAGACTGGGTTTTGCCAAGAGCTATGATCCCAACTTTTGAGCAAAATGCTGTTAGTGATAGATATGGTGTTTCTTTATTAGGAACAGATATTTTACAACGACATACGTGGTCTGGTGATTTAGCTATTCAACATGATGAACTGTGGTATGATTTATCATATCAATACACGGGGTTTTGGCCAGGATTTGAACTTAGAACGTTTCGAGAATCGATTGAAATAAACTCAACTGCTTCTTCTGCCCCAATTATTATTATGGCAGAAAAAGGGGTATCTGTTGGAATTCCATTTCGAGTAAATCTCGAACAAAATATTTCGACTAGCTCATTTTTTATTATTCCAAGATGGGTGTATTCTAACTACTCGTATATTACCAATAGTTTAAAAATTGATGGGTACGATTTTTTGAATGATCTAGTATCAGGAAATGTGTTTAGCCTACAAATTCAGGCACAATTTAACTGGAAATTATTACAAAGAATCCGTGATTTTCAGCCTTCTGAAGGGCTAATAGCATTCGCACAATCTGAAATTGATCTAACTAAAAACACCTTTTATAATTTTTATCAGGACGAAGCTTTTCCTGATGGAGTTCGAAGAAGATTTGGAGTTCTAGGCGGAATTTTTGGATTTTTGCCGAATCCTCTGTTTCGAAATCATTCACTGCGATTGGGTTACAGGGCGATGTATCAACCTCATATTCAAGTGTATTCGACGTCTAATTTTGTGTGGAATTCTGATGCACAAGCTAAATTTAGAAACTCAGAATGGCTTCATGAACTCTCGACTCGTTACACATTTCCTTTGTTTTATCCTGAAAATGGAGGATTGCTAATTCCTTGGTATGTGCAAAATCTTTACGGAGTTTTGTTTAGTCGTTCTCAATTTGGTTCAAATAATCCTAACAGAATTGAGCCAAATAATCACATTTTGGGAGCAGGTTTACGAATAACAACAGGTGTTTCGAATATCAGAATTGATATTGGAGTTTCTTGGTTTTACACTGTTGGAAATACAGGAATGGATCGTTGGATCGGCGATTTTTAGAACCTGTTTTTTGTCATTCTGAGCTTGACCCAGAATTCCTGCCAAGAGATGAATGATGAGGTTAAATTATGTTAGCTGTTAATAAACAGAAACTCTCCCCTTTGACCAAAACTAGGTTTGAAAAAAACGAAGTTTAAAAAACGACAAAGGAGTTGAAAACTTAAAGATGAACCATGAAATTTGAAAATGAATTTATAAACCAAACTTTACCCAAAATCTTATTACAAGCACGGTCAAACAATCACTACATCAACATCTTTTGTAAAAGTGACAAAAAATTTAGGCACCGTCACCAATTAAAAATTAAGCATTAAAAATTCAAAATTACCTTTTGCGGCTGCTTTTTGAAGTTTGTGTTCTTCCCGATTTCATTGGACGAGAAGACTTTGAGCCAGATTTACCCAGTCTTCCAGAAGATGCTGAATCACGCTTAGAAGTAGAAGCACTAGATTTAGTTCGATTTGAACCTGATTTTGAAGAACTCGAAGCAGTTGACTTTTCCTTTTGTTGACTTTTATTTGATTTCGGTTTTGGACTTGCGTTTATTTTTGATGCTTTTTCATCAGAAGAAGAATTTTTTACGGCATTTAAAATGAATGCTAATTCAGCGTCACTGAGTTCTCTCCAATCGCCAACTGGTAATTTTCCAATACTTACGTTCATTATCCGAATGCGTTTTAGTTTCATTACTTCATATCCAAAATGTTCACACATCCTACGAATTTGGCGATTAAGCCCCTGAACTAAAATTATCTTAAAAACGAACTCGCTCAGTTTTTCAACTTCACATTTTTTAGTTGTTTCGCCCAAAATGGGAACTCCAGAGGACATATTTTCAACAAAATCGACAGTAATGGGTTTATTTACCGTAACGATGTATTCTTTTTCGTGCTCATTTCCAGCCCGTAGAATTTTATTTACGATATCGCCATTATTCGTGAGAAGAATTAATCCTTCGGAATCTTTATCCAATCTACCAATGGGGAAAATTCGTTTCGGAAATAATAAATAATCAATGATGTTGCCTTTTACCTGTTTTTCAGTTGTACTAATAATTCCAACAGGTTTATTCAGAACAATGTAAATGTCTTTTTCTCTCTCTTTGATGACTCGGCCATCAACACGAATTTCGTCTGAGTTTGTAACTCGGTCTCCAACTCTGGCTTTTACGCCGTTTACGAAAACTCTTCCATGTTCAATGTAGGTGTCGGCTTCTCGGCGTGAGCATGTTCCGGTGTCTGATATTGCTTTATTTAGGCGAATTCCTTGTGGAGTTGCTTGTTTTTTTATCATGCTAAAAGGTACAGCAAAAGAGAATCTATTGTATTGAGTTAAATTGAGTGAGAAATTGAAAAAAAAGCGGTCATCTCGACCAAAGATGAGCCACCGAACTAATTAAAAGCGAGGGACTAGATCGAATCGTCGTGGAGAGATCTTCGATTCTTATACTGGTCTGGTTTTTCAAAGGAAGGTTTTTCCACTTCGTTTCGTTCAGATTTCTGGCTTTGGGTTTTATAGAATTGGCTCAACTCTGGTCGAAATGACAGATATTAATTTTAAAAAAGCGGTTATCTCGCTTTGTGGCGCCTTCGGTATCGACCAAAGATGAGCCGCCGAACTAATTAAAATCGTGAAACTTAATCGAATCGACGAGGAGAGATCATCGATTCTTATACGAGTCGGGTTTTTCAAAGGAATAATTTGATGCTTTTATTTGAATGAATTTTTGGATTAAGGTTAATTCATGAAAGAGGAACTTAGTAAAAACATACCCAGATCTATTTCTTAGTTTGGGGTTTAGTTTTGAAAACATCCCAACTGATGTCAAAATCACAGCTTTTTTAATCAAAACACCAAGTGTTGATCCAACAATGGTAAGCGTTTCTTTCCCAATGAATTCAAAATTGATAGATGCGCCAACTGCAATAAAAAACAAACCTAAAAGAAGTCCTTTGAACGGATCTATATCACTTTCTAATTAGTGTTTAAATTTACTATTTGCAAGAACAACTCCAGCTAAAAACGTGTCCAAAGCAGGAAAAAGACCAACAGTTTGCATCAATGCGGCAATTCCAACTATAAGTAAAAGCGCCGCTGCAGTGAATAATTCACGAATATGTGTTTTGGCGATGATTCTTAAAAATGGAGAAACCAAATAATTCCCTGCAAGAATAATAAGCCCAACAGCACCAAGAACAGCCATGGTTTGTAACCAATCTTGCAAATCTGCTATTCCGCCACCAAGACTTCCCTTGTTTTAAAAGTGGCGGGCATGAATACCAGTAAAAAGGATGCATGAAAATGATGATTTCATGCTCAGAAAGAAGTTTTTTTTCAGCTTCCACATCAATATTGAAATCGGGATACAATTCGTATAAATCCTGAAACGTGATGTCGGAAGATGATGGAATTACCGTTAACAATTGACGATTGATTTTAGATTTCTCCAATCGTGGATGTGCAAATAAGACAAGAATTTTGGGCATAAACAAGCTTTAAAAGATTGAAAATCTGAGTGCGAGCAATGAAAAATCAATTTAAACAAAAAAAAACGCCATTTTGGTTCACGTTGACTTCGGTATCTCTTACAAAATCAACGTGTAGATAAGTTCATAGCAGCAAAAAATGGAGTGGTATTTCCCTTGTTGTCTTTTCCTTGGCAAGTACTCTGATAGGGAAAATAATTTAATGTTCAAGTGTTATGATACTAAGTAGAAATGAAACTTCACAAAATTAAAATTGAGCTCAGTTCATAGATGTAATTGGTCATGCTGGGCTTTGTCCCAGCATCTCTGCCTAAGAACAAATCAATTCAAAAAAAAGTACTTGTTGCTTAAAAAGATATTGGACAGAGATAGTACTTCGTGGTTCTTCGAATCGTGTCAGGGCACGGTATGACCTTATTTTACGCAAACTGCTGCCTTTTTTATAGAAACGAAGTCAGAAAGTTTAGAATTTGTCTTATGAATAATTTCTCAAAGATGAGTAGTTTCTTTATGAATGTGATTTTTCAAAAAAGAACAAATGAATAAAGAATTTCCATCAATTATAGAAAACATTGAAACCCGATTTGAGGCTTTAAGAAATGAAGAAAATGCTTATTTCATGGAAAAATACATGAAAGGGAAATTTCCTTTTTATGGAATTAAAACTCCAGAACGAAGAGAAGTGTTAAAGGAAATGAAAAAGCTGTTTCCAAAGGAATTCGCTGAGGAATTTATCAGTTTGAGCTTTGCCTGTTTTGAAAAACCAGAACGAGAATGGCATCAGTTTGGAGTTGATTGTTTATTGCAAAACAAGAAAAAGTTAAATGTAACTCATCTTGATGATATTGAATGGTTGATTCTAACACATTCTTGGTGGGACACAGTTGATATGCTGGCGATAACCTGTGTTGGCGAAATTCTACAAAAAGAAACAAGTTTTCGAAATGAATATATTGAACACTGGAGAAATCACAACTCAATTTGGCTAAACCGAACAACACTACTCTTTCAATTAAAATATAAACAAGACATTGATGTAGATTTATTAGCCGATTTAATTGAACAATTTAGAGATTCCAAAGAATTTTTCATTCAAAAAGCAATCGGTTGGATACTTAGAGAGTATTCAGCCACAAATCCAGATTGGGTAAGAAATTATGTAACAAAAACAGAATTAAAACCCCTAAGCAAAAGAGAAGCAATTCGTAAAATGAGCAATGAGAAATGATGAATGAGAAATTTTTACTCATTTCTCATTCATCATTTCTCATTTTCTAAAACCATCGTTTTCTTCTGAAAAACAGCCACATTCCTCCAACTACCATCAACATTAAAAGCCAGACTGTTGGGTAGCCGAATTGCCAATCTAGCTCAGGCATGTATTTAAAATTCATCC
>CAZNTR010000139.1:0-10201 GCA_964575925.1 uncultured Chitinophagales bacterium
TGCCTGAAGGCGTTTGGGTAAAAGTTCCAACAACAGGTGAGACCTTACACCGTCGAGAATTAGAAGATAATTTATGGGTTGATCCACATAGTGGGTATCATTTTCCAATTGGAAGCAAACTATATTTTTCACTATTATTTGATGATGATAAGTTTAAGGAGATTGGGGACAATATCTTACCAACAGATCCTCTAAACTTTACTGATACAAAAAATTATAAAAAACGACTTATTGATGCTCAAAAAAAGAGTAATCTCTCTGATGCAGTTCGTGTAGGAGTCGGTAATATTAAAGAGAACCCCGCAGTAGTTGCTTGTATGGATTTTTCATTTATTGGTGGTTCAATGGGTTCCGTTGTGGGCGAGCGTTTAACAATTGCAATTGATTATGCGCGAGAACATAAAACACCATTAATCATTATCTCCCAATCTGGTGGAGCGCGAATGATGGAATCCGTTTTGAGTTTAATGCAAATGGCTAAAACTTCTGCAAAATTAGCTTTGCTTCATGAAGCAGGCGTCCCTTTTATTAGTTATTTAACAAATCCCACAACAGGTGGAGTTACTGCAAGTTTTGCCATGTTAGGCGATTTCAATGTGGGTGAGCCTGGCGCATTAATAGGTTTTGCAGGTCCTCGTGTAATCCGTCAAACTATTGGTCGTGATTTACCAGAAGGTTTCCAAACTTCTGAATATTTATTAGAACATGGATTTCTCGATTTTATCGTTCCAAGAACTCAAATGAGATCAAAATTATCTCGACTTTTACGTATTGTAACTCATAAATATGAGTAAAAACTAGGAGGCTTTTAGTCTCCTTTTTATTGAACTGATAAAATAAACTATGAGCTTACTGTAAAAAGTAGTTTATTGCTAATTATTCGGCGAATATGCAAGATTGTTAAGGGTGTAAATCGAAAAATCGAAGTTCTGGAGTGGACTAATTTTCAGATGTTCAATTAAAAAATAGTACAAATCGGATATCAGCCTTTTCCGAAAGCAATAACTTTTAATGGGTTAATCCTTGAAGCAACACGAGAAGGAATATAGGAAGCAAGCCAAGAGAGGGTAAAAGTTACACATGTAACTAAAACAAAATCAATAAGATGTGGTTCAACAGGAGCGGTTGACATATAATAATTTTCTTGAGGTAAGGTAATAATTGAAAATTGGGATTGTAACCAATAAAACAGCAATGAAATAGAAATACCAATAATTAATCCAGTTAAAGTGATTAAAGAACCTTGAAGTAAAAATATAAGTTTAATAGTAGAATCATTTGCACCCATAGTTTTCAAAATTCCAATGTCTTTTGTTCGCTCTAAAATCATCATTAAGATGGTTCCGATTAAATTAAATGCAGCAACAATAATCATAACACCGATAACAACGGGAATCGTTTGTTCTTGTAAATTAACCCAAGCAAAAATAGGACTATATGTTTCTAATACAGATTCAGTATGTAACGGATAAAGTAATTGATCGTTTAACCAAGCATTAAATGCACGTAAGTTAGTTCCTTTTTTAGTTTTTATTAAAATTTGATCACTTTGATCAACTGAATAATTCATTAATTTTCTAACCCATGCAATGGGAGCTACCGCAATTCCGGTATCAAATTTATCAATACCTATTTCATAAACTCCTTGAATCTGTGCTTTTTTAATATCTGGTAGATTACTTTTACTAGGTACTCCCTTAATACTATAAATAAACACTGATTTTTGAAGATTGGTAGATAATTCTTTACGTAAACGAGTACCAATAATAATAGGGGTAACTTCAGAATGGTCAGAAAAACCTGATTCGATTTTTTTTCTTGCCCGATGTGAGTTTTCATTCGAAAGAAAATCAATATAAGTACCCTCTCGAATATAATTGGGTAAATCAGTAACATTATCTGTTGACTCTAAACCTTTGAGTAAAACACCCTCAACACGATTTCCTGATTGAATCATTGCTTGAGTTTGAACAGCAGCCTGAACTGTTTCAATTTCTGGGAATTTTAATAGAAACGTTAAAAGGGTGTCGGTTTTGAAAATGGGTAAATCGCTATAGGTTTTAATAACGATTTCTGGTCCAAAGCCTGTAATTTTATCATTAATAACACTTTTAAAGCCGTGAACTACTGATAGTGCAATAAGCAAACCTGCAGCCCCAATAGCGATACCTCCAATTGCCATTATCCTGATAAAGGATAAAAAGCGCCCATTTTGTCTTTTAGCGTTAAAATACCGCTTGGCAATAAACCAGGAATATGTTTTCATTAAACAAATTTACGTGAACCATTATCGTATTGCAATTTTGATTAAAAGCGATAACCAATATTTATTGAGGCATTATATCGATCAAAATTACTTGTAGTGTAAACTAATTGAATAGGACCAAAAGGGGTGAGCCAGCCAAATTGAATACCTGTTGCATAATGGTGATTCATCTCTTCATAAGGCGTTTGTAATTCATCGAAAGTAAGTCCATAATTACCAAGTAATGAAATATACTTTGTTTTACCAACCCTTGTGTGTATTGCCATTTGGCTAAACGTCATTTGTTTAGACTGTAGAAATCGGACTGGATATCCATAGACTGAATGCTCCTGATCAGACAAGCTCATTGTTGGCCAAGCACTTCCGGCTAAATACAGATAATGCTTAGGTAATTCAGAATTAATAGTTATACCCCCGAAAAGTGTAAATTGCAATGATACTCGATTAAAAAAGGTAAAGGCTTGTTCATAAGTCAGATTAAATTGTTGAAAATTATAATCATTTAAAAGCAGTTTTGTGGTTCCTTGTCCTCTAATTTGCACAATAAATCCATATTCTGGATAATAAATCCGGTTCAAGCAATCATAAGTATATTTACCTGATATCAGATTAATATTGTTTTGTTTTCCGATTTGACTCAACCCAATTTTGACACCAGAAGTAAAAAATTCTGAGCGTAATTTCAGAACGAAAGAAGAATTTATAAATCGAAAGGATGAAAATTCAAGATGTCCACGAATACTATTCAGGGTATTTTCTTCGACTTTTTGGTTGTCAATATAAGTTGGCATTGGCGTTGAAATCCCAGTTGCACGTAAACTCATAGAAAGTCTGGGAGGTAAAAGTCGAAATTTTCGATAATATATATCTGCTTCAAAAGTCTCGCCAATTCGTAACATGCCATTTATTTCAGAGGAACGAATAAAACGATTACGAAGATTGACATTAAATATAAAAGCAGCATTGTCTGTATCATCAAAACGAAAACTGAAATTGAATGTCTCTTTAGTTTCCATCTTCATTTCAAAAACTAAATTAAACCCTTTATTTAAATTGTCTGGAAGCAGGTAATATCGTACATCTTTAAATAAACCAATTCCCAAAAGTCTGCTTACATCAAGCTCTATATCAGCTAAGGTGATAATTGCACCTCTTTCAATGTATAAGGTTGATAATACATGACGAATGAAGTTATCAGGAATCCCAGAAATCATAATATTTGAAATAGTAAAATGGTCGTTCTCTTTCGGAATTACGATAGGATTCAATTCATTGTAAGTCGTATCATTTTGAATTTCAGTTAAAAGTTCAGGAATTATTTCTAGTGCTGCATTTCTACCTAATTGAATAAGGGCATCTAACGAATCAAAATCAGTTGGATTAAAGCCATAAATTTTAGGACGAATAATAGCATCACATTTTTGATATTGTTCGGCAACATTACGTGCAATTAGAAAACTTATTGATTGATCTAAAACGGAAAATAAATCGTTAACATCTCTTCCAAGTGGTAATACATCACCAACATCTACCCCAATTACAAAATCTGCCCCCATAGCTTTAACGTCTTGAGCGGGTAAATTTCTAGCTATTCCACCATCAATAAGTCGAATATCACCAATTTCAATTGGAACTAAAATGGTTGGCAAACTCATAGAGGCTCGTATTGCTTCAGCTAAATTTCCGTTTTTAAAAACGTAAGCTCTACCATTTGAAAGATTAGTTGCAACAGCTCTAAATGGAATAGGGAATTGATCAAAATTTGTAATGTTATGAACAGGCTGCGTATATTTTAATAAATCAATTAAAAATCGTTGTCCTGAAATAACCCCCACAGGTATTCGAATTGAATTTTTAGTGATGGGCAATTCTATTATAAAACGTTCATCTTTATAGCGTTGGTCAACATATTTAGATGTTCTATCAATAGATTCGAAATACATATTGTTCCATTGAATTTTTCTCACAATAGCTTCTAGTGAATCAACAGAGTAACCAATACTGTATAATCCGCCAATAAAAGCCCCCATACTTGTTCCAGATATAAAATCAATTGGAATGTTATTTTCTTTAAAAACTTGCAATACACCTATATGAGCAAATCCTTTTGCTGCACCGCCACTTAGTGCTAAACCGATTTTTTTCCGAGGTTTTACAGCTTGGTCTTGTGCACTAGTTGCACTCGAAAATGCCAATATAAACATT
This sequence comes from uncultured Chitinophagales bacterium, assembly GCA_964575925.1. Classification (GTDB taxonomy): domain Bacteria; phylum Bacteroidota; class Rhodothermia; order Balneolales; family M1805; genus M1805. Next base: position 4,472 of record CAZNTR010000139.1, read on the forward strand.
AAAATTAGAAGTAGATTGTTCATTTTAAGTCTTTTTAAAAGATGATCTGAGTGTGCGAGAGTAAACAAAATGGTTGAAGCTTAATTATTTTGTGTGATTCTAAATTGACTTTAAATGTGAAAGGTAACTTAACTTTTTCATCAGTAATTTCTTATCTCTTTAATATCTTTCTTCTTTTTCGATTACATAAAAGTGCATGGCAGATATGCTCACTAAAGACTATTTTGATTCGTATTGAATTCTTGAATAATTTTTATAGTGAAAATATAGTGGTAATGAGAATTAAAAAGTTAACATCATTTTGGAATTTTGAGGCTTAAGCCTTTTAGATGAACACAATAAGGCTTAATAACCTGTTTGGTAAGTGCAATTACGTTTCGTGTATCAGCCGCTTTTGAAAATTCTACCGCTTTTTCATCGCCATCTAAAATCCAAATACTTTCATTCTTGTATTTATACGCTTCTGTATTACTTGAATCAAAATGCAAATATAAAGGAATAGAGTTGTCATCGGCTGTGATTCCTTTTTTTTGTAATAATTCTGCTGTTTTAGTCCATAAATTCTGTTTTTCTATCTCAGAAAACTCTTTTTTACTGAAAGTTGTTCGAAATAGATTTCTATGCAAAAATCGTTTTGATAAATCTGCAAGAACAGAATCATCGGAATATTGCCAATACTTTATACAAAGAAGAATATCATTGTCCTCTAATAAAATGTACTGTTTAATAATTTCATCAGAAATACTCTTGAATGTGGATAAATTTTGAGTGAGAAAATAGAGTAATGATGGGGAATGGATTTGTGGTGATTTGTTATTATCAATTAAAAAACGAACACGTTTTAAAATAGCTATTAATAGTTTATCAGCACCCATAACCGTTTTATGCAAATAAACTTGCATGTACATTAATCTGCGTGCAAGTATATAGTTTTCAATAGCATATATTCCTTTTTTTTCGACTACAATATGGCCTTTATGTACTCGCATCGTTTTAATAATTCGGTCAACTCCAATCGAGCCTTCGCTAACTCCAGTGTACCAACTATCTCGTTTTAAATAATCGAGCCTATCAATATCTAATTGTGATGAAACGAGTTGGTGAAGAAAGGGTTTGTGATATTGATCAGTAAAAATTTTAATAGCGGTGTCTAAGGCTCCATCAAATTCATCGTTTAGTTTGTACATAAGAGCTAGGGTCATTTTTTCATGATGGAAATCTGAAATAAACGTATGTTCTAAAGAATGTGAAAATGGTCCATGGCCAATATCATGTAATAATACAGCAATTAAGGTAGCTTCATATTCACTATTAGTTATTGTTGTGTTTTTCTCACGTAAATTAGTTAATGCTTTTTGCATGAGCCCCGTAGCGCCTAAAGCATGAGCAAATCGAGAATGTTCTGCTCCTGGAAAAACGAGATAACCCATGCCTAACTGACGAATGCGACGTAAGCGTTGAACATAAGGATGATCGATTAAACGAAGTATAATTCCCTTTGGAATATTTATAAATCCGTGAACTGGATCAGAGAAAATTTTATATAAATGAGATTTTTCCATGAAATAGAACTGATGAAATCTTAAGTTTATTTGCAAAATTACGTTTTAATGGGGAATGAATAATAGAAAAATTGGATAAGTGTCTTAAATGACTACTCACCTAATCAAATTCTTAAATTTAATTTCTTTTATAACAAGTTTATACATTCAATTGAGTAATTCCCTGTAACTGAATGAGCTAAGCCCGAAAATAGATTTTATAAAAAAAGGAAATTGTTCATTTTTTTTGAACAAGTTAAAATCGACAAAATAGACTTACTGGAGCATACTCAAATTTTACTATAGATGTAATTCAATACAATAACCCATGAATCTACTCTAAAAAGTCGATTCTTTCGAATAACACTCTACCAAATCCAGCGAATTCGACGAATAGTTTGCTGAAAACTACTATTCGGAGTACACTCATCCTTTATTTTTAAAACTAAATAGATAAGACTTGCATTTTCTGTGAAGTTTTCTCATTATATAGCCTTGCTCTGAAAGCGGTTTCAGAAAATGTTAATCAACTTATTAAATAAATTTCAACATGTGGTTAAATATTAAATCAATCAGTGAGTATCAAGCAGAATACGATGAAAGCATAAAAAATCCCGTGGGTTTCTGGGAACATCAAGCAGGAACCTATTATTGGAGAAAAAGATGGAATAAGGTTCAATCAGGTGATTTTAATGATGTTGATATTAAATGGTTTGAAGGTGGAGAATTAAATATTACCGAGAACTGCTTGGACAGACATTTAAATATGATTGGTAATAAAGTGGCATTCATCTTTGAACCCAATCACCCAGATTCTTTTCGCAGAACAATCACATACAGGCAATTGCATGAAGATGTGTGTCGCTTTGCAAATGTGCTTCACGAAATGGGAATTCGAAAAGGCGACCGTATTTGTATATATATGGCAATGGCACCTGAATTAGTGATTGCAGTATTAGCATGCGCAAGAATTGGTGCGGTACATTCGGTGGTTTTTGCTGGATTTTCAGCTCAAAGTTTATCTGAACGAATTCAAGATTGCAGCGCTAAATTATTGATTACCAACGATGGAGGTCGTCGTGGTGAAAAAGATATACCGTTGAAAGATATTTGTGACGAAGCTTTAAAAACCTGTCCAACGATTCAAAAAGTAATTGTTTGTCGCAGAACAAATAGAGCTATCAATATTGTTGAAGGTCGTGATGAATGGTGGCACATGTTGTTAAGAGAAGCTTCACCAGTTCATAAAGCGGTTAAAATGGAAGCTGAAGATCCACTATTTATTTTATACACATCAGGTTCAACCGGCAAACCTAAAGGAGTGGTACACACAACTGGTGGTTATATGGTTGGAACAGGGTACACATTCAGAAACGTTTTTCAGGTTGAAGAAAATGATATTTATTGGTGTACCGCTGATGTTGGCTGGATTACTGGTCACTCTTATATCGTTTATGGACCGTTATTGAATGGAGCAACTGGAATTATTTTTGAAGGGATTCCAAATTATCCTGATCCTGGTCGTTTTTGGGAAGTTGTTGAAAAATATAAAGTTACTCATTTTTATACAGCACCAACAGCGATTCGGTCTTTAATGACGGCAGATTTAAAATATGTAAAGAGATATAATTTAAGTTCACTGAAAGTTCTTGGAACGGTAGGTGAGCCCATTAATGAAGAAGCTTGGTATTGGTATCACGATAATATTGGAAAAGGGAAATGTCCGATTGTAGATACTTGGTGGCAAACCGAAACAGGCGGAATCATGATATCGCCATTAGCTGGTGTTACGCCCACAAAACCTGGGTTTGCAACTTTACCTTTGCCTGGTGTGCAACCTGTTCTTATGAATGAAAACGGAAAAGAAATTAAAGGTAATTCTGTAGAAGGAAATCTTTGTATCCGTTACCCTTGGCCATCAATGGCTCGAACAATTTATGGGGATCATGAACGCTTTAAGAATACCTATTTTAGTACCTATAAAGGGTATTATTTTACAGGCGATGGCTGTAGAAGAGATGAAGACGGATATTACCGAATTACAGGCCGTGTTGATGATGTAATGAATGTTTCTGGGCATAGAATTGGAACTGCTGAGGTAGAAAACGCTATTGATGAGCATCCAAATATAGTCGAAACAGCTGTTGTTGGATTTCCACATGATATAAAAGGACAAGGAATCTTTGCTTACATCATTTGTAGTATTGAGCCGAAAGATCCAATTCAGTTTAAAAAAGAAATCAATGATTTAATAACAAAGATTATTGGATCTTTAGCAAAACCAGACAAAATTATGATTGTACCAGGATTACCAAAAACACGTTCTGGTAAAATTATGCGTCGAATTTTGCGAAAAATTGCAGAAGGAGATACTTCAAATCTTGGCGATACATCAACTTTGCTCGATCCAGGAATTGTGGATGTATTGAAAACAGGAACAACTATTTAAAAAATATAAACCTCGTTTTATACGAGGTTTTTTTTCCAGATTGTTATGAATAAAATCTTAATAGTCCTTTTCGTTTTCATAAATAGTCTATGTAATTCTTATGCACAAGAGTTCGTTAGTGTAAAACCTGCATTTTAGGTTTTACAACCATTTTTAAATTTACGCGATTTGAGTATTTCGAAAGATGGAAATGAAATTTATTTTACAAATCAATCTGTAAATGGTTCCATCTCCGTTATTTGTAGCATGCAAAGAAAAGAGTTTGGAAAATGGAGTTCTGCTAAAATTTTATCCTTTTCGGGTAAATATTCTGATTTAGAACCATTTTTAAGTCCTGATAATTTAAGTTTGTATTTCTCTTCAAATAGACCTAAATCAGAAACCGACACAACTAGTCCGAATTACGATATTTGGGTTGTCAAAAGAAAAAAAACAAGTGATTATTGGGGTAGTCCAATTAATGTAGGTTTTCCAATTAATACCAATTCAGATGAATTTTATCCATCTGTTTCTGAAGAAGGAAATATGGTACTTACTTCAACCCGAAATGGTACAAAAGGCTTAGATGATATTTTTTATTCAGCATTAAATAATGGAGTTTATTCAGAACCTATTTCATTATCAGATTCAATAAATACAGTTGCTTATGAGTTTAATGCTTTTTTATCTGCAAAAGAAGATTATCTGATTTTTACTGCTTATAATCGAAAAGATGGATTCGGAAGTGGTGATTTATATAGCAGTAAAAAAGATAAAAATGGGATTTGGGGAAAAGCAAAAAATCTGGGAAGTCAGATTAATTCAAATGCAATGGATTATTGTCCTTTTGTTGATGAAACGAATAACATCTTATATTTCACAAGTCGAAGAGCTAGTTCAACAAATAAAAATGCATTTATGAATATGACAGAGTTAATTACTGAAATCACTAAGTATGAGAATGGTTTAAGTCGGATTTACAAGGTTAATTTTATGGTAGATTAATTTAGAAACTTAGTAATTGATTTGATTTCTGTGTCAACTCCGAAAAGTAGTTTTCAGCAAACTATTCATAGGACTTGGAAGGGTGTAAGCCGAAAGAATCGAATTTTTGGAGTGGACTCACCTATTCATTTAGTACGAAATCACTAATTATTCGTTTAATCTTAAACTATTTTTCAAAATAAGCTCATAATTAGATTTTGTTTTTTCAAATTGAGCCTAGTCTAAATGCAAACTTTTTACAGTATTGAAAGACTTTTTCTATTATCATAGAGCCTTACGTTTTGAAAGGAAGATCTATGAAGTCGTTTTTTATTCTATTACTTGTATTGGGTTTGTTTAATGAAGCAAATTATGCTCAAATGCCTGATGCAGCTCCACGCTCAGAGGGCAAAGGACCTTATGATAAATTAATAATTCGAGGAGTAAATTTAATAGTTGGTAATGGCGCGCCAACCCAAGGATTAGTTGATATTGTTATTGAGAAAGATAGAATAACATCAATTCGAACGATCGCTTATCCTGGAACTCCAATTGATGAAAATAGAAGACCAAAAGCAGACGAAAAAACAAAAGTAATTGAAGCGGCTGGAATGTATGTTATGCCTGGTTTGGTTGATATGCATGGACACACGGGCGGAGAAGAACAGGGAACAACACCTGATTATGTATATAAGCTTTGGCTAGCACACGGAATAACTACAGTTAGAGAGCCTGGTTCTTTTAATGGTTTAGATTGGACTCTTCGTCACAAAGAAA
>CAZNTR010000140.1:0-10159 GCA_964575925.1 uncultured Chitinophagales bacterium
AGCGTTAATGAAAACTTTGGGCTTAACAATAAAGCATTAATTTCTTTGATGATTAGAGTACGTAACATAGTTTTTCACTTAATTTATTTAATGTCTGATCGGATAAATCCATAAAATGCCCAAAAGAATGTTGTGGCTATATACATCAAAAGCAGAATTATTTGATGTTGCAGGTTTTTGACTGTTGAAGAAATACTTGGCATTGTAAATGAAAATTCAGGTATTTCTGAGATTTCAAGCTTAGGTCGCTCTTCTTCAGTTTCAAAAATCATTACCATTCCAGAATTTTTTGAACCGGTTTTCTCTTGAATAAAAGTATCATAAGTCGCTTTGTAACTTTTAGCTTGTTCATAAAATGATTCACTTAGGTTAATTCCAGTTTGTGATGTCTTATTTAAAATCAATTGGAATACAGCAGTTGGTGAAATCTGAGAAACTGAAAGAGCTAAATTATCGCGATAAATGCGTTTATTTTGATATTCTTCATCCAATTTCGAAGCGAGTTCATTAACTTTTTTCGCACGTTCTTCACTCAAACTAGACATCATTTTCTGAAATTCTGACATTGTTGCTTGCGCATCTTTTGAATTAGTTGGCTTGAACTGACTTAGTTTTGGGCGATCCTCATCAAATAATTGCATGCGATATCTGTTTTTTTGAGCAATTATGGCATCGCGATTTGGAACTTCGACAGATCGACCCACAATAAGAACACTTGCTCTTGGCAGAATAAACACACTCAAAATCCAAATCACTAAAACAATCATAAAACTTGATGAACTCGATCGTATAACTGCACTAACTCCAAGTCCTATGAATGTGTAAATTAATAAATGACCAATTCCAGTTATAAATAATACTATAATTCTGATATAATCAGCTTGTTTAAAAGGAATTCCGATGAATGGAAGAAGTAAGAGACAAAGCAAAAAAGCCATAAGAACGGGAGTGATTAATGCAATCGAAGTTCCACTAACTTTAGAAAGAATGAATGTGCCTCTAGAGACAGAATTTGAAAATAATAAACTTAGGGTTCCATTTTCTCTTTCGCCATTTATTGCTGAGTAAGTAAATACTAAAGCAAAAAGTGGTAATAAAACCGTTAGCATGAATTCCAAATCCAGCGTTCTGAAAATGGCTAAAATAGGATTGTCGCTATATCTTGAATCCTGTGCAAATAATTCACTAGTTCTACTTATTCCTATTTTACGACCTGCATCGTTACTCAATCCATTTATAAAAATGGACAGTATTTGTGGTGGTAAAAAGACTTCTTGCTCAATTGATAACCAATGAGTTGCTTGCTCTAGTTTTTGTTTATGCTGCTGTATCCCAGAGTCATATTGTGCCTGTGCATTCTTGTAATTTTGAACACCAGCTGAAAAAGACATGAGCATTAGAAGAAGAAGAATTAAACTCACCCAAATGAATTGTTTAGACTGAAAGAACAGCCGTATTTCATTTATTAATAATTGCTTAAACATAATTAATTTGTTCTAAATTTGTTTGGATTTTAATTCAATTCCATATAACCGGCCATGAATTCCAGATATAATTTTTCTAAGTTAACACCTTCAAGTTCCGCTGCTTTTTTCTCCAAAACCAAATTCCCTTGATTCATAATCCCAATAACATCAGCAATTTCTTTAGCCCGAAAAATGTCGTGAGTTGACATTAAAATGGCTTTACCTTCTGCTTTTAATTCGGTAAGTAATTGAGAGAATTCCAATCCAGCTTTTGGGTCAAGCCCTGAAGTTGGTTCGTCGAGTAAGATTGCAGGAGTGTCTTTTAGAATCGCAATGGCAATGCCACATTTTTGGCGCATACCTTTTGAAAATTCATTCAGTTTGCGATGGTGAGCTTCTTTTTGCAAACCAACTCGAAGTAAAACATCTTCATAATCTTTAGATGAATAGGTAGTTTTACCGCCAATTTTTGCAAAAAAATCTAAATTTTGGATAGCAGTAAATTGCCCGTAAAGTTGAACGTTTTCAGAAACATAAGCCACAAACTTCTTTGCGTTTAAAGGTTCTTTATGCGACTCAATTCCATTGATCATTGCTGAGCCACTTGTTGGTTCAACGAAATTCAAGAATAGGTTCATTGTGGTGGTTTTCCCTGCACCGTTTCCACCTAAAAGGGCGTAAATCTCTCCAGAATTCACGGTAAGATTCAAATTGTTAACTGCTATAACGGTATCGTTATAGTGTTTACTTAAGTTGAGCGTTTGAAGTATTGGTGACATAGTGTTTAGCTTAGTGTTGTTAGTTCTGTTAGTTTAAAATGATTTATTAGCTCAGTCATAAAGAAGATTTTGGAATCTCCGAATGATTTGCAAATAAATACTTATCTGAGATGGCTAGTATTTATTTTTTTGAAATCTTGATTCCGCCATAGATCAGACCGCCGATTAAGGCAATGAGCAAGGACATTAATACAACTGTTCCAGTAGCTGAAGCTTCTGACTGAATATCAATAGTGAATATTTTATCTTCAACGGTAACAGGAGTATTGTCTGAAATTGAACTTGTTTTTAACCTAGTTTCGTATCGTCCAACACTTGCTTCTAATTTTGGAGTTATCGTTAAAGTAACATCAAGTTCTTCTCTAACTTTAAGTCGTTCAATGAGTTTAGGATTTACATCGAATGTCCAACCAAAAGGAACATCAGGGTCAAATTCAATATTTTGGAGATCTCTTGTTCCATCATTCTTTATTTTAAATTGAATGGAAGAAGGTTCTCCAGCTTTCCCACTTATAAATAATTGTTGTGCTTTTACAATTAAACGACCAATTCCTCTCGGAATAATTTCTAAGCGTGAAAAACCAATATTTAAGGCTTCTAATTCATCAGCTGTCCAAGTTTTATTATTCATAGTAGAAAGCTCGGTAATTCTATCGGCAGGAATGGCAACCGCAAAAAACGGTAAGGATTTGTCTATTTGGAATGAATCATCGACTCTGTCTGGAAGAAAAACGCATAAATCAGTTTGTCGAGTTCTTGCGCTTTCATTAAATCGGATTTGACTCAAACGAGTACTTGTTCCACGCTCAACAAAATATCGGTTCATAGAAAGTGGAAGGTTCACTACTTCCAGTTTGTAAGTGTTTTCTGAGCCACTAAATAACTCTAGATCTAAACCGAAATTCGAAGAACCATTTAACTCAACTTCTTGTGAAAATTGTTGTGATTGAAATAATACTCGGTTAACACTAGCATCTTTCTCTAAAAACACTTTTGGGTTTCTAGATGAACCGTTCCCATAAATAATGTTAACAGTTAAGGCATCTAAATCCTGTAAAAGGTCGAATTCAAGTGTTTTTGGTTTCCCATTTTCCAAAACTTCCACTTTTTGTTCATAAGGTTGAGAAACGATGGCGTTGTCATTATTTGAAAGTGATACATACACATTATGAATCATTTCAGGACGTAAGGAACTGAAAAGTGAATCATCGGCTGGAATGAGTTGTTGATATTCTGCACTTACCCCAGAAGTGTTTTCTATCGTGATTTTGACTTTCTTGCGACCATTTGCATCTTGATATTTAACCGCTTTATTCACACTCACAAACTGTTTTTCAAACAAAAGAACTAAAAGTGATTGCTGATAATTAACTTCTGCATCGAAATAACTCGTTTTCAATTGATCGAATTGAGATTCCGAAATCAATTCTTTTTGCATGAGTTGCTTATTGCGTTCATAATCGTTCTTGGCTTTTTCATAAGCTGAATAAGCGCGTTTTAAGCCCAAAAGAGGGTAAGAGTCATCTCTTTGATTGGGGAACATTCCTTGGGCATAAACTTGTGAAAATGTGCCAATTGGCAAGAGCAAAAAAATGAAATAGGTAATTCGTTTTATCATAGTTGAGGTTCAGATTTATTAAAGAATCGTTCTGTGATAAGTTTGAGTGTAACTTAAAAGCTTGTTCAACAAAATCGCCGAAGTTATTAATCGATTTGATAGCTAGGTAAGTGAATAAATAACATATACATGTGTATAAAGTTTAACTTTCAGGAACTTGAAAAGTGACTTGCAGAAATCAAGAATTGTGACCTTCAGTTGCTTTTTTTCATTTGGATTTTAAAATTCCCAACAATCTTTTTTAATTGAATTGTGTTTTCAGTATTAACATGTTTAATTTTTATAGAAAAATCAGCGTCATTCTTAATCGCATTTAATGCAGCATCAATTTCATCAACAGTGATTACTTTTTTATCATTTATCTCTAAAATAGTATCATCACTTGAGATTCCTTCTTTAACCGATTTTTGAGCATTTGGTAATAGTTGTCTAACAATAATTTTATTTTTTTCAACTTGAGCCAAAATCCCAAGAGCAATTAATGAAGAAATAGGAGGAAGTCCGTCATTTAAATCGCGTTCAATTCGCATCCCCTTTGGAGCTTCTTTTCTGGAAAATCGAACAATGAATTTTTCATCATCTCTTTTTATCCCCAATTTAATTTCTGAGTTAAGTTCAGTTTTCTCATAAATGGAGCGAATGAGATTTACATCAGAAGTTGATTTTCCATTTATTCCAAAAAGAATATCACCTTTTTGTAAACTAGTTTTTTGTTTATCAGGAAGAGGAAGTTCGTCTTCTAATACTAAACCGTTTTCAGTAAGTTGAAATAGAACTCCAATTTCAGGAATGAGTAAACTTGAATCAGAACTAGCCTGAATCATCTTGAAATTTTGAGAAATACCAAGTTGTGCAAAAAACAAACTAACGATAAAAAGTAAGGCTGATTCTTTCATATTTAGTTCAATTATTGATTGATTGTTGATTTGAACTAAGTTTCGTGATAAATGAAGAGCTTGTTGTTAAGAGGGAGCAAAATGCTTGTTAAGAATGTAAAATCGATGTCAAGATTCTTCAAAATTCCTTAAAATGACCGTAGATTAGCTTTGAAGTATTATAAAATGAATGTATAAAATGAAAATCCTGATAAAGTATAAATCGGGATTTGTCAGATTCTGAAGAAGTATGAAAAATAAATCCGTAATAATCTCAGTAAGTAGTGCAGTACTACTCATTCTATTATTAGTTTGGTTAGCAGTTTTGCAATATAACTGGTTAAGTGAAGTAAGTTTTTCGCAAAAAAAACAACTCGAAACATCAGTGAAAGCAGCGACTATAAATATTGCAGCTGAATTCGATCGTGAAATAAGTGATCTTTATAATCTTTTAAATTTAATTGCTGGGGACTCGATTAAAGCTGTTAGTACTGATTTACAAAACAGAATTAAACAGGCTGATGAATCTCAAGTTGTTAATAAATGGGTTAATTCAATTTGGCTAACTAACCCTAAAGACTCGGTTATTTGGAAACTTGAATTAGATGGAAAACTAAGTCTAGTTGATTCTGAAAAAGATAAAAATTATTGGAAAACAAGAATTAAATCGGGTGAGCTTACTCAGATGGGTTCGTTTAAAAGAGTCCTTTTGGGAGTCGATTTATTGAATTTAGCTGAAGAAAAGCCATATTTATTTTTTAGTGCAAAATCGATTGTAAGTGAAATTGAGAAAAAATTATCATCAAGTTTTTCAACGAATTCGGGTTTTAAAATCAATTCGAAAAACAAGGATAAATTTAACTCAGAAAAAAAGAAATCGAGAATTTCACAATTTGAATACAAATTTGACACTAATGAAGAAATAACTGGACAAGCTTCAATTAACATTTTTGTTGAGTTAAATAAAGACACTTTAGAAACTAATTTAATTCACAAATGGCCGTCATTGTATTTTGGTGAAAACTATCAGGATCTATACCAAATTGCGATTTTAAGCAATAAAAAAGAGATTTTTTTACAATCAGATTCAAGCTTTCCCAAAGAAAAATGGATTTCTGATTCTGTTGATGTTAAGCAATCACTGGGCTCAATTCGTTTCGATTCTTTTGTATTTGTTCAGTCTGATACCAAGACTAATTTAATGACGCACAGTATTTCAGGAATAAATGTAAGTAGAAGCAAATCAAACTTTGATTTTTCAGATGATGATTCATTTACAACCAAAACGAAGCCTTCAAAACTAAATAAAGATAGCCTTTTTGAATTAACCATTATAAAATCGCCAGATGCCATTAATGAGAAAAACCGTAGTTATCAGATTTGGGTAAAATCAAAAGCAGGTTCATTAGCTGAATACGTGAATCAAACAAAGTTTAGAAATTTAACACTAAGTTTTAGCATTTTAGGAATTTTGGGATTGGGTTTGGTTTTAATGATTTGGAATGCAAATCGATTACAAGAAATTGCTCATCAAAAAATGGAATTTGTAGCCGGAGTTTCTCATGAATTAAAAACACCCTTAGCTGTAATTCGATCAGCCGCCGAAAATGTGGCTGATGGGATTATTAAAAATGAAGATCAGTTAAAAAAATACGGTCGTTTAATTCAACAAGAAGGTTTACGTTTAAGTAATTTAATTGAACAAATTTTAGAGTTTTCAGGAATTCAATCGGGCAACTTACCACTAAAACTAAAAGATATTAATATTGATGAGTTCTCAACTAAGCTTGAACACGAATTTTCGAAAGAACTTGAAGATAAAGAAGTAAAATTGGAATGGTTCAAAACTCCAAATCTCCCAATTCTATCAATCGATGAAGCCTATATAAAAGCAGCTATTTCAAACTTGATTACCAATGCCGTAAAATACAGCGATAAGGAACAGCGCATTCAAGTAAGATGGTTTAAAACGGAATGGAAAAATAAATCAGCATTAGGAATTTCAGTTCAAGACTTTGGAAGAGGAATAAGTTCGAAAGACAAAAAGCAATTATTTAAACCTTTTTTCCGTGCAGATTCGGTCAGAGATGATCAAATAAGAGGAAACGGCTTAGGATTATATTTAGTGAAACGTTGGATAAAAGCACATAAAGGAGTGGTTGATGTGGATAGCCGTTTAGGTTTTGGTTCAACATTTACTATAATTATTCCTCTGGAAGTTTAATTAGGATACCATGAATAAGAAGTTATTATTAGTAGAAGACGAGCCTGGTTTAATTCTAACCTTAACAGATCGATTAGAAAACGAAGGTTTTGAGGTTGATGTAGCAACAGATGGTGAAATGGGATTTCAAAAAGCTCAAAAAAATCCTTACCAAATAATTATACTCGATCTTATGCTACCCAAAAAAACAGGTCTTGATGTGTGTCGGGATTTAAGAGCTAAACAAATTCAAACTCCAATCTTAATGCTAACAGCAAAAGGTCAGGTAATTGATAAAGTACTTGGTCTAAAAATGGGTGCTGATGATTATTTGTCAAAACCATTTGATTTTATGGAACTAACGGCAAGAATCGAAGCATTAATGCGTCGTTCTGAATTTCAAGAAACGAAGCATATTCCAAAAGGAGTTGTTCAATTTGATGATGTGTTTGTAAATGAAACGTCGGGAGAGGTTATAAAATCTGGCCAACAAATTAACTTATCCGCCAAAGAGTTTCACTTATTGATTTTTATGATTCAACATAATGCCGAAATTATTAGTAGAGAGCGCTTATTAGACGAAGTTTGGGGCTACGAAGCTATGCCAACAACAAGAACAGTAGATGTTCACATGGCTTGGTTACGTCAAAAGTTAGAAACAGATCCCAAACACCCTAAACATTTTTTAACAGTTCATGGTTTGGGTTATAAGTTTTTAAAATAAGGTTGTATCAATGTTGGCTTAACCCGAAAAGTAGTTTGTATCAAAATAATCGGCGAATTCACAGGATTTGGATGGGCGAAAACAGAAAAACGACTTTTGCTGTTACTCTTATGTTAGATAGATAAGTTAATGTTGGTTTTTAATAAAATGGGATACATCCGATATGGAGATATTTGCAAACTTTGTCAATTTTAGTGAAATACTATCGCTTAATAAGTAAATAAGTTTAGCAAGAAATGGGAGCAACAGTTTATTTTTTGAGAATTTGTAAAAATAACAATGGGTAATAAAATCGGAACTGATCTCATAAATGTTACAATTGATCACGACGTTAAATATAATCTCCTTTAAAATAGCCATTATCATTATTTACGAAAAATTAGTTAAGTAATAAAATTATATCCTAATTAATTTAAAAGTTGAAAAGGATAAAGAGAAGTAAATTTGTTCAATATTAATGAATTAGTTTTCGTTAATTAATGATGTAAATCGGTAATTAAATACGTAATTTTTCAAAAATCATTAAATCATGCAGCAGAAAATCTCGGAAAATTCTTTAGAGACAAATTTATTTAGAAATAGTTTAATCGTTTGTATCGTAGCGTCAATGTTGCTTTTTATACATGACATTTTTTTAGATTTTACCATTCCAGATATGATATTGGAATTAATAGGAATTACTTTTGCTTTTATTTTTTTAAAATTAAGCAAGAAAACGGATCAAGTAGAGCATCAAATACCTATTTTTTTGGCAATTGTAAATACTCTCCTTATCATTGCTTGGTACAATAATAAAGGTTTAGGGGTAGGGCTAGTTTTAGACTTCTTAGTGGTGCATATAATCTCAATTGTATTAATATCAAAACGTTATAGAAATAAATATTTAGTTTTATTTACCTTAATGATGGTCATTCTATTTACTATAGAATTTGTAAACAAAGATTTTTACTACATTTCGATGCAATACCGAATGGCTCCAGTGTTGAGTAAAACGGTAATGATTTCAATTACATATATAATCACAACTTGGGTTGTTTGGTATTTGAAAGATCAATACAGCCAAACCATTCAAGTTATCATGGCTCAACATTTTGAAATTAGTCAGAAAAACGAGACTATTTTAAATCACAATTCAAACCTAGAAGCTACAGTATTAAAACGAACACAAGATATTAATGAACAAAAAGAGAAGCTTTTGCAGTATGCTTTTTTCAATTCTCATAAAGTTAGAGCACCTCTAGCAAATATTTATGTGCGGTTTCAATTTTAATGGAATGTTTTGAAGATTTAGAGCAAGATGAGCGAGATTTAATGTTAAATACGATTAAAAAAGAATCAGAACGTCTCGATTCCGAAGTTCGATATGTTCAAGAAATCATTCATCAATCATCGGATTCATTTATTTCTGATTTTTATCAATCAAGTAAGTTAGACCAATGAACAGTATGAAAATCACGGCAGTTGATGATGATTCAACATTTCTTAGCATCTTAGAAATGATGTTCAAAAAATTTAAGGATGTTAACTTAGATGATCGTTATTTTACCGATTCAAAACATGCGCTTATCGAAGTTTGTAATGAACAACCAGATATTTTGTTTTTGGATATTTTTATGCCAAATATGAATGGTTGGGAATTTCTTCAACATTTAGAAGAAAAAAAAGTAGCAGTAAAAGTCTATATGTTAAGTTCCTCTGTTGATAAGAACGATCAAGATAGAGCAAGAAAATATTCAATCGTTCAAGATTTTATTAGTAAACCGTTAAGTTATAAAACGCTAAAAGAAGTGTTGAATTTTAATTGATTTTTCAAGATTGTGTTTGCTTTCAAAGGTAGTTATTCAAAAAGTAGTTTTTAGCAAGATTCTCGGCAAATTAGCAGGATTTAGAAGGGTAACATGCGAAAGAATCGACTTTCTGGAATGTGTTCAAGAATAAAACAATTAGTGAGTGTACTCCGAAAAGTAGTTTTAGCAAGCTATTCGTCGAATTCGTAGGATTTGGAAGGGTGAAAACCGAAAGAATCGACTTTTTGGAGTGGACTCATTAGTCAAATTCTTATTAATCTGAGTTCGGGATAAAAAAATAAAATAAAAATAGGAAAAATAAATGTCGCCATTCTGGGCTCTGACCCAGAATATCTGAATAATTGGGTCATAAATTCGAGATAGCATTTCATGGTTTTTAAAATCGTACCACGTTATCTTCGGTATCACTACTAAGCCAAATGACATTCTCTATTGGTTATTCTGGGTTTTAATTAAAATTATCCTATTAATTGTTAACCCGAAATCAGGCTATTAAACAAAAAAGGCAACCATTGGCTGCCTTTTTTGTTTAAAATGAACAATTTCTTGCATTAATTACTATTTGCACGTTGCATAGGATTTTGCCCACCACTTCCACCAAAGCGTTGTTTATAGACTTCAAAACGACTTGGATTCAAACGTTGCGGCCAATAGTTATCATTTCTATCAATATCAGCTACTTCGAA
>CAZNTR010000141.1:0-10074 GCA_964575925.1 uncultured Chitinophagales bacterium
CTTGTATTTCTTTCTTCTCTTGTTCTTGAAGTAATTTTATCTCGTTTTGAAGAAGCCGAATTTTGTCTTTGTTATCCCATCCTAAAACATAATTTTCTCTTTTAGTTACATGGGCTCGATCATCTTTTTCATGTTTTCCTTTTGAAAACTTAATTAAACCTTCTTTTGTTAAGGCTTTTTCATCATAGAGATTAAACTCTTTTAAATCTTTCACACAAGCATAATTAAATTGATTTGAAATCTTATCTTCTAACCATTCAGCATAAATATTTTTTGGTTTGAATTCCAATTTGTTAATTAAGGCATTTTGAGAAGTACTTGCATTATGCATATTCGCCAATGAAGTAAAACCTCGGTAACGTTGATAGATAATTCTGCCTTTTAAATTGGTTTTATTAACATATTCATTCACTTGAGTATAATATTTTTCAGGGACGATTAATCGTAGCGCGAAATTGTGTAAAACCTTTTCTATTGATGCTTCCCAGTTAGATTCATCTTCTCTTACTTTAATAAGCTCTCCAATAAATGGAATTTCTTCTTTAGTCGCGCCAATTATTTCAATAATTTCATCTCTAATTTCGGCAACTCGACCAGTTATATTGTTTTTATTCTTTTGTAGCGCATAAATCGTTTCCACTTTTTCATCTAGACTACTTTTTATTTCCTCTCGTTTGTTTTTAGCTAATCGTAATATTTCGTCTGTTTCTAAACGTTTTGATTCTAATTCCGTCTTTTTAAAACTTGCGTTTTCTCGGTTCGTTTTAAATATTTCTTCATTGGGATTTGCATCTAAGTCCGTGACTTCTGCTAGTTTATTATAGTCATCTAATTTTTTTGATCGTAACTCTCTAGATCGTTCTAAACTTCTAATGTCTTTCTCTAAATCTTTAATTTTACTACCAACTTCGTCACTTTCAATCAAAATGGATAATGCTCTTTCCTCTTGTTTGTACGCTTCTTCTTTATCTCTTAATTCAGATAATTGTGCGTTAAGTAAAGTTAGTTTTTCATTTGTTTTTAGCAGTTCTTTTGCGGCTAAATCCGATTTCTTTTTTGCAAACCAATACACCGAAAATTCTTTAGATCGTTTTAACTGTTCAAGTTCAGATTGAATAGTGCTGAGTTTCTTAGCAATTTCATCGATGGGTGTCAATTGTGCAATTTGTTCTTTTGCTTTTTCAATATTTGTTTTTGCGTCCATCAAGGTGAGAAAACTTTCTTTTAATTGAATGAATTCTGCTTCCGCATCTTGTTCCTCAAGCATATTCATACGAATAAATTCATCCAAGTCTTCTAAAACCTTAACACCAACTACTTGATTAAACAAACTCAAAGCTTTTGTTGATCGCATTCCAAAAAGATGTGCTAATCGCTCAGCATACGATGTTGGTCCATCAAAAAACTCGATCTTTTTTTTGTGACTTTGTGCATTATACGTTTTATCTAAGCGTTTCCTCCAATTTCCTTTATTATCAAATCCCTTAAAATGCGTTTCGATAGTTAATGGTACATGGGAAATTCCAAAAGTCCTTCTCAATTCTCCATTCGAAAACCATCTCACTTGGAAAATGGTAATTGACCGTTGATCACTATTTGAAAAAGAAGCCAGAATTACTGAATAACAAGATTTATCTCTCAAAGCTTGAGTGGAAGTAGTGTATTCCCCTTCTTTTTGAATATTTCCATAATGACCCAATACATAGGTTTCTTCGGTTCTATCCCCTTTTTTATCAATTCCTGATGATTGATTGTAAAATCTATCTTTTTTTACCGGAACCAAAAGAGTCAATAAAGCATCAATAAATGTGCTTTTTCCTGAGGCGTTTGCTCCTGTTAACAAGGAATTATTACTTTGTGGTTGTATTCTGAACACTCTCTCGTTAAAGGTTCCCCAGTTATACACTTCCATGTAGTGAAGCCTAAACCCAGCTTTTGCAGAACTCGTACTAAATAGACTCAACATATTCTTGTAATTTTAATTTAAACTCTTGTAAAACATCTACCGTTACTTTTTCTTTAATGATTCGATGTATTTGATATTTAATTTCCGTTTCTTTTTTACTAATCTCTTTTAAATAGCCCAATTCGACAATTTTATTGATATAACTATCTAAGTCTTTCTGAAACTTTAACTTATTATACCCTTCTTGAAGAAATAACTCCACTTCTTCTTTTATTTCCGTATTTGTTATAAACTTTTCAGCAACTTGAAATTGAACCGGATTACTATCAAATTCTTCTAAACTTTGTCTTAATACAATTAAAACTATTGTTGCTTCAAATCCAATTTGTCTTCTTGTAATGAGACCTAAAGTGGCGCCTTCACTATCCTCAAATTGTTTTACAAAAGCAAATCCTTCGTCTTTTTTTACAATAAGTTCTAAGCCAATTTGAGCTATAAACTCTTGAATTTCAATTTGATAATGAATTACATCATTCCACAATGATTCGTTTTTTCTCTCTATAGGCGATTTGAGTAATTTTACGATCGCCTTAGAATAGGGCTGAATGAGTTTCTCCAAATTATTCATTTAGTTAAAATTATTTCTGGAATGTGAATGGATTTATTTTGCTCAATATTAAAGGTAATTTTTTGCGTTTTTTCTGAACTTATGGAATATTTAAATTCTTTTATGATTCCCAAATAGCCAAATAACTCTGGTAAACCTTTTTCAATTCCGCCATTTTGTTCAATGACTTCAAAAATAGTTGTTTGGGATTTATTCCTAAGAACAGCTTTAATCCTTTTTCTAAGTACTTCTTTGTCAATATTGGAATGAGCAAATAACTTAATTAAATGATTAGAATGGCTGATATCTTCATCGGCAAGTTTTGGCTGTGAAGCGTACGTCACTTCTTCCGATTGCTGAAACGTCAATTTTCTTTCAAAAGGAATCGAGATTTCAACGTCTGTTTCAAGTTCTAAAGACACATCAGGTTTTTTCTTTGATTTACTAATTTCTAGTAGATTTTTTTTAATTTCTTGGATCACATTTTTGGTAATTTCAGATTTTGAAGCGGAGTTTTCTCTAATAATCCGGCTGAGTTTTTCAGCCATCTTATCATTCGCTTTGTAAACTTTTTGCCCAGATTGATGCAGATGCTTTTTCATTCCTTTTAAAAAGAGATCATTCGTACCTATACCCTTTTCTTCTAGTGTTTTATAAAGTTCTTTAGTTAAGGTTTCCCATTCATTTTGTAAATCAGGATTTAATAAAAATGACCAAAATGCATAGAAACTCTTCCCTTGTTGGCTGTTTTTTAATTCATCTAACGCTTCAAATGTAAATTCAAGAATATCGTTTTTCTTTTGAGTTCCATCAGCATTTTTCTGGTAAATATTTTTTGTGATTTCTTTGAAATTATCTTCTACTTCTTTAAAATCGGATAACAATTCCTTGGCTGATTGATTAATTTGGTTAAACCGTGGCACAATTTCGTATTCTTCAAATACGCAAATGTCTTCACCAATTTTTATTCGTTGAATTTGTTGTTCTATTTCTAATTTTTTGTCCTCGAGTAATTGAATTCGTTTCTCTGCATCATCATTGGTGTATTCAACTAGTTCTTTTAGTTGGTTAAAAATATTCTTGAATTTCGATTCTGTCCCAATATAATCTTCTTTTTTTAGGCTTGATAGCCAGTCTAATGTTTTGTTTGAATGTGAAGAAAGTTCATAAAATATCTCTCCTCTTTCATCCTGATAATTTGTTAGAAATCCCTTGTTAGTCCAGTTTTGAATATATTTTTTAGCTTTAATATCGAAGGAATCGGTACTTTCAATTTCACTATCCTCATCCGATTCAATTTGTTTGAACTCTAGATAATCTGCTAATCTTGTATGAATGATTTCCTCAGATAGGGTTCCTTGCTGTTTTGTAAATGTTTCTGAAAGAAAAATGAGGATGACTTCTCTATTTCTTAATCTAAGAAGCTCCGCACTTAGTGAATTAAGGAGTATTTCAGTTAATTTGGAACGATCTAACATTGAATGAATTAGCGTTTTCCGAAAACAAAATTTAGCTTATTTGAGGTAAAGAATTCGTGCTTTTTTCTTTTTGTAAGCTATTTTTTTGTTTTGATTTCAGCGCCAGTGTCCTCAATGTTGCTTAAAATAAGAATCAGCGTCCTCGCTGATATCAAAATTCAAACTCGGTTTTTGTTGTAAACGATGCTATTGGCTCTATGTTTTGAATCAGCATCCTTGCATATTTCCTTATTCTAAACTTTTATTGTTGTAAGCGAGGACGCTTACTTTATTTAAATCACCTGCGAGGACGCAGGCGCTATGATTGTGCCAAATTTGTGCTTAGGCAGAGATGCAGGGTCGGGCCCAGCATGACATTTGTTTTTATTTCACATAGACCGTTTTGCGATTCACAAATTCCATCATTCCATCTTTAGCTAATTCTCTGCCGTATCCAGAAAGTTTAGTTCCACCAAAAGGTAATCTTGGGTCTGATTTCACGAGTTCGTTTATAAAGTAAGCCCCATCACTAATTCTTGAAGCATAACTTATTGCCCTTTCAATATTTTCTGTACAAACTGAAACACCCAATCCATAATTGGAATTTTCTGCAAGTTCAAAAGCATGATCGATGTCCTTGGCTTTTACCATTGCCGCCAAAGGGCCAAATGTTTCTTCGTCAAATGCTGGCATTCCTGGAGTAACATTTCCTAAAATTGTTGGCTCATGGAAACAGTCGTATTGATTTCCACCAAATACTAACTCAGCTCCTCTTCTCATGGAATCCTGAACTTGTTTATTCAAGTGATTGGCTAAATCAATTCGTGCCAAAGGACCAACTTGCGTTTTTTCATCAATCGGATTTCCTACTTTCAAAACACTTACTTCTCTTATGAATTTATGTATGAATTCATCATAAATACTTTCAACAAGGATAAAACGCTTTGCTGCGATACAACTTTGGCCGCCATTTAACATTCTGGCAGTGACTGCGATTTTCACACTTTTATCAATATCGGCATCCTCTAAAACGATAAACGCATTATTTCCACCTAATTCTAAAACGGTTTTTTTGATGTATTTCCCTGCTAAAGCTGCAACTGCTGAACCTGCTCGTTCACTCCCAGTTAAGGTAATTGCTTTAACACCTTTGTGTGCAATAATTTGTTCAACCTGATTATGATTAACAATCAGATTTTGGAATACATGATTAGGATAACCCGCTTTTGTAAATACATCTTCAATCATTTCAGCACATCCAAAAACATTTGGTGCATGTTTCAATAATCCAGTATTTCCAGAAGTCAAGGTCGGTGCTGCGTATCTAAATACTTGCCAAAACGGAAAATTCCAAGGCATAATAGCCAAAACACTTCCAATAGGATCATATTTCACAAAGCTATGATTAGCATCCGTTTGGATAATTTCATCTTCAAGAAATGTAGGTGTATTTTCTGCATAATATTCACAAACCCAAGCACATTTTAAAACTTCAGCTCTTGATTCTGAAATTGGTTTTCCCATTTCAAGAGTAATCATTCTTGCATACTCTTCGGTGTTATCTCGTAAAATATGAGCTGCTTTTTTTAACAAAGAACATCGTTCTGAAAGGGAAACATTCCGCCACAATTCATAAGCTTTTTGGCTATTGTTTAGCTTTTTTTCCAACTCTTCTTTAGTTAGTGATTGATAATTTCCAATTTGTTCCCCGTTGTGAGGATTTATACTTCTAAATTCCATTTTATTTTTTTCAATCGTGATTGGGTTCTCGATGTCCATTTTTTTCTGACAATGAATCCTAGATTCTTAATGTATTGAAAATGAACATATTTTGAATTCAAATAATAACTCAACTTTCGGACCTCATTTTTTAAGGAATCGCAGCTAAAATAAATTGCCTATTTTCAAAGGATAAGTTATTGTTATTAAATAAATTAAGTATGAATATAGTGCCGTTTTTATTGTATATTTTTCAGCTAAAAACATAAAGAACAATTACTTAGAACTATAGCCATGTTTCCAAAAATACAAATTAATTGTCTTACTAATGTGTCTTGGCTTCGCAAAGGGACACAACAATTCACTTCCAGTAAAATAATCTCTCAATGTGGCTTCGACAAACGATGTGGAGCCAAACCGACTCTGCTTTTGCGCAATCTTATTGCCCTCGCCTTTATCGACACGCCTCTTAAGTTGTTCTCTTCTAAGGAAGCCCCACATAGAAGTGTGTACTATGAATTTTTATCTAAGCCTTTACATAACTGGAGTAAATTCATCTACTTGGTAGCACAACCACTTATCACTTTCTTGCTTGATTTAACTAGTGAGAAACAAAAAAAGTGGTCATTATTGATGACACATCCATTAAACGAGATTGCAGTAAAAAAGTCGAATACCTTGGGAAAATGTTCGATCATTGCAAGGGTATTTATTTCAAAGGATTACGCATACTCAATTTATGTTGGTCAGATGGGCATAGCTTAATTCCACTAGAGTTTGAGTTGCTAACGAATGCTAATCAGGAAAAACGTTACGGTCCAGACCCTGAATATGAACTATCTTATCCCGTTGCCGAGCGCATTGCCGCTGCCACTTAAAAGGGTACAGATCTTATGGTAAGAATGGTCAAACATGCGCTTTCGCAAGGCATAAAAGCCGATTATGTCGTGTAATGACTCTTGGTTTGCCCATGCAAGCATCTTGTTCAATCTATCCCAAAGCATACCCGTTGTTTGCATGGTAAAGAAAAGTCCCCAACAATTATATAAGCTTGGGCAACGCATTTTTACCGCTGAAGACTTCTATCGTCATTGTGTTGTAAAGCGCAAGCACTTCATCCAGCACAAATGGGGCAAACTGCAACGCCAGAAAGTTCACATGCTCAATGGGCCACAGGTAAAATTACTCTTTGTAACTGACGCTGAACACGCCGAAATATGAAATGTTATTGCAAGCACAGATATGACGCTAAGGGCGGAAGAAATCGCTCAAATCTATTCAAAATGCTGGCATATTGAAGAATTCTTTAACAATGCAAAGCAACATTTGGGCATGCAACATGATTAAGAATCTCGCAAATTTCCCAAGCTTATTGCGCATTTGTCTATCGATTTAATCAGATACATGATGCTGGAATTTGCCAAACGCAAACACAAAGATGAAAAAACAATTCCGGGAATATTTAAAGCTCATAGGGAAGAATTACAAGCCCTCGCCATGCTAACTTGTATTCAAATCATCTTATTTGAGGTTAGTCAGCTATTGGTTTCTGATAACCCTGTTCAAAATATTGCCCATTTATGTAATAAATATGCCACCATCGATTTCGAGCAATTCACTAGTTCCAATGAAATCGTAAGCTTATTTTTGAAGTCCGAAAGTTGAGTTAAATAAGCGTTCTGAAAGAAAATACTTCAGCAATTCAATTTCTTACTAATCTTGGATATACTCAGGTTAAAAAGGTTCAGGAAGAATTAAACGATATTTCTATATCACTTTATAAAAAAGTCTTATAGAGAATTGTTTTTATTGGGTATTAGTTAAGTGATGTGTTAGCCTTGAAAACATGATGTAGCATAATAGGAATTTTGTTGTTCTAAAAGGATTTCGAGAACAGCGCCATTTTTAACAAAATGGTGATGATTAAAGACGACGGTTTTTATTGTGGCAAGGTTCTTATCATCAAAACTACATAAGTATCTGCCAAAAAGATGTCTTAATATTTGTTTAAAATTAATGTAGCTCTCCTACCCCAAAAAACAACTATGTTCATCTTTATCAACAAAATCAAAAAACTATTTGATGGTTTTAACCAATGCTATAGGTTTATAACCAATCCATTTAAGATTTGAATTCATCCAAAATACATTCCAAACATTCTGGGTTTGAACAAAAGTGACTTTAGCGATATCTCTCTCCTTAAAATCGGATGGATTAGTCCATTTCGGTCGAGTTTCATAAATAAAAACATACTGCCCATCAATACGATAGCCAATATCAATTTGATTTCTTAATTCTTCAGGTGATCTGCGCTTTTCTAAAAAGGTTTCTCCAACGTGGATAATTTCGAGTAATTGAGTATCGCTAATTGGCATGGGTTTATAGTCTAAATGAGATATTAATACGGTACAGATTTTCAGTGTAATTGAATAAACTATAATTGTAAACTACTTTTTGATTTTTTGGAATACTAATAAAGTGGTCAAATAGGCCAATATTGACTATCTGACCACTCAATTTATATCTCGAAAACTATTTTAAAAGTCATAATCATAATCGTCATCGTCTTCATCATCGAAATCAAAATCTTCGTTAAACTCAGTACATTCATCAAAAGGTGAGTCAAAATTCAAATCATTTTCAAATTGTTTATAATACTCCCAATTGGTCGATCTATGCATTTCAACTCCGTCGAACCATTCTTCGCCACGAATTATAGCGTAACCAATAGCGACATAATTTTTTACCTTATCTGAAATTGCAACAGCATTAAACTTACATAATTCATCGCCATCTTCCATTCTAGTTAGGAGTTTTACAAGGTCTTCATTCTTTTCATTAGAAAACTCATCAAAATCAATATCATAGATTGTTAGCATGTGATAATAGGTGACTTTACTGTTCATCAAATCCAATTTTTCTAAATAGGATTTTGAGTATAATAAATGAGGTTCACAATAACCTTTGTTTCTGTCAGCGGTTCTTTGCAGAATAACACATTTGCATAATTTGCAAGTTGTTTTTGGTTCCATTTAAGAGACTCCTTTACTATTTGATGGGAATGTTTGCTTGAAGCATTTGATTGAGAATAAATCAATGCTTCTACTTATAGGGGGTTTGTCAAGAGCCTATTCTTAACTAATTTCTATATATAATCATAGTAAGTTATTTAATATCAATAACTTATTATTTTTTAGAATTCAAATGTTATTATTTGTAAATAGTTGTAATATTCAGACGGTTAAAAATGTACTTATTTTCTCACTAATAGCATAAGTTGCTATTTATTATAGCTATACAGCGAATAAAAAAAATATTAGAAGATACTTTTCTAAGTTTTTAGTCTCTTTGAGTATTGTGGGCTTTTAAACAGAATTTGCAATTAAGATCTCTACCTTATTCATTCAAGGTGCAAGAATTTGTTTTAGGATGAATTGGTTCATTCAGAATTTGATGACATCTCCTATTGCTTAAATGAGCGCAGGTCTAAAAACGGAGTAATTCGTGAGTTTTTTTTGAAGCAACTGAAATAGTAAATGCTACTATTATAAATTTGATATCTATAAAATATTAAGCCAAGTAAATCTTAAATCTTGTTTTGTTTACCATGCCTACTTAATTTTATCGAATACTAAAGTAAATACTCTATATTGACGTGTTAATGCTTTTCAATAATATGTTTAAAGTGTTATTTAAATCAATAGTTTTACGTTTTTCAAGATGATGATAAATATAGTTTTAAGCATTATTTGCATTTCTTTCCTCTTCCCTGTTTTTAGTTTTGCTCAAATTAATGAAGATAAATTAGGTGCTTGGTATATGTATTTTTTTTAGTAGCTCCTCAAAAGAAAGTTCTTTCGGGTTTCAAGGTGATATTCAATTTCGGAATTGGAATAGTGGCAGTGATTTAGAACAATTATTGATTCGTGGCGGAATTACCTATAAACCAAAAAACGCAGCAATAAAATTTACTCTTGGTTATGGAAATGTAACAACTGGAGCTTATGGTTCTGATAAACCAATGAGTTTGGAAAGCAGAATGTACCAAGAAGCATTATTTCCAGTAAAATTTGGCGATTGTGTTTATACAAATCACCGTTTTCGTTACGAACAACGCTTTGTTGAAGGACAAGATTTTAGAACACGTTACAGATATAACTTATTTATTAACATACCTTTGAATACTACTTCTTTTGAAGCAAAAACTATGTATTTGGCTTTTTATAACGAGCTCTTTATGAATGGAGAGCGCGAAATTGGCGATAATAGAACCGTTGAGTTTTTTGATCGAAACCGATTTTATTTGGCTTTTGGGTATATGATTTTAAATGGTCTGAAAGTTCAGTTTGGTGTTATGAATCAGACTACTGATAATTGGGGTAAGA